>CAXMPK010000029.1:0-108373 GCA_964195405.1 uncultured Acidimicrobiia bacterium
AACGTCTTCCTGCAATGCGATTTCCGCTATCTGGGACGGGGTCTGGTGAAGACCTGAGTAGATCACCTCGAACCCTGCGTCCCCAAGCGCGCGAGCGATGGCCTTGGCACCACGATCGTGTCAATCGAGACCTGGTTTTGCGATGAGAATTCGTCTGGGCATGACCGGCGACAAAGGCTAGTGGTGTCTCGCTAGTTGACCACAACGGCGTTGGATCGTCGTGATCAAACTGGTAGGCAATCATTGGTGATTGGACTATGTATGGCATCATATATGGCATGAAACGGACCACGGTGTACTTTCCCGAGGAGATGAAGGCTGTAATCGAGCGGGAAGCTGCCCGGCGCCGGGTGACCGAGGCCGAGGTGATCAGGACTGCGGTGGAGTCACTTCTCGGTGATTCAAATCCACCCATCCCAGACCTCCCTCTGTTTCCCAATGGGTTCGGGATAGACATCGCGGGCAGGGTGGACGACTTGCTCGAGGGAATGGCTGGCGACGTCATGGAAGACATGTGATTTGCGACACCAGCGGAATCCTCTCAGCATTCTCAGCTGATCAACCACATCACACCGAGTCTGCGATGGCGCTTCGAAATGCCGACGCCCGGCTCGTTTCGCCCGGTGTGTTGACCGAGATCGACTACCTCACATCGCGACAACTCGGACACCGTTTCGCTGCCAAGATCTCGGTCGCTCTGGCCGGGCCCGAATACCAGATTCTCGCATTCACCGAAGAAACGCTGAAAGCTGCCACGGAGATAATGGCGACCTACACCGACCTCGACCTCGGACTTGTCGATGCTTCGCTGGTAATCCATGCCCGCGACATGGGCACAGACGACATCCTCACCCTGGACCAGCGCCACTTCCGAAGCGTCCGCTCGTTGAGTGGCCGACACTTCAGATTGCTCCCCTTCGACGTCGAGTGAGCGACTGAGCACAGCCTTCGTTCAGTTGTCGTGCCTTCGCAAAAAGACACCGCATCCTGTCATGTGGCGCAGGACTCCTCTACAGCCCTACTCTCTAGAAGTGCCCAAATCCAATCTCCACGGTCTCGCCGACTCGGGTGTCAGCGTCTGGTCAGACCAAATCTCCAAAGCGATGCTCGACTCGGGCGAACTGGCGAGACGCATCGAAGAAGATGCAGTCTCGGGGGTCACGTCCAACCCGACGATCTTCGCCGGTGCGATCGTCGGCTCCGATGACTACACCGAACAACTCCAGGATCTGAAGTCAGGAGGCACGTCGACCGAAGAAATCGTTAAGAGCCTGATGGCGTCCGACATCACCCGCGCATGTGACGAGCTAGCTGATGTTCATCTTTCGACACAGGGTCGGGATGGATTCGTATCGGTCGAAGTATCTCCGACTCTGGCCTCAGATACCGATGCCACGGTTGGCGAGGCCAGAGATTGGGTCAAGCAAATCAGCCGCCCCAACCTCCTCGTCAAAGTTCCGGCGACACCTGAAGGCATTCCCGCAATCCGTCAGCTCATCGGCGAGGGAATTTCGGTCAACGTGACCTTGATCTTTTCGCTCCAGCGATACCTCGAAGTCATCGATGCCTATCTCGCCGGCCTGGATGATTTCAACGAAATGGGAGGTGACCTGGCCTCAGTCGCCTCAGTCGCCTCTTTCTTCGTCTCCCGTTTCGACAGCGAAGTCGACCGAAGACTCGACGAAATTGGGTCGACCCGTGCCCAAGCCCTGAAGGGTGTGACCGCGGTGGCCAACGCTCGAGTCGCGTATGGCGAGTTCATCAAAGAGTTTGGATCGTCGAGATACACCCAGCTCGCAGTCAATGGAGCACGTCCCCAGAAACCACTTTGGGCCTCGACATCCACCAAGAACCCGGAGTACCGGGATCTTCTCTATGTCGAAGACCTGGTGGCTCCCAATACCGTCAACACGATGCCTCTGGAGACAATCGAGGCCTACCAGGATCATGGCAACCCCAATCCGTCACAACTCAGCGACCTCGACATCGAAGAAGCTCGCAATAATCTTGATGAGCTTGGCGCAGTCGGTGTCGACTACGACGACGTGGGGCAAACTCTCGAAGACGAAGGGGTCGACAAGTTCGTCACCAGCTGGAACGAGTTGGTTTCGGGTGTCGACACAGCCTGAAGTCGACTAACTTCTCGAAGCCATGACCAAAGAAGAGAAACAGACCAAGCTGCTCGGAACCTCGGATCGTATCGAGTTGCTAGCGACAATCGTCTTGGCTTTGGCTGCGATTTTCACCGCTTGGGCAGCATTCGAAAGTGCCAAATGGAGCGGTGAGCAAGCCACCAGTTTCAGCAGGGCCGGAGCGACCCGCACCGAATCGACCCGTTTCGACACTCGTGCAGGTCAGCTGGCTGGTGTCGACGTCGCCATCTACACGTCTTGGCTCGATGCTTTCAATTCCGATAGAAACGACGGATTTATCAGCTTCGCGCCAGGCGACCTCTACGAGCCAACCGAAGGAACATTGTCCGGATTCCTGTTTGAAAGGATGAGACCTGAGTTTGCGCCTGCGATGAATGCATGGGTGGTCGCGCTCGCAGAAGACCAAGAAACAGCTCCTCCGACACCGTTTGCAATGGAGGAGTATGTGCTCGCCGACAGCCTCGAGGCATCGCGCCTCCAGCAGGAGGCCGACGACTTCGCCGCCGCGGCCGGGCAAGCCAACCAGAACTCAGACGACTATGTGCTCACCGTGGTGGCTTTTGCCCTAGTGCTCTTTTTCATAGGTGTCAGCTCCAAGCTGAACAACAGCCGAAACAGTTTGCTCGCTGTGATCATCGCCACGGTGATGTTCGTCGGGACCACGATCGTGCTTTTCAGCCTTCCAAAAATATGGCCGTTCTAGCCGAGTAGACGCGTCATCAAGACTTCGTCGCCGGGCCCTTTCCCCACGGAATTCGATCATGCTCTTTCGAGCGGGGCCCACGCTAAGAGGAGACGCTTCTTGCCCTGAGTGTCAAACATCACTTCAGCTTCAGCCCGGTCGCCTTCACCAACTATCTCCCGCACCGTGCCAAGACCCCACTTGTCATGACGAACACGATCACCGGCAGAGACCTCGCCCGGAGCCACTGTGGTCCTGGGACCGGATGCGGCTGCGCGATCTGCCGGCCTGCGGCGCTGTCGCTTTGGCGCCATCCGCAGCAATTCGTCAGGCACTTCCTTGAGAAACCGTGACGGCGGGTTGTAGCTAGAGCCACCGAACAGCATCCGCTGCCAAGCCGACGTCAGATAGAGCAGATCCTGCGCTCTTGTGATCCCGACGTATGCGAGACGACGCTCCTCCTCCAGTTCGTCTGGATCGCCAAGAGAGCGCATGTGAGGAAAAACCCCGTCTTCCATCCCGACCATGAACACAACCGGGAACTCCAAGCCTTTGGCAGTGTGCAGGGTCATCAGCGTCACTGCTCCAGCGCCCTTATCCCATTCATCTATGTCTGCAACCAGTGCGGTCGACTCCAAGAAGATCTCCAATCGGCGCAGATTGTCAAGGTCGTCGAAGTCCTCGTCACCGATGACAGCTCCTTCGTTGGAGCTCTCGAATTCAGCGGCGACACCGGCGAGCTCACGAAGGTTCTCCACCCGCCCCATCGCTTCGATGGTGCGCTCCGATTCGAGGTTGGCAACCATTCCTGTGTCATCGAAGACAGCTTGAATCGCCTCCTCCACACCTCCAGCCTCAGCTTTCTCGCGGATACGGTCGAGTAGGGCGACAAACTCGAGAACTGACCTCTGTGCTCTAGCGTTCAGTTGAGGGATCTCCCCTGCCCGCTGGAGCCCTTCGTGGAAGCTGATTCGATGGGTCTGCGAATAACGATCCAAATGGGCGACGGTGGTCTGCCCGATTCCACGACGCGGTTCGTTGATGATCCGCTTCATTGAGACTTCGTCGGTCGGGTTGACTAGAGCTCTCAAATAGGCAACCGCGTCTTTGATCTCTTTGCGATCGTAGAACTTCACCGACCCCACCACCGTGTAGGGAATTCTGCGGCGGACAAACACATCCTCGATGACCCTCGACATGGCGTTGGTACGGAAAAACACGGCCATATCGGCCAGATTGAACCCCTCGCCTTGGTGTCGCTCAATCTCGTCCACGACGAAACCCGCCTCGTCATGCTCATCCTCAGCCTCAAACCGGATGATCTCATCGCCACGCCCGCGATCGGACCAGAGGTGCTTTGAGGTCCGCTTGGTATTGTTGGCAATGACTGAGTTGGCGGCTTCCAGAATCGTTTCGGTGGACCGATAATTCTGATCGAGGATGATGACCCTGGCGTCGGGATAGTCTTTCTCGAAGTCCCGGATGTTCCTGATATCAGCCCCGCGAAACTTGTATATCGACTGGTCGGAGTCACCGACTACACACAGGTTGCGATGGGTAGCGGTCAGCTGTTTGACCAGCATGTATTGGGCGCGATTGGTGTCTTGGTACTCGTCGACAAGCACATATCGAAACCGGTGTTGATAGGTCTCGAGAACGTCGGGAAATGCCGCGAAGAGCTCCACTGAGACCATGATCAGGTCGTCGAAGTCCATCGCCGAAGCCTCGACCATGCGTTGCTGATACAGGCGGTAGATATCTGCAACCTGCTCGTGGAAGAAACCCTCTCCCTGGTCGGCGAACGACTCGTAATCAACTAACTCGCTCTTTGCCTTGGAGATGACGCCTTTCATCGCCTTTTCCGGAAAACGTTTGGTGTCGAGGTCGAGATCCTTGATCACCATCCGAAGCAGGCGAATTGAGTCGGCGTCGTCGTAGATGGTGAAAGCTGACCTGTATCCGAGTCTGTGTGCTTCTCGACGGAGAACCCGCACACATGCCGAGTGAAATGTGCTCACCCACATCGAGCGGACCATGCTGCCCACCAGAGCACCAACCCGTTCCTTCATCTCATTGGCAGCCTTGTTGGTGAAGGTGATGGCAAGGATCGAATCGGGTGCGACCCGAAGGTCCATGATCAAATGGGCAATGCGATAGGTGAGAACGCGGGTCTTGCCAGACCCTGCTCCCGCAACCACCACAACCGGACCCTCGGTGGCGGCGACCGCCTCACGTTGGGTCGGATTCAGGTCGGCGAACAGCGGTGAGTCGGCGGGAACATCATCGAGAAACCATTCAGCCTGCTGCATCGACCACAGATGGTACCGGCCGACCGGGACGAATCACACAAGTGTGATCGCTGATCAACACCGTTTTGATCAGACTGAGAGGGCGTCCTCCGGAAGCTCGACAAGTCCCCCCGACTCCGCCTCGGAGGCCTGGACGGTGCCCTTATCGGAGATGGCACGGCGACGGAGCGGGAGGGAGTAGCAGAAGCGAGCGCCGGTCGGAAAACGCCGCTCGTACCAGACGTCGCCACCCATATGCCGAGCGAGACGTCGGGCGATGGGGAGACCGAGGCCGAAGCCAGTGGCTTCGCGAGTGTCACCCTTCGAAACCTGCTCGAAGTTTTCGAACACCTTCAATGCCTCCAGGTCGGGCACACCTGGGCCGTTGTCAGAAATGATGACCAAGTATTGGTCGCCCATCACAGAGCCTTCGACCATGATCTGATTGCCACCGTATTTGCGAGCGTTCTCCATCAGGTTGCGAACGATCTGCTGTACTCGACGCCGATCGGCGTAAACACGGACGCCGTCCGGGAGAGAAACCAAGGAGGTCTTCTTTCCGCCATTGGGGAAGACCACCTCGGCAACATCCGAGATCAAGTCGCCAAGGTCGAACAAATCGGGTTGTAGTCGGAGGCGGTTGGCTTCGAGTCTCGGGATAACGAGTACGTCTTCGACCAGGTCGCCCAAGTAGATGGCTTGCCGATTGATGATCGACAGGAACTCATCGATTTCGCTACGCGGCAATTCGTCCCAGGATTGAGCAAGGGTGTCCGCGAATCCAGCGATGGAGGTAAGCGGTGTGCGCAGCTCATGGCTGATCATCGCAACAAAGTCGTTCTTGAGGCTGTGTGCCTCTTGATTGAGGTGCAGCACCTCGCGCTCCCGCTCTCGGCTCTGGCGCGTCATGTGCCATGCCCAAATCAAGGCCGCCGCCCCGACAAGGGGCAGCAAATAGAGCAGGTACTCCCCGTACTGCAAGATTTCAGGCATGCACCCTGGTTATCGGCCGGATATGGGCCCTTCTGAAGCCTGGTGTCAACACCTACGCTGTGTCGGCATCCTCCAGACCAATCAACTGCTTCAGAGTCTTGGTGAGCACACCTTGACGCAGGTCGAATTTGTCGAGATAGGCGTCGACCCCCACCTCCCAGGCTGCGGTTTTCTCATCCTGGGTAGCCACACCTGAAACCATCACGATGGGCACCTGAACATCGGAGGCTCTCATCGCCCGCACCAATTCGACACCGTTGGATCGCGGCATCGAATAGTCAACAACCATCGCGGCAAACCCGTCCGTCGCCATCGCAAGCACGGCCTCGCGTGCGCCGCTCGCCACTTTGACGTCGAAACCGGCTCCGTTGAGAGTGGCCGAGAGGAGTTGGCGAACACCGGCTGAATCGTCGACAACCAGGACACGAGGCTTGTCCTCGAGAATTCGTGGCCGCTGACGTGCCACGACGCCAAGGAAGTTTGGATCAAGAACGACCAGCACCTGACCACCCCCGAGCAGGGCGGCACCCGTGATGTGTCCGGCGCCCTCGAGAATCGGACCGAGATTCTTCACCGCAACCCGGCGTCTATCGATCAACTCACTGACAGTAACCGCCACCATCCCCGACCGGGTGCTGACCACCAGCAGCTCGGACTCGTCGGGTGGTTGGGGGGAGCCGACCGCCAGCGAGAGAGAAACACACGGAATGGCACCGCTCTTGAATCGTAGTTCCCGACCGCTTGGAGTCTTGGTCAACTCCGCTGTCGACAAAGGCATCGCCGCCTCGACCGCAGCTTCGGGAAGGCCCCAAAACTGATCACCAAGCGCCACGACTACAACACTCTGCAAAACCATGGAAAGCGGCAACGTCAGCGTCACAGCTGTGCCCTTACCGGGTGAGGACTCGATGTGAACCGCACCACTCACCTGCTCCGCTGCCTCCAAGGCCTCAGGCAGACCGTCGCCAGCCCCGGAGAAATCAGTGGCCTCCTCGACGGTTGTGAAACCGGGATGGAAAAGGACGGGACTTAGATCTGGCTGAAGCACGGAAAGACCGCTGGCGTGAGCGGCCTCAGCCACACGATCCCAATCGATGCCTGCACCGTCATCGGAGACCGTGATCTCGATCCGTTCGTCCACCTTCTCGGCGTAGACGTGAATCGTCCCAGTCGCGGTTTTTCCCAATGCGACGCGCTTGTCAGGGAGCTCTATGCCGTGGTCAACGGCGTTGACCAGAAGATGACGCAGCGGATCACGGATCAAATCAACAATCTGACGATCGAGTTGGACGTCCTCACCGGTCACGTCAATTCGGACGTCCTTCCCCAAACGACGAGCCAGATAGCGAACGAACTGAGGAAAGGTGGCGACGGCATCGAAGAACGACACATTGGCCAGCGAAACTGCTTGATTCTGGATGTCGGCGACCGATGCACTGAGTCGCTCCAGCTGACCCCGCCACGACTTGCGAAAAAGCTCGGGATCAGCACCTTCGATACTGACCAAAGACAGATCTGCAAGAGCGTCCGCGTCGAGCGACACTTCGACGGTTCGATTGATGAGCCTGTAGAGGTCGCTGGTGTCGACCCGGGTCGCACCCCCGAGCAGAGATTGGGAGACGGATGACAGAAGACCACCGAGACTGCTGGAGTCAGGCTGACGCAGGGGGATGACCTCGGTGGACTCATCTGTGTGCACGACCTCTGAGTCGAGCTTCTCGATGATGTCCAAAAGCTCGGCTCCGCTACCAGCCTCGAGTGTTGCAACCAAACGCCCCGCTGCCGCCTCCATAGAGACGATCACATCTGAATCGGGTATCTGACCCTCACCGACCAACCGCCAAAGTCGCTCGAGACGTGCACCGGCTTCCTTGATAGCGTCGAATCCGAGAAGACCAGCCGACCCTTTGATCGTGTGCGCGTCGCGGACCAGATCCGGAATGGTGTCTGCGACCAGAGTTTTGTCGGCCAAATCTCGAGCGCCCGCGACGAGACGACTCGACCGTTCGTCAAGCTCCTCGCGAAAGATACGCGTGAGTTCAGGTGTGTTCAGATCCAATATGAGTTTTTCCTGGCCAACGCCATCCCTATCGGCAAGGCGACATGCTCTCTGAATGGACCTATTGAACCGATGTCACTCCCATTCGATCGTCGCCGGGGGCTTGGACGAAATGTCATATGCGACACGGTTGATCCCGGAAACCTCGTTGATGACGCGCGACGAGATACGTTCCAGGATCTCGTACGGAATTCGAGCCCAGTCGGCTGTCATCGCATCCTCGCTGGTGACTGCTCTGACGATCAAGGGATAGGCGTAGGTCCGACCGTCTCCTTGAACACCCACCGTCTTGATGGCCGGCAGGACACCGAAGGCCTGCCAGATCTCGCGATACAGCCCGGCGCGCCGGATCTCATCGAGGATGATGCTGTCCGCCGCCCTGAGAATGTCGAGTCGCTCCAACGTCACCTCACCGATGATCCTGACCGCCAGCCCGGGGCCCGGGAACGGCTGACGCCAGACGATCTCCTCGGGCAAACCAAGCTCCTCGCCGATGCCGCGGACTTCGTCCTTGAATAGATCGCGAAGTGGCTCGACGAGTTCGAGCGTCATGTCCTCGGGCAGGCCACCAACGTTGTGGTGGGTCTTGATGGTCGCCGCCGAACCGGAGCCAGATTCGATGACATCGGGGTAAAGGGTGCCCTGAACGAGAAACGCGGCATCACCCACCGAGCTCGCGGCCTCCTCGAACACCCTGATGAAGGTCTCACCGATGATTCTTCGCTTCTGCTCGGGGTCACTGACGCCAGCCAGTTTCTCCAGAAAGCGATCGGCCGCCTTGATGTGAATCAGGTCGACATCGAAGTTCGATCGGAATGTCTCCTCCACCTGGCTGGCCTCGCCAGCTCTCAGCAGGCCGTGATCCACGAAGATGCAGGTCAACTTATCGCCGACCGCTTCATGGACAATGGCAGCGGCTACCGACGAATCAACCCCGCCCGAGAGACCACAGATAACACGCTCGTCTCCAACTTGACGACGAATCGTCTCCAACTGGGACTCAATTATCGAGTGTGATGTCCAGGAGGGCACGGTGTGACAAACGTCGTAGAGGAAGCGTTTGATAATTTCGCTTCCCTGTGGCGTGTGGGCGACCTCGGGATGGAATTGGACACCGTACAAGCCGCGCTCCCGGTGTTCCATCGCCGCAATAGAGGCACCGGACGTTGTCGCGACAGATGTGAATCCTTCGGGCACCCCTGTCACCTGATCATTGTGTGACATCCAGACGCTCTGTTGGGAAGGGAGGTCGCTGAGGAGGACCGAATCTCCGGTCACTTCCATAGAGGTGTTGCCAAATTCGGCATCGCCAGTGTTGGAGACGTGCCCACCGGCCAGGTCGGCCATCAACTGATGCCCATAGCAAATACCCAGTATCGGGATCCCGAGTTCGAGAACCTGGGGGTCGATCCGATTTGCATCTTCGGCGTAAACAGACGCGGGTCCACCGGAGAGGATCAGACCGACGGGGCGGCGGGTTCGAATCTCAGCCGGTGTGATGTTGCTGGCAACAATCTCAGACCGGACATGGGCTTCCCGGACGCGTCGTGCGATCAGTTGTGCGTACTGGGCGCCGAAATCGACAACCAGGACAGTCGGTTCGGGTTCGCCCGTTGTCATCCCATCCCGACGTTCTGGGAACGTTGCAGAGACTTACCTTCGGTCTGCAGGGACGGGGCGATCATCACCTCCGCCTTCTGAAACTCCTTGACGTCGGAGTATCCGGTGGTCGCCATCGACATCTGGAGGGCCCCAAACAGATTGAGCTTGCCGTCGTTCTGGTGTGCCGGACCCACCAGGATTTCCTCGAGAGTCCCCCGGTCACCGGTATGCACCCTTGCCCCGCGGGGAAGTGTCGGATGGAAGGTTGCCATCCCCCAGTGGTGTCCTTTGCCGGGAGCCTCAGTGGCCGATGCCAACGGAGAACCGAGCATCACCGCGTCGGCACCACATGCGATTGCCTTGGCGACGTCACCACCGGTCCTCATCCCACCATCGGCAATGACGTGGACATATCGACCTGTTTCATCGAGATAGCGGATGCGGGCACCCGCCGCATCGGCGATAGCGGTTGCCTGGGGAACACCGATTCCGAGGACCCCTCGAGTCGTGCAAGCCGCACCCGGTCCGACACCCACCAGAACACCGACAGCCCCAGTGCGCATTAGATGGAGAGCGGTCGAGTAGCTGGCCACGCCTCCCACTATGACTGGCCCTTCACAATCGGCGATGTACTCCTTGAGATTGAGCGGCTCGGACCGACTCGACACATGCTCGGCGGAGACCACGGTGCCCTGGATGACGAGAATGTCGAGACCGGCGTTGAGGGCGTAGTCGGCCCAAAGCCGCACCTTCTGTGGAGTGAGACTGCCCGCGGTGACAATGCCGGATTCCTTCAACTGAGCTACCCGCTGACCGATCAGGTCCGGCTTGACCGGCTCTAAATAGATTTCCTGCATGCGGAGGGTCGCCTTCTCGTCAGAGAGCTCGGCGATCTCCTCGAAGTAGGGAGTGGGATTCTCGTAACGGCTCCAAAGACCCTCGAGATTGAGGACTCCAAGCCCACCCAGCCGACCGATCTTGATCGCCGTCTCGGGGCTGATCGCCGAGTCCATGGCGGAGCCCATCATCGGGAGTGCAAACTTGAAGGCGTCGAGTTGCCACGAAATGTCTATGTCGTCGGGATCTCTAGTTCGCCGTGATGGGACGATCGCGATGTCATCGAACCCGAAAGCCTGCCTGCCCGATTTGCCGATGCCAATATCGATTTCCACGTGATCCTCCAACGCTTTCGCGCAGGGTAACAGTGCACTCATCGGACATATGTAGGCTCCCAGCCGGTGTCGGAAATTTCTGAGCGCCCACTCGCCAAACGACGCAAGTCATGGACGATTACCGACTTTGTATTGGTCTGGCTGGGGGGCTTCGTCGGAACGGGAGTGTTCTTTGCCGTAGCCCTCCTATTGGAAAACGACGACTGGCTGATCGTCCTCGGCCTGGCCGGACAATACATAGGGAATCTCGGTGTCCTCTGGCTGCTGGCTCGCCTCAAAGACGACGCCGATCTTGGTTTCAAGGTCGAACCCCGCGACGTCTTCTACATAGGCCTCGGTTTGCTGCTCCAGCTCATGTTGGCGCTCTTGCTGCTTCCGCTTGCCGAGCTTCTGTTCCCGAACGGTGAACCGCCGCAACAAGTCGCTGAAATCATCGAGAGTGCGGAATCGTCGATGATCCTCAAGTTGAGTCTCGTCTTGGCGGCCGTGGTTTTGGCTCCGGTGACTGAGGAGATCATTTTCAGGGGGGTTCTTCTCAAGGCTCTTCACAACCGCAGCACGGGATTCATCATGGTGGTGACTGCTGCGGTCTTCTCGGCCGTCCACGTTCTCGGTCTCGACACCGAGCGTCTGTGGGCATCGGCGGCATTGGTTCTGCCACCAATCTTCTTACTCGGCCTCCTCCTGGCCTGGGTCACTCTTCGCAGCGGGCGGCTGGGACCGGCGATCTTCCTCCACTCAGGCTGGAACCTCCTGGCCGCTCTGGTGTTGTTGATTCCCTCCGAATTGTTGGACCAAGCCGGCTAAAACCCACCCCTCTTCGGGCGCGCCCCGCCCCGCGGGCGGACAACCTCATGTATGAGGACACTTCAACCGAGAACCCCTCCGAGGATCGGGCCCATCAGGAGAGTCACAGCCAGTGCAAGTACAACCACCACAAGGCCAATCACGAAGGCCCTGGCGTTGCGGTCGGCCGACATGGCGCGCAAGGTTTCGGGTGGAGCACTAATACCGGCCTCGTGGCGCAACGCCACTCGCATCAACGAGTTGAAGATCAGTCCGATAAACGGCATGGACACGATGTTTGCGACGTGAAGGAGGCCCATGGCGAGAAAGAAGACCCCGAATGCGAACGCGGTGCTATTCAGAGCGCTGCCAAGCGCCAGTTCCGCCTCGGGATGCCCAAAATCGGAGTCGACCAGAATCAGACCGGAGAAGACCAGGTAGTAGGCCACATCCAGAACAGCCAAGAACCGATCTCCGGTCTCAGGACTGAGATGAAAGAGGTCTGTGACATAGCTCCTGGCAAACCTTCTTATGTTCGGAGCCAGCACGATCACCAGGACGCCCAGCACAGCCACCCGGAACAACTCGATCTCCCACGCAGCAATGGTCAGGCCTTGTGGGCCGGATGACACCACCACTGCGAAATAGCCGACAGCGAGAACCAAGCCGAGAAGAATCGAGAAGTAGATCTTGAGCAAACGTCGCCGATGAGCCAGATCCTCGGTGATGCTTCTACCGACACGTGCAAACAGGTCGAGGCTCGGATCGAACTCGTCGGCCTGATGCAAGGCGTCGGTGAGACGATCTTCGATCGTCATCGCACCACCTCCAAACGCTGTGCCAGCGCCTCCATACCCCGACGACAGTGAGTCTTCACCGAGTTGGGGGATATTGAGAGTGTCTCTGCGATTTCCCGCTCCGCAAGATCCATGTAGAAGCGAAGAACCAGGCACTCTCTTTGCCTCGGCGACAACGTATCGAGAGCCTCGAGGACCTCTGCCTGACTTTCGGTTCGGACGAGATGCTCATCGGGTTTCTCGACCGGCCGCCGGTCAACGAGGGCATCCTGATGGCGGAGAGACATCAAGCCTCTCCTGTTGTAGTCCCTCGCCAAGTTGAGAACGATGGAGCGAAGATAGGCGGCGGTTTTGTCCGGATCGGTGATCGATCCAGCCGCGTGGTAGAGCTTGATAAACGCCTCCTGAACGATGTCCTCGGCGCCCGCGCGGTCATCGGTGAACAATCTGGCGAGTCGGACCAGCGACACTGCTTCGGAGTGATACACACTTTCGACAAATACACGCCGTTGCCGCTCCTCAGACGTCCAAACTGTTTTCTCGGCAGCAACTACGACGAGCCAGAACATTGGTCTATCGAGAGGTCGCCGGGGTGTCTTCCTCGAGTTGTCGGCTCATTCCAAGAAGACGTCCGATAAGAGGAAGACTGAGAACGTTGAGACCATGCAAGATACCCATCAACAACAGCATCCCGGCAACACGAACCACCTCATCTTGGAGTTGGGCCGCCACCGAACGTTCCCAGCCGGGTTGTGCCTCGAACCGGATCGTGAACAGGATGTAGGCCGTGAAGATCAGGTAGTAAGCGACGTCCATGAGGACCAGATAGCTCTTCCCCGTCCTGGGGTTGGCCCGAAACACGTCACCGGCGTACGCCCGCCCAAATCGTTTGATAAGCGGTCCCAGGATCACCAAAATCCCGACCAGGACGACGTTGGTGATCAGTTCGATCATCCACCAGCTCATTCGCACTCCCTTCGAGCCACCCTCATGCTGGCACCTTCTGAATTTCTGTGACGACAGAACTTCTATCGGCCGTCCGTCTTTCCAAGTACTCCGCGGTCGCCATGGCGGCTATCCCGTATCCCAGAGCGAAAAACCCAAACAATGCGATGTTGACCCAAGGTCCTGCGCCCAGCTCGAAGAACTCTTGACGCAAGCCCGAGTCAGTCAACAGCAACGTCATCTCGAAGACCGAAAGAACCACTCCGGCAACGACGACTGACGTGATTGAAAGAGCCCTTCGGATCAAGTTGCCGGCGATACCCACGACGCCACCAAGAATCCCGCCGATCCCCACGATGATGAAGAGAGTTCCTCCCGCCGAGAACTCAGGGGCCCGGGTTGGTTCCATGATCGCTACCAACCTCATCGCGACCCGGAACCCAGGCCCCATGATTAGTGCCCCGGCGATCACACCGCCGACAAGTCCAAACGCCACCGTTTTCCAAAAACTATCGGTGAATCGCCATGCAAGAGCCACAGCCAACACCAACAGCGGCAGCCCTATCATCGGTGACAAGACGTCTTCGATGTTGATGACGATGGCCACGACCACGCTTAGCGAGGTAAGTCTTCCCTTCCATGTCATGTCACCCTCCTCGGCGTCTTGTCCATACAGACGAATAGCGACCGGGTTTGGGTGACGCGCACGGCAAGGATGAGATGATCCGCACCCTGTCCGCAGCTACCTGAGGCTGTCCGCCGGGAAGGCGGAGGTTGTCCGCCCGAGGTGCAATGGCGGGTTTAGGTAAGGCCGGTGGCCTCACGGACCAGGATCATGGTCTTGTCGGCCGAGATACGGGCGCGGGCAGCGCTGGCCGACATCACGTCAGCCACCTCGGTGTCGGACATAGCGTCATATGCCTCACGAATCGGCTTGATCCCGGCCGCCACTGCCTCTCCAACGGCGACCTTGAACGCGCCATAACCCGCAGTGACGTACTCATCGGCGAGATCTTCGATAGAACGCCCGCTGAAGAAGGAGAACATTTCCAGGAGGTTTGAGATGCCGGGTTTCTCATCCCAGTCGAAGGCAACATCTGAACCTGTGTCGGTGACCGCTCCCTTCACCTTCTTCATGATTTGATCTGTGCTGTCGGTGAGCAAGATCCTAGATTTGACGCTGGGGTCAGATTTGGCCATCTTCGCCGTCGGATCTGTCAAGGACATCACCCGCGCCCCGATCTTCGGAGTGATCCTCTTCGGTATCGGAAACACCTCACCAAACCGGCTGTTGAACCTATCCGCCAGATCGCGGGTCAACTCCAGATGCTGGGTCTGGTCATTGCCGACCGGAACGGCATGAACCCGATGGATGAGGATGTCGGCCGCCATCAACACCGGATACGAGAACAGCCCCAGGTTTTGACCGGCCTTATCAACCTTCTCCTTGAATTGGGTCATTCTCTCCAGCTGTCCGATCCCGGTCAACGTCGAAAGGATCCAGGTCAACTCGACATGTTGTGACACTTCCGACTGGTAGTAGAGAAGGGACCGGTTGGGATCGATACCAACGGCGAGAACCATCTTGGCCAGATTGTGTCTTTCCTGCTCGAATGTCGTCGCGTCAAAGGGGACCGTCATGGCGTGGAGATCGACGACGTTGTAGACGGTGTCGTAGTCATCCTGCATCGCGACCCAGTTGCTCAGGGCACCCATCAAGTTCCCGACATGAACCTCGCCGGTGGGTTGCATGCCCGAGAACACTCTCTTGTCAGTCATCTTGTCCTTTCGAGAAGGCGGCCGACGCCAATCCTTGACCGACAAGATAGGCATGTTGGGCTCGACCAACCCCCACGAAGACTCGAACCTCTCACCACAGGGAATCGTTTGGGCTCGATCTGGCACGGCGGCAACACCGTTAACCGGTGGCCGGACCATCCTGGGCCGTCTCAGGAGTCACAAAACCGGCGACAATCTCATCGACGGGGACGGATGCGACGAGGACAGCTGCTCCTGCCCCAGTTATGAAGTCGTGGACCGGGACGTCGAGCTGTCTCACAGCACCACTACCCATCCTCCGCAACGACCAGGCCAGATCGACGGCCTCGGTCAAGGTCAGTTGTGAATCCACAGTGATAAACGGCGCAATCGACAGGGCCGTCGCTGCCATGGCCTGGGGGCTGGTGAAATCGGAAAGCCGACCCATCATGTCGATCATGAACTCTCTTTGACGTTCGTTGCGGGCCAGATCATTGACACCGGCCATGACCCGCCAGCCGTTGGCTGTGAGTTCCTGGGTAGAACGTGACCGAAGCCACGCAAGAGTCTGGTCACCGCTGGCATGGGTGCAGCCGGCTGGAAGCTCGAGATTGGCTCGACGATCACGAACAGGATTGTCAACGCAAATCTCATACCCCCCTATGGCGTCGACAGCTCCCTGAAATCCAGCTAGATCGACCATGGCGAAGTGGTCAACAGTCACGCCAATCAGATCTTCGACAGCAAGTGTGATCAAGGTCGGACCGTCGAATTCGTCGTCACACCCTTCGAGCATGACGTTGAGCCGGCTTTGGGCCCCGGTGCAACGATTATCAACGAACAGGTCTCTGGGCAACGAGAGCACGGCAGTGTCAAACTCAGTGCGGATCATCACCAGGACAACATCCGCTCTGGTCCCGGCAAACTCGCCGAAACCGTCGAGATCCTGGAGGTCGTCGCGCGAATCGGAGCCAATCATCAACATCACGTCGATCCCTTCACGGTCCACACCGGGAGGAGCCTCGGGATCATCCTCACCATCCTCGTCCTCAGCCTCTTTCGACGGCGCGTTTGGAGCCGGATCATCGGCGGGGCGGTCGATCGTCACACGGTTGACCTCTCCCCATGTGGACAGGGCAAAACCGGCCGCCGCGATCACAAAGATCCCGACAAGCAGGGCGCCGCCAATAAGAAGACGTTTGGTAAGAAGTGAAGTTCCCATGGACCCCAAAATTGATTCTACGCCAATTCCTTCATCTCAGATCCGGCTTGGCTGTGACGATCCCATAGATGTGTAAGGCCAGTGTCAGAATCTCGCGACAAATCAGAGATTTCTACCGAGCGGCTTCACTCGTTCGCTGGCTTCCGACTCGACTGTGTTGGCCGGAAGCAAAAGTTCGAATTGGGAGTGGGGGACTCGCGAGCACGTATTCAAGAGTCCATCCATCATTTCCGCTCGCCATCGCAAACAAAGGGCTAGTGGCGTGAAACGCGGTCAATCGTCAAGACCCACCAACTGTCGCACCATATGGGCCGTAGCCCCCCAAAGGGTGTCTCCCTCGAGGTCGTAATACCAAACCTTCCACTCGTTCCAGGGCACATGCCACCAGTTGTCCGCACTGGCGAGATCAGAGAGGAGTGGCGTGTAGACCTTGGCGACCTCCCTCTTCGAAGGAACGAGATTGAGCGGTGTCGTCACACGCCCCACCACAGGCACAACGAGGAGACTGAATTCGACGGTGTCGATCGGGGGAAGAAACCCGAGCACTTCGACCCGTTCTGGCTCGATTCCTACTTCTTCGTGAGTCTCCCGCAGTGCAGTGTCAACCGGTCCCCGATCAATGGGCTCGGGCCGGCCGCCGGGAAACGAGATGTGCCCAGCATGGGTTGGCATGGTGTCGGGACGCTTAGTGAGCACCACCCGCACCTGCCCTTTCTCGTCTTCATATAGAGGAGCAAGAACGGCCGCCATCTGCTTCTCGCCCGGTTCGGGATAGTCGTCGACCAGTCGTAAGGAATCCCACATGTGATTGTGCAGACTAAGTCCATGGATATCCTGAGCCGATGCCCAGAGGTCAACTGGAGACGGAACGGATTGTCTTGCAGCGTTTCACACGACGCGATGCAACAACTCTCGACGAAGCGATCAGGGCCTCGCTCACCGACTTGAACCAATGGCTGCCATGGGCGCGAATGGACTACACGAGCGGGGACACGACAGCCTTCATCCGAGAGTCGATCCAGGCCTGGAAAGAGGATCGGGCGTGGGACTATTCAATCCGCAAACGAGATGATCCATCCCGGCACATAGGAAATATTTCAGTCTGGACGACTTCCAAACTCGGAAAGATCGCCGAGATCGGATATTGGGTCCGAACCGACGAGGTGAGCCAAGGTGTTTGCACCGAATCCGTTGACCGGCTGTTGGAAGAGACTTTCGGCGCCCTCGGCTACCACAAGGTCGTATTGCGGATCGCAGTAGGGAACGACGCTTCCGATCGCGTCGCTCAGAAACTCGGATTCACCCGAGAGGGTGTATTGCGTGAGGAGCTGTTGATCCGAGGCAATTGGGTTGATCACTCACTCTGGTCGCTGCTCGACCGCGAGTATCGCGCTATTCGCAGGAGCGGGGCATCTCGCTAAGCGCCAGGCTCGAATCAGCAACCACACCTGCTCCGAGGGGCAGCCGGATTGGAGGCCTTAGACGGCCACCCATGGCTGGGACAGCGCATAGGTTCTAACCGCCGGCAGCGATCACCCTCGACGCATCACCAACAAAGGTCGCGATCGAGGGGTAGATCCCGATGGCAATCGTGAGGGCCACGGAAATGCCCAAAGCGAGACGTAGCGAGCCGGGGGGTGCCTCGTACACATCTCCGGGAAACTCGCCCTTGGGATCATCAAGCCAAACACTCTTGACCACTCTGGCGTAGTAATAGAAGGCAATCACCGCGTTGATGGCGGCGATGACGGCCAAGACCACGGTTGCCGTGCCACCGGCGATGATGACAGCGCGGAACATGGCGAATTTGGCGAACCAACCGGCAAGTGGCGGGATCCCGGCGAGGCTAAAAAAGAACACCCCAATCAGGAGACCAACCCTGGCGTCGACCTTTCCCAAGCCCGCCCAGCCGTCGACATCCCCAGAATGGGTCTTGGCAGCCGCTGCGATCACCACGCCAAAGGCGCCGAGATTCATCACCGCGTAGATCACCAGATAGATCACCGTCGCCGCAAAGGCTTCTTCGAGTTCGGCTCCCGACACCGCGGCTGCCGCGAATGGCACCAGCATGAACCCGGCCTGGGCCACCGACGAATAGGCAAGCAGCCGGACGATGTTGCTCTGACGCAGTGCAGAGAGGTTTCCGATGGTCATCGAAAGCGCGGCAAGTAGCCAAAGCGCCGGTCCCCAAATGTCCGACAGCCCTGGCAGGGCCACATACATCACCAGCAACATGGCCACAAAACCGGCTGCTTTTGAGTTGACCGATAGATAAGCGGTGATGGGTGTGGGGGCACCTTCATAGGTGTCGGGTGCCCAGAAGTGGAACGGCACCGCCGAGATCTTGAATGCGAAGCCCACGATCACAAAGAGCACCGCCAAGACCATCGCCGGCTCGTCAGCCATGCCTTGGGTTGCTTCGGCGAGCCCGGCGAAAGTGATCTCGCCGGTGAGTCCGAACAGAAGAGACATGCCGTACAAAAGGATGGCGGTGGATAGAACGCCCAAAATGAAATACTTCATCGAGGCCTCGTTGGACTTGGCATCACCCTTTCTCCATCCGGCCAGCAGGTAGAGCGGCCCGGTCACCAACTCGATTCCGATGAAGAGGATGATCAGATCGCGCGAGGAGGCCATAACCAGCGATCCGAGTAGCGACGCCAGGAGCAGGAAGTAGTACTCGCCCTGGTAGTAGCGGTCTGACTCGATGTAGTTGACCGACATCAGAAAAACGATGTATGCCGCTACCAGAAAGAGACCTTTGAGGACGACGGCGAAGGTGTCGACCACATAAGACCCGTCGAACATCGAGATCACATCACCATTGATCGCGAGCACCGCCAAGGGAATCAATGCGAGAGCGGTGCCACCTACTGCGACGGTGGCTGTCCAATATTTTCTCTCCCGGGGCAACATGAGATCGAGTCCCAGCACCGCCACCAGGGTGCCGACGATGATCAGCTCAGGTGCAAGCGCCAGATAGTCGATCTCGAAAGACAAACCGACTCAGCCTCCGATCATGGTGCGTGCGGCGGTCGTATCACTGTTGAACACCGTTTCGACCATCGAGGTGACAGTGTCGGTGGTGGTGTCGAAGATGAAATTTGGGAAGAATCCGATCACGACGATCAGCACGATCATCGGAACCCATGCGGCCATCTCGAAGCGGTCGACGTCGGGAAGATCGTGGCCCTCCCATTCGTCACTGGGCTCACCGAGGTTGACCTTCTGAAGCATCCAAAGCATATAACCGGCCGTGAGAACGGTGCCTATCGCACCAATGACCATTGAGGTTCGGAACACACCGAGAGATAGTCCCGGAAGAGGGTTGTATGCGCTGACAAGCGACATGAACTCTCCCCAGAACCCGGCAAGACCAGGAAGTCCAAGCGACGCCATGGCGGTGAAAGCGAGTATTCCCCCCATCACTGGCATCAGCTTGATGTTGCCCCCAAGGCGGTCCATCTCTCTCGTGTGATATCGATGCTGCATCGACCCTGCCAAGAAAAAGAGCAAGCCAGTGATGAGCCCGTGGGCAACCATGCCGATGATCGCGGCGTTGATGCCGATGTCGGTCATCGTGGCGATCCCGAGCATTACAAACCCCATATGTCCGACGGAGGAAAAGGCGATCAATCGTTTCATGTCGGATTGCGCCAAACAAGCCAAGGAGCCATAGATGATCCCGATCACAGCGAGGATCGCGATGAATGAAGCCCAATTCCTCGCCTCGTCGGGGAGGATCGGGAGTGAGATACGAATGAATCCGTACGAACCAAGCTTCAAGAGGATCGCCGCGAGCAGCACCGAGCCGACCGTGGGTGCTGCGGTGTGAGCATCGGGAAGCCAAGTGTGGAACGGGAACATCGGGACTTTGACGGCGAATCCAAGAAACATCGCCCCAAAAACCAGAAAGGCGAAGGTGCCAGAGAACGCACCTCCTGCACCCAGCTCAGTCAGCTGTGGAATGTCGAACGTGCGCTCGCCAAACTTGCCCGACTCGAAGTAGAGGGCGAGGAAACCCAACAACATGAAAGCCGACCCGAAAAGGGTGAACAGGAAGAACTTGATCGAGGCGTAGAGCCGGGTCTCAAACTCCTTGGTGAATCCGGCCACCTTTCGGGGCGTTTTGTCTCCCCAAATCCCGATCATGAAATACATTGGTAGCAACACGATCTCAAAGAAGATGAAGAACAGAACGAGGTCAAGAGCAACAAACGTCCCGTTCATCCCTGTGGCCAGGATCATCATCAGGATAAGAAATCCCTTTGGATTCTTGGGCTCGTCCCAATGGTTCCACGAGTAGATCACCGCGAGCACGACGATGAAGGTCGAGAGGACCAAGAGAGGCAGGCTGATTCCGTCCACGCCGACATGGAAGTTGGCGTTGATCGCGGCGATCCATGGCTCGTTGATCTCGAATTGGTAGCTGTTGTACGTGCTCGACGAGTAGTCGAACTGACCAATCAGGACCAGCGATGCGACAAACGTCAGAACCGCGACCACCAGACCTGTCCTCTTCAGGGCGTCCTCGTTGTCATTAGATATGAAACCGAGGAGAAGACCGCCCACCACAGGGAGGAAGACGATTATCGCCAGACCCCAGCTATCGAACCATTCCATTGCTATCAGCCTCTCCTAGATCACAAAAACAAATAGGGCAACAAGTATCAGTGCCCCTGCCACCACCGCCGCGGCGTACTGCTGGACACGACCGGTCTGCCACTTGCGCACCACAGAACCGGCTCCGTCGGTCGCCGCAGACAACCCGTTGAAGACACCGTCGACACCCTTTTGGTCGAGGACGCCGTAGACAAAACCACCCAATGCCTTCACCGAGCCCCCAATGGCATTGGGGATGATGTCAATGACATAGGTATTGGTCCAGTTGACAAATCGGGCGATGGGGCCTGTGAAGAGAGCCACGATGCCAAGTGCAAGATCGTCGATGTAATACTTCTTCCGCAGGAGCGGGAACAGCAGCGGGATCTCAAATGAGTCACGTTCGAGCTGTGTTTCGGCGTCCTTGAAGTAGATGGCGTATCCGACGAGGACACCGAGGAGGGCAGCAGCCAAGCCGATCATCGCCAGCCCCCAGTCGATGGCCTCGGGGTGATGGTCACCCATTGGCACCAGCCGGACCGAAAGCCACTCCGTGTAGTTGCGGAGGCGCCCCAGGCTGAGACCGGGAATATTGACTATTCCTACGAGCGCACTGGGCACGGCGAGGATGATCAGCGGAACTGTCATGATCCTTGGCGACTCGTGCGGCTCTCCGTGACCCTTGTAAGTACCGAAGAAGGTGAGGAAGGTGGCCCGGGCCATATAGAACGCCGTGACAAAGGCACCGGCAACAGAGATCCACATGACAGCCTCGTAGCCTTCGTGACTCAGCGTCCCCAGGATCTCGTCTTTCGACCAGAACCCGGACAAACCGATCCCGGACAGCGCCAGAGCGCCGACGATCCAGGTCCAGAATGTGACCGGTGTGTACTTGCGGAGGCCGCCCATTTCGCTCATGTTGTTGGAATGGACCGCGTGGATCACCGAACCGGCACACAAGAAGAGGAGCGCCTTGAACGCGGCGTGGGTGAAGAGATGGAAAAGACCTGCCGTGTAACCACCGGCAGCCATCGCCGTCATCATGTAACCGAGTTGGGAGACAGTGGAGTAGGCAAGGACCTTCTTGATGTCGTCGGCCACAATCGCCAATAGCCCGACACCAAGCAGAGTGATCGTGCCAATGACGATCATCGTCGTTCGAAGGTCGCTGGCCATGTATTCGTACAGCGGAAAGAGCCGGGCCATCAGGTAGATACCTGCCGTAACCATGGTGGCCGCATGCATCAACGCTGATACAGGAGTCGGACCGGCCATGGCGTCGGGTAGCCAGATATGGAACGGAAACTGGGCGCTCTTGCCCATGGCCCCGATGAAGAGAAGAAGGCCTCCCACACCGGCGACTGCTGCCAATTCGGCGTTGCCCTCGAACGCGGCGAGGTTGATGTCACCAAAGTCCCACGAACCCAAGGCCACGCCAACCAGGATCGCCCCCAGAACCAGACCCACATCGGCCAACTTGTTGACCATGAACGCCTTGTTGCCCGCCTTCACGTTGGCCAGGTCTTCCCAATAGAACCCGATCAGGAAGTAGGAGGCGAGACCCACGCCTTCCCATCCGATGATCAGCTGTATCAGGTTGGGGGCACCAACAAGGATCAACATTGCGCCGGCGAAGAGGGAGAAGGCAGCGAAGAACCAGTCGACCCTTTTGTCTCCCTTCATGTACCCGAGGGCATAGATGAACACCAGAAGGCCGACAAAGTTGACCAGCCAGAACATCAGGATGGAAAGCCCGTCGACCACCCACCCCAGTTCAAATACGAGACCACTGCCGATCCGGCCAATCTCAAACGTGGTCTGGTCAAGCACGCCGCCGGTGGCATTGAGATAGAACAACACCGAGGCCCACACCAGGTTGATGGCCAACGCGGCGACAGCAATCTCACCGCCCTTGTGTTTCATCCTCTTTCCCACCACCAGGATCAGAAGAAAGGCAAGCACCGGCAACACCAGCATGATCCCGGCGGTGTCAGCCCAGAATCCGCCGTCGCCGGCATGGAGCTCAAAGTGTTCGCCTTCCTGGGCGGTGACAAGCGCGAGGTTGTAAAGACCACTCACCATCGCATCAGGCTCAGGTCGTCGACGTTGGCTGACTTACGATTCCGAAAAATCATCAGAACGATCGCCAGCCCAATCCCCACCTCGGCGGCGGCAACGGTGATCACGAAGATCGCGAAGATCTGGCCGACCGCCTCGGGCGTAACCAGGTAAGACTCGAAAGCGATCAGGTTGATGTTCACGGCGTTAAGCATCAGCTCTACGGACAAAAGGATTAGAACCATGTTCCGACGCACCAATAGGCCATAGACACCCATCGCGAATAGGGCAGCAGCCAGGACGAGGAACTGATTGAGCAGCATCAGACGGCCGCCCTTTCTTCTTCCTCAGCCGGAGTGAGGTCACGTCGAGCAATGGTGATCCCGCCGATGAGCGCGGCGAGAAGCACAAATGACACCACCTCGAATGGAATCACGAAACGACCCAGAAGGGACTCACCGATCAATTCGGTCGAAGTCGCCGTCCCGGTCGAGGCGACCAACGATGTGCCGAAGGCGTCAATCGATGCCCACGCCATCATCACAAAAACAGAGACAGAAAGAATGGCCGGCGCGACCTTGTGGTCGCCATCGAGACTGTCATCGAAACCCATGGGAGCCCGGGTGATCATGATCCCAAACAGGAACAAAACAACCACAGCTCCGATGTAGACGAGAACCAGCACCCACGCAACGAACTCGGCCGAGAGCATCAAGAAGAGCCCGGCGGTTCCGGCAAGGGTGGCAACCAGAAAGAGTGCCGAATGCACCACGTTCTTGGAAGTGACAACTCGGAACCCGGAGACCAGCACTGTCAGGCCAATCACGAGGAACACCCAGTTCACTGGCTCACTGATCCAATCGGGGAACGTCATTTCTCTAAGGCCGGGGGGTCGGGGACAGTCGGCATCCAGTCCTGGAGTCGATCCATGTCGTGCAGCATGTTTCCCATGTGACTCTCGGAGTACTCATATTCCGGGCTCCAGAACAGTGCATCGAAGGGACACACTTCGACGCAGATGCCGCAGTACATGCAAAGGGCGTAATCGATGTCGAAACGATCCAGCTCGGCGCGCACCTTGATCCGACCACCGGGCTTGGTCGCAGGCTGCTCCTCCTTGTGACCTTCGATGTAGATACACCAATCGGGACACTGCCGAGCGCACAACATACAGACCGTGCAGGCCTCTTGGTCCAGGGCAATGACACCCCGT
This sequence comes from uncultured Acidimicrobiia bacterium, assembly GCA_964195405.1. Classification (GTDB taxonomy): domain Bacteria; phylum Actinomycetota; class Acidimicrobiia; order Spongiisociales; family ZC4RG35; genus CAXMPK01. Next base: position 24,331 of record CAXMPK010000029.1, read on the forward strand.
GCTCTCGCGACGGGCGTCTCCTTGACCTTCGGATAGTTGACCGTTGCCAAATGCTTGCCTGGCAAGAAGATCGTCTTGAACATGGTCGTGAGCGTCACAGCCAGACCCTTGAGCATCCCGCCACCGGGAAAACCGCCCTTGGCGGGGGCCGTCATCAGAAGACCACCTTGAGAACTGCCGTCACCGCGATGTTCAGAAGCGCCAGCGGAACGAGAAACTTCCATGCAAGAGTTTGCAACTGATCTTCGCGGAACCGAGGGAAGGTCCAACGAAACCAGATCATGACGAAGGCGAGGAGAAAGACCTTGCCCATCAGAATCGCTGGACCGGCGAACTCGAGCACATCAGCGGGGACACCAGGCAGCCAGTAGCCACCCAAGAAAAGCGTGGCGGCTATCGCCGACATGGTGAACATGTTTGCGAACTCGGCGAGAAAGAAGAAGAGGAACCGGAAACCTGAGTACTCAGTCACATAACCCATCACTAACTCTGATTCGGCGATGGGCATATCAAATGGAATACGAGTCAGCTCGGCCAACGCCGCGATCATAAAGATGCCAAAACCGACGAATTGGAGAATCACGTACGGATACCCGGCGCTGATCTGGGCCTGCACTATCCCCTCCATGCTCATGGTCCCCGCCATGATCACGGTCCCGACTACCGCAAGAACCAACGGCAGTTCGTAGGCGATGAGCTGTCCTGCGGCGCGGAGGCCACCCATCAGGGAGTACTTGTTGGCCGATGACCAGCCTGCCATGAGAACGCCAATGGTGCTGAGACTCGATATCGCCAGTGCATAGAAGATGCCAACGTCGAGGTCGTTGAAGATGAGACCGGGTCCAAATGGGATAACAACGAATAGAGCGACAGTCCCGACCAGGACCAGTATCGGAGCCGATTTGAAAACAGGCTTGTCGGCGTCATCGGGGATGATGTCTTCCTTCTGGAAGAACTTGACGCCATCAGCAATCAATTGGGCCCAGCCCCAACGCCCACCGGCGAAATAGGGCCCGACCCGAGATTGCATCTTGGCCGACAATTTCATTTCGGCGAATCCAAGGATCATGCCGATCACCGGGACCATCGTTGCTACCAGGAGAAGCTTGCCGCCAAGGGAAACCCAGAAGTTGGCAAACAGGTCAGTGACGAACTGCATCATCGGTCGACATCTCCCAGGACGAAGTCGAGGCTTCCCATCACCGCGATGATGTCTGGCACCAGCACTCCCTCCAGGATCCACGGCAATATGGTGAGGTTCGAGAAGCTGGCGGAACGAATCTTGAGTCGATAGGGGCCGGTACCGCCATCCGACACCAGGTAATAGCCCATCTCACCTTTCGGATTCTCGGCGCGGACGTAGGTTTCCCCTTTCGGAACCTTGATGATCTTGGGCACTTTGGCCTGAAGCGGTCCCGATGGGGGAATGCCGTCGATTGCCTGCTGGATTATCTTGGCCGCCTCACGGATCTCCTGAAGACGGACCCACCAACGATCCCAGCAATCACCGTTCTCGCCGACGATGACATCGAATTCGAACCGGTCGTATGGCAGATAATTCTCGACCTTGCGGAGATCGAACTTCACTCCCGAAGCTCTCAGGTTGGGGCCGGAGACTCCATAAGCGGCAGCCACCTCGGGGGGAAGTATCCCGATCCCCTTGGTACGGGCCAGAATAATCTCGTTACCGGCGACCAGGGTCTCGATTTCGTCACACACGGACAGCACGTGGTCCATGGCGTCGCGGGTATCTTCCAGAAACCCAGCCGGAAGATCTTGGGGCGTCTTCCGAGTTGTGGGCCCCGAGCCGGCGTTCGGCTTCACGCCGCCGATCCGGTTGAAGTTGGGGTGGAACCGCCCACCCGTCACACCCTCGAGCAGGTCAAGGACTCGTTCTCGTTCCCTAAGGGCGAAGAACAGCGGAGTGGCCGCGCCCAACTCCAGGGGATATGACGCCATGAAAATGAGATGGGAAGAAATCCGCGCCATCTCCGTGAGAATCAGACGAATGAACTGAGCCCGTTCGGGTACTTCGACCTCCATCAGCTTCTCGGCAGCCACGATGAATGGGATCTCATTGGCGTAGCCCGACACCCAATCGATCCGATTGATCAAAGCTGTGATTTGGGGATATGTGCGCACCTCGGAGAGCTTCTCGTAACCACGGTGCATGTAACCGATAACAGGTTTGACGTCATAACAACGCTCACCATCGACTCGGGCAACCAGCCTGAGCACACCGTGGGTCGACGGGTGCTGAGGCCCAATGTTGAGAGTCATGTCTTCGGTCTCCAACTCAACCGAGACCTGCACTTCGCTGAGATGCCGTATGGCGTCTTGGCCGACGTCCATCAGGCCCCCGGGTTCTCGGTAGTCGGACTGTCGGGCATGCCTTCGACGTCCACAGTGCCCGGCCATGGCTTTACTTCACGGCTGAGGAGCGGGTAGCTCTTGCGGAGCGGATTGCCGATGAAGTGATCGGGCAAATAGAGCTTGGTCAGATCCGGGTGGCCGGTGAAGACGATGCCGAACATTTCGGCGGCCTCGCGCTCGTGCCAATTGGAACCGGCATACACGTCGACCAATGTCGATATGACCGGCGATTCGCTATCGAGCGTCGTCGAAAAAGTGACACGTTTGCCCTCTGTCAGATCACCCACGGTGCTCAGCAGCTCGAGACGTTCCTCGACTTCGTCCTTCAGGGGGTCGCCGGCCTCGACATCGTTGGCCCAGTCGATTGCGGAAAGCCACGAGAAAAACACCAGATCCAGGTCGTCACGCGCCACCGAATGGGCGGTGACCCATCCTTCATTTGCAACCGTCACCTTCACCGTGTCATGGAGGATCTCGGCCCTGCCGCCAACGGCTTCGGCTACCAAGTCGGCAAAACCTTGCAGCAGGTGGACCATGGTTTGTGCATCAGCCGGGCTCGAGGCCACAACTTCGGGATCAGACGGGTTCGAGGTCACGCTGATTCCATTTTTCCTTGATGTTCTCGCCCTGGATCTTCCTCTGAAGAAGCACAATTCCCTCCATCAAGGCCTCGGGCCGAGGAGGACATCCGGGAACGTATATGTCCACCGGGATCAACTGGTCGACACCCTTGGTCACCGAATACGAGTCCCAATAGGGGCCTCCGCAGTTGGCACACGATCCCATCGAAATGACATATTTGGGCTCCGGCATCTGGTCGTAGAGCCGCTTTATCGAAGGTGCCATCTTGTCGGTCACCGTTCCCGCCACGATCATCAGGTCGGCCTGACGAGGCGAAGCCGGGAGAGGGATGATGCCGAATCTCATGAAGTCGTAGCGGGGCCCGGAGGCGGCCATCATTTCAATGGCGCAACAGGCGAGGCCGAATTGGAACATCCACAATGAATACTTACGTGACCAATTGAGGAGCCAGGAGACCGACTTCGGGACTCCAAACTTCTGAGCTACTCCCACGTAAGGACTCCCTTGCGAATGGCATAGACAAGTCCGAGAACGAGGATCCCAATGAAGACGAGCATCTCGACGAGCCCAAAAACGCCAAGCTGCTCGAGATTGATTGCCCAGGGAAAGATGAAGACGGCTTCGACATCGAATATGACGAAGAGCAGCCCAAATACGTAATACCTGACATAACTCTGGCTCCACCCAGAACCGACCGGGTCGACACCACACTCGTAGGTCATGTTCTTGGTTTTTGATGGGTTGGATGGTCTCAGGACCGAGGCAACCCCAAGCATGCCAAGTACCAACACAGCGCCGAGGGCTGCGAAGGCGCCGACAGTCAGATAGCTCTCGAAATACTCGCTCATGGCTCTATCGCTCTGGAAACCGGATCGCGGGCGAGTATACGCACGGCCGGTTCCTGGTCGAAGTCAGAGATATACCCTGGTAGTCAATGGCAAAACCTCCTTCATACGACGGCGCGGGACTGGTCAACCTGATTGGGGAAATCGAGCACCGGCTGACGGGAGATTCAAAGTCCCCACCGCTGGCCGACTCGTCGCTGATGCCCGATGCCGATACCTACGTTCTTGTCCTATTCGACGGGCTCGGCGTCGCACAGCTTGAACATCCCGCGGCACGGTCCCTCGCCGCTGCTTTGGTCGGAGAGTTGGATGCCCCGTTCCCAACCACCACCAGCGTCTCGCTGGCCACGATCGCAACCGGCCTTCCCCCTTCGCAACATGGACAGGTGGCCCACCTCACCTGGATGCCCGATCTCGACATGATCGTGAATTGCCTGAAGTGGGTCTCGTTGACTGGCGAACCGGTCAACTACGACTACCAATCGGTACTGCCCCCACAGAATTTGTGGGAAAGGCTACGGGCAGCCGGAGTCGAGCCGATAACGGTCCAACCCGGTGATTTCTCGGGCTCACCGCTGTCGAGGACCCTCTACCGGGGTGCCCGATTTGAGGGCACATGGGACATAGACGACTTGGTAACTGCAACGACGCAACTGGCCGGTCAACCGAATCGCTTCATTTTCACATACGTCCCACATGTTGACTTCGCTGGTCATGTATTCGGATTGGCGAGCGACGAATTCACCGAGGCAATGAAGATTGCGGTGAGCGTGTGGGAAGGCATCGCTGGTGCCCTGCCGCCGGGGGCGGTCCTCTTGGGCACTGCCGACCATGGGTTGTTGGAGTTCAGCGAAGAGCAGAAATATCTCATCCGGGACCCCCGGTTTGACGGGTTGCGTTTCGCCGGCGACACCCGAGGAGTTCACCTTTGGGGTCAAGCCGAGCAGATGGACGATCTGGCAACACTCACCGGCGGGGAGCTGGTCGACCCTCTGAGTCTGCTGGGCCCATCGCCGACGGCGACTGCGTTATCCCGTGTCGGCGGGAGAATCCTGTTGGCACCCAATGACCGAGCCCTCTTGCCCAGGGGCTTCGACAAACGTCTCCGTTGCTATCACGGCGGTCTATCGAGTGACGAGGTGAAGATCCCCCTCTTAGTGGGGTAGATCTCGGTCGAGCGTGCAACGCGTAAGTCGAATCCCGACCCGGTGCAGGACGACATCACGGCTCATAGTTTGCCAAGCCAACCGTGGGCGACCTCGAAAAAGGGCTCCTGACCCGCTTCGAGAGCCTTGACGATTTTCGCGGTCTCTGCCACCGCGCTCTGGATCATCTCGTCGGTGTAGCCGTATTTGATCTGGTGGACCTCAAACTCGTCTTCATCTTCGATCACGACAGATCCGTCCACGCCGAGACCCACGTCGAGGTCGAGGTCGATCATCTCGTATCGGTTCTCCGACAACCATCGGGGTGGGGTTGAAATGTCGATGAACGCTGCATAGTTGTCCGAATTCGGTCCTTCGTACGCCAGATGCCACCACTGGTCGCGCGGTGCGCAGAACACCGCATTTCTCCTGGTTGGACGGACCGACTTGGCTCCCTTCCAGCGAACCGTCCCGCGGGGCACGGCCATCCAGTCGCCCCACTCGTCCTCACCAAGATAGGAAACCTCAAATCCCCAGTGGATAATGTCAGGGTTCTTGAGGAATTGAACTGTCACCCGTCGCATCGGGAGCAGAGTAGAACTCCTCAGAAGAACCAATAGTTTGCACTGTGTCGGCAGTGCCAATACCTTTGAGAGATCGTTAGGTACCTAACGATCTCGGGAGGACCCTCAATGAAACGCTCATTCCCACTTCTCGCGATCGCCGCGCTCGCGATCGCCGGATGCGGATCCGAAGATGCCGGTGGCCCACTCATCATCTATTCCGGCCGGAGTGAAGAGCTCGTACAGCCATTGATCGACACTTTCTCCGAGGAAACAGGTATTGAGGTCGAAGTCCGCTACGCAGGCTCGACTGAACTCGCTGCCACCCTGCTTCAAGAGGGAGACAGCACCGACGCCGACGTCTTCTTCGCCCAAGATCCTGCATCTCTCGGGTCGGTCGCGGAACTGATGACAGAACTCTCCGAGGACATCCTCACCCAGGTGGACTCCAAATTCGCCGATCGCGACGGTCGGTGGGTCGGGACTTCGGGAAGAGTCCGTACTTTCATCTACAACACCGATACCACAATCGAACTGCCTCAGAACATCGACGACACGACTGATGTCAGGTGGGCAGGTCAGGTAGGCGTCGCCCCGACCAACGGATCCTTCCTGGCCTTCGTATCCGCGATGATCCTGGAACGTGGCGAGGACGCCACCCTCGAATGGCTGAAAGCTCTCGCTGCTAATGACCCGCAGGAATATCCCAAGAACAGCCCGATCGTCGCCGCTGCTGACACCGGTGAGATCGACGGTGGATTGGTCAACCACTACTACCTGTTCCGACTGCGAGCCGAAGGCGAAGGCAACAACTCAGAAAACTGGTTCATCCCAGCCGGCGACGTCGGCTCGCTTGTGATGCCGGCAGGCGTGGGGATAATCTCCGAGTCGGATCAGCCAGAGGCTGCAACCCGGTTCGTCGAGTTCTTGTTGTCGACAACGGCCCAGGAGTACTTTGCCGCTGAGACATTCGAATACCCGCTGGTCGATGGTGTCGAACCGGCCGACGGCCTTCCCGGAATCGACGACTTGGCCAGCCCGGACATCGACCTGTCCGGGTTGGCCAACGTCCTGGACGACGCCACCCGTCTCGTAGCCGAGGCCGGATTGGTCTGATGCCAACAAGCCCGTGACCGCAGGCCCAATCACCACCCCGATCGAGAAAGACGCCTCCCCTCAAGGGCGCCGTTCCAATCGGGGGTGGTGGATAGCCACGGCAGTTGTTCTCCTACCGGCGCTTATTCCGCCAATCAGCCTGGCATGGCAGGTGGTCACCCAAGGCATCGAGACACCCATCCCCCTCGGGCGACTGATCGAGTTGTTCCTGGGAACGCTCGCACTGACCGTGGCCGTGACAATCACCGCCCTTGGCATCGGCACCGCCACCGCATGGCTGACCAACCGATCCAACGTGCCGGGACGCAGGCTGTGGATGATCCTGGCTGCACTCCCGCTGGTTATCCCCTCATACATGGCCGCGCTGACCATCATCGGAGCCACTGGTCCGGGAGGACTTCTGAGCATTTGGCTCGGGGTGGAGATACCGACTCCCTACGGATTCGTTGGAGCGTGGCTGGCCCTCTCAGTATTTTTGGCTCCGATGGCTCATCTGATCGTTACCCCCGCCCTGAGACTCATCGACCCGGCCACAGAAGAGGCGGCCATGGGACTGGGAGCCAGCAGCGTCAAAGTCTTTTTCACCATCACGCTGGTACAGCTCCGACCGGCCCTTGTCTCTGCCGGCCTGATGGTTGGTCTCTACACAATCAGTGATTTTGGCGCTGTCTCCCTGCTCCGATTCGACACATTCACCCGGGCCATCTTCACCCTGTACGCAGGTCAGATCGACCGTCGCCCGGCAGCTGCTCTTTCAGTGGTCTTGATGCTGTTGGCGCTTGTCATCCTCTTCTTGGAAAGACGGACGAGAAGCCGGGCGGGGTATCACCTCAATTCGACCAGCCGTCGCAGGAAACGCATCCAACTAACGGGTTGGAACAAAACGTGGGCCCTGACATTTCTCGGTTCGTTGGTCTTTATTGCGCTGATCGTGCCGATATCGGTCTTGGTGTTTTGGCTGATCCGGGGTGTCAGTGCTGGTCAGGATCTCGGGATGTTCTGGGACGAGATCGGACGATCGTTGTCGGTCTCGATAATCGCGGCCGTCGCGGCCGCAGCGGCATCTCTGCCAATCGCCATGGTGACCACCTGGAAACGCGGGAGGTTCTCCAACGCTGCCGAAACCGGCACGTGGGCCATCTACGCATTGCCCCACATCACGGTGGGGGTTGCAGTGGTGGCGTTCGCTCTCCAGTGGATTCGACCCCTGTATCAGACTGTCGCTCTACTGGTTCTCACCTATGTGGCCATGTTCATGGCCCAATCGGTCGCAACTACCCAAGACTCTCTCCGACGTGCGAGCTCTGATCTAGAGGACGCCTCCCGCGGTATGGGACGTAGCCCTTGGCAAACTCTCCGTCGGATAACGGTGCCCTTGGCCAGACCGGGACTACTCGCCGGGTCGGCTCTGGTGTTCCTCTCCGTGATGAAAGAACTCCCGGCAACGCTGCTCCTCAGGCCAAACGGGTTCGAGACTCTTGCCATCCGGATCTGGAGCTCAACCGGTGAGGGCTTCTATACGAGGGCAAGCGCGGCCAGCCTGGCTCTCCTTGCGGTCTCGATCGTGCCACTCTTGGCCCTGACATACCGTGACCTCAGCGACTGACAGACTCACCATTCGTGCCCGTGGCCTCACCAAGGCCTACGACGACGTTGTCGCACTTGATCAATTCAGCATTGATGTCTGGGAGGGCAGTCTTCTCACATTGCTCGGGCCATCAGGATGCGGCAAGACCACGGCTCTACGAGTCATCGCAGGCTTCGAAGAAGCCGGCGGAACCGTTGACATCCGAAGTCGGCGGGTGCTCGGGCCGGACACATTTGTTCCACCGGAGAAACGCAGGGTTGGAATGGTATTTCAGGATTATGCGCTGTTCCCACACATGACGGTCGAGGCCAATGTCGCATACGGGCTGCCCAAGAAGAGCCAAACTCACCGAGTCGCCGAGGTATTGGATCTCGTCGGTTTGAAACGTCTTGGTAGCCGAATGCCAAACGAGCTCTCCGGCGGGCAGCAACAGCGAGTTGCCCTGGCCCGGGCACTCGCCCCCAACCCGGACGTGATCTTGTTGGATGAGCCATTCTCCAATCTCGACGCCGGCCTGCGCGATCGAGTCCGACGAGAGTGGCGATCGATTCTCACAGAATCGGTGACAACCGCCGTGTTGGTTACCCACGATCAGGAGGAAGCATTGGCCACTTCTGATCTGGTGGCCGTGATGTACCAGGGACGGGTCGTTCAGGTCGACGCTCCGGCCGAGTTGTACACCAACCCAGCAGACCCCTGGATTGCCAACTTCCTCGGAGACGCTGATGTCCTTCCATCTACCGGGCACCGTGGATATGCGGAATCGGAAATCGGTCGATTCAAAACCGATCTCAAAGGCCGGGTCATCATCGTGGTGCGGCCCGAAGATGTGCAGATCTCGATTGGAGAGGCGCCGAACGCGACGGTGAACAGCTCGGAATTCTTCGGCCACGACCAACTCGTCACAGTGGCGCTGGCCAGTGGCCGCCTTATTAGATCCCGGATCGGACCAAGACCGACCTATCAGACCGGGGACCACGTCAGGGTACGGGCAATGCACGCACAGGTGTTCCCAGGGCAGGCCTAGCCGCAGTGGATTCCGCACTTGCCCTCATCGCCGCGGTGGCCGCCACGCTCTTCGCCGCTGACCTCTGGCGGGACTACCGCCGACATCCCCGTCCTCACATTGCTGCCTACGCGACCGGGATGGCGATGTTTGCCGTGGCTACCTGGGCTCTGTTCATCGGGGTCACCTTCGGATGGACCGGCACCTTGTACCGCACCTTCTTCCTGTTTGGCGCCGTACTCAACATCTTGTTCCTGGCCCTCGGTTCAATGTTTCTCGTGGTGGGTCCACGGGCCGGCCACGTCATGACAATCGCGATAGGTGCCTTTGCCGCCATCTCAGTGACACTGACCTTGACTGTCCCCTTCCAACAGCAGCTTCCAGACGGGGGAATACCCCACGACGTGTTCGCGACAGGGTTTGGACCACGGTTATTCGCTGCGATCGGCGGGGGATTGGGCGCCACCATCCTGATTGTCCTTGCCCTGGTGAGCGTGTTTCGCTTCTGGAAAACCAATCGCCGACTGGTTTGGGGCAGCCTCCTGATCGTTGCCGGCACCTTCGCTGCCGCGTGGGGTGGGACCGGTTTGGCCCTCGGCGACGCCGGTGGGTTTGCGTTCTCCCTACTTCTCGCAGTCACCTTCATCTGGGTCGGCTATCGCGTCGCATCCGGCAGTCGTCGCCTTGAATCGACGAGTTGATCCCGACTTCCTCTCCTGCCGGCGCAGTTAGCCGCCGATGTAAGACATCTCGACCGGGACGGAGATGCGGGGGGTCGCGTCGGAGCGGACTTCGGAGTAACGATCGTCGCGTTTGGCCCAAACCTCGGAGATAACCTCACCCACATCGACACCGGAGCGAATCGCGTCGCGGAGACTGGTTCCGACAGAGGCAAAGAGGCACGTGTACATAGAACCTTCTGCCGACACTCGGGCGCGAGTGCAAGAACCACAGAAGGGTTTGGTCACCGACGCGATAACGCCCACTTCGCCTTCCCCGTCGAGATAGCTGAACCGGTTGGCAACCTCTCCCGGGTAGTTGGGAGGAATCGGTCTCAACGGATGAACGCTGTTGATGGTCTCGATCATCTCCGCTGCCGGAATCACATCGTCCAGACGCCAGCCGTTGGTATTACCGACGTCCATGTACTCAATGAATCGAACGATGTGTGGACTCCCCTTGAAGTGCGAAGCCATATCGACGACCGCGTGATCGTTCAATCCGCGCTGGACCACACAGTTGACCTTGATCGGGCCCAACCCCGCGGCTGCCGCTGCTTCGATGGCTTCCAGCACCGTTTCTACCGGGAAGCCAACGTCATTCATCTTCTGAAAGGTCTGGTCGTCCATCGCATCGAGACTCACCGTCACCCGATTCAGCCCGGCATCAGCCAGCGCCCTCGCCTTCCGAGTCAGAAGTGAGGCATTGGTGGTGAGTGTCAGATCCTCGACGCCGTCGACCCCCGAGATCATCGCGATCAAGTCGACAATGTCTTTGCGGAGGAGCGGCTCTCCTCCGGTGATCCGTACCTTGTTGACGCCCTGCGCCACGAAGGCCCGTACCACCGAAACAATCTCCTCAAACGTGAGAAGCTGGTCGCGCGGCAAGAATTCATGATCGGGTCCGAACACCTCTTTGGGCATGCAATAGGTGCAACGGAAGTTGCAGCGGTCGGTGACGGAGATCCGAAGATCACGCACCGAACGGTCGTAGATGTCTGTGACCCCGCTCATATACCAGTCACGATAAGCCGGAACACGGACAATGGAATCGAGGTTGTCGCCTGATGCAATCAGTTTCGACTTCATGTGATGAAGTCGTCGAGCAAGAATATGGGTATGGCATTCTTCAAACGTCGTCACAAAGCGGTGCAGATCAGCTCGACTGCCGAGCTCGAGCAGCTGCTCAAGCAGGGCAAGCCGGTTCTAGTCGACTTCATGAAACACAACTGCGGGCCCTGTCAGACGATGGACGGCATCGTCAACGAAGTCTCCGAAGAGTTCATCGATGACGCGATTGTGGTCAAAGCCAATCTCGAGAATGTGCCGGAGCTTTTTGGAAAGTTCAAGGTCAAGTCCACACCAACCTTTGTTTTACTCGCACCAGTGGAGAACGGTCTCCACCAACGTTGGCGCCACTCTGGAATGGTGAAAAAGGATGTGATGGTCAGCAAGGTGCAACGGGCGGTCGAAGTCGTCTGAGACTCACCGATCTCCCTCCAGAGGTTTTGGCCCACGTCTAGCAAGCCCTGAAACTCAGTGACTAGTCCACTTGGCACAACTTGGATTAGTCCCCAAGCCGCCGGGGGCATTTTGTCGATGCTCACATACAGGATCATTCACGGCGGAGTGGCGAATCATGAAAACCAACAAACGCGGACGGCACGAGCGGGTTGACTGCAAACACCGCAGGAAGCAGACATCGAGGGTGGCGGGAATGCAACGCAACGTTTGCCAGAAATGCGGAAATGTCAGCGTGGACTATCTATTCGATGTCTTCGCCGAGGAGCAACTACAGCTCGACACCTACCCCAGTCAGTCCTGAGACTCAGGCTGCCGCTCCCGCTTCGACTTCCGCTGCGGCTCGCCCTTCCAACTCAGCATCCACCCTCCCATCCCGATTGGTAAAACGATGAGTGGAACCATCCACCCAACGATGGGCAGCAGCCAAACAACGCCGGTCACGATCGCCCCAACCACAATTGCCCCGTAGATATCCAGTTTCTTGAGTATCAAGCCTCCCAGACGCCCCACCGCGGGAATCCCAGCCACTACACAGAAAGCCAACACGACACCGGCGGAGGCGAGGACAAGTGGGCCCAAGATGGCCAAGAGGGGAAAGCTGGCCGAAGCCGGCGCAAGACCCAAAACAAGGACGGCAACCAGCGCAAGTAGCAGTGGCGATGCCATGACCAAGGCACCGCTGAGCCACGATTTTCCGGGAGTCTCCTTGAGCGTTCTAACCGCACGCTCCGTCTTGTCCGGCCATCCCCACGCAATCGCAAGAGCTGTGATGGTTAGAAACACGATGACCAAGAACCTGGCGAAGAAGCCGAGGGCGCGGACCCGGATGTTGGGCGGCAGCGGCGTCTTGTGGACCACCGCTCCATCGACCGAAGCGTTATCGAGGCCCTCTGCCGGCTGATCAGAGCGATATCCAAAATCACCAGCGACCGTCAGCGTGTCGACCACCGTCAATTGACCAACCGAAACGTCGACATCACCATCGATCACTCCAGCAAGCTCCAAGTTTCGCTGAGTCCCGGTCAGATCTCCGCCAACATGACCAAGAGCATTCAGATCCCAAGCCCACACCAGCAGGTCGTTTCCCACCGAAAATCCCGCATCCAGTCGAACGTCGAATGCGGCGATGACAACGTCACGGCCGACAGTCCCGGTGACCAAAACGTCGTTAGCGACAGTCCGTAGCGAACCGCCGATTTCACCATTGATTGTCACCCGCGGAGCGAAGGCCAAAACCGAACCTGTGACGGTTCCGTTGATGACCACCTCCTCGCCGGCGAAGGCGATCAGATCACCGTCTATCACACCTTCGACAACGACTTTGATGGCGCCGGCATACAGGTCGTCCTCGAGAATGTCGTCCGACTGAATGATCACGAACTCCGAATTCGCGGTCTCGGCGGCCACCGCAGGAAGAGCGCTCGCCATCATCAGGCCACCGCTGACCAGGGCGAGGAAAAGCGGTCTAGCGGTCTGTCGCATAAATGGTGTGAGGGTGAGAGACACCACAATCATTGGCAAGACGGGCCACTACAGCGAAAAGGCATTCGCCGCCATCCTGAGCAGAGGCTCAGGGACGATGCCTAAGAGGACGGTCCCGACGGTCGCGATCCCGACCGCCCATCGAACCGTGGCCGACACCGCGACTTGCTCGTCTTTGGCCTCATCCATGAACATGACCACGATCACACGCATGTAGAAGCCAAAGGTGACGACGGACATCAGAAGACCCATCACCACCAACCAGGCGTAGCCACCCGCCCAGGCCTCGGTGAAAACCGCAAACTTGGCGACAAACCCTGAGGTCAGAGGTAGTCCGGCCATCCCAAGCAGGAGCACGGCGAACGAGACAGCCAAGACAGGGCTTCGTTTCGCAAGCCCCCGATATTCATCGATGTCCGACGCAGAGCTATCGGAGCCACTGACCGCGGCCACGATCGCAAACGCGCCGACCAATTGGATGGCATACACCGTCACGTAGAAAAGCATCCCTTTGGTGGCGCCCCCGACGACACCGGTCATGATGAACCCTGCGTGAGCGATGCCGGAGTAGGCCAACAGCCGCCTGATGTCGTTTTGAACCAATGCGACCACCGAGCCGATCAGCATCGAGACGGCAGCGATTCCGGCGAGAACAGGCACCCAACTCTGATCGAACTGGGGCAGACCCGTGATCAGGATGCGGGCGATCGCAACAAACCCGGCGATCTTCGCCATGGACGCCATGTAGCCAGTGATTCCTGCGGGGGCGCCCTGGTAAACGTCAGGTGCCCAGGTGTGAAACGGTGCGGCCGACACCTTGAACCCGAGTCCGACGATCACAAGCCCCATCCCGATCAGGATCACGGCCGGTCTTGTCACAATGACATCCCGGAAGAACCCACGGATAGCGAGGATCTCAAATTCCCCCGTTCCCGCGTAAAGCAGTGCGACGCCGTAGATGAATATGGCTGAGGCAAACGAGCCGAGCAGGAAGTACTTCATAGCCGCCTCATCTGATCTCGTCTTGTCCCGGGTCATCCCAGCCAGCACATAGAGGGCGATCGACCCGACCTCGAGCCCAAGGAACATCATGACAAGGTTGTTGGACGCAACCATTATTGAGAACCCTGTGGTGGCCAGCAGCACCAGAGCAATCGCCTCGGCTCCCCTTCGGCCGAGACTCTCGATGAATCGCCATCCAGCGAGAAGACCCAGACCCATGATTGAGATGAGGACGAACCGCCCGAAAACGGCAAACCCGTCCATCAAGATCATCCCGGAAAATCCGACCAGATCTCCGGTAAGCCCAACCCGCAGGGCGTCTTCAGCTTGGGCCCACTGCAAGATCGTGAAGCCGAACGCCAGCAAGACGGTAAAGACTGCGATCAGACCGAGACGGCCAATACGAGGCTTCCATTGAACTTCGACCAGGAGGACCGCTGCCGCGCCCAGAGCAAGAATCAGTTCCGGGAAAATGGCTATCCACTGAACTTCGGGAGTCACCATCAGTTTTCGCCCTTTGCAACAAACACATCGCCGAGACGGCCCGGCTCTGGAACCTCATATCCAGTCGTCGCCTCGATGTGATCGAGCACCCTTTCGGTCGACGGTGCGATCTTGTCGAGCAGAACATTCGGATAGAGCCCGAGGACGACAACCAGGATCGCCAACGGGGCGAGCAGGCCGATCTCGCGGGGGGACAAATCGGAGAGGATCTTGTTCTCCTCCTTTTCAGGGACCCCGGTGAAAACTCGCTCGTACGCCCACAACAGATAGATGGCCGCGAGGATCACACCGGAAGCTGCGATGACCGTCAGCACCGGGAGCGTCGTATAGCTGCCGATCAAAACCAAGAACTCGCCGACGAACCCGTTGAGCCCGGGGAGTCCGATCGAGGCGAAGACCATGAAAAGGAAGAACCCGGCATAGATCGGCATCACCTTCTGGAGACCGCCGAACTCCGATATCTGCTTGGTGTGCCGGCGTTCATAGATCATTCCGACCAGGAGAAACAACGCACCGGTGGTGAGGCCGTGGTTGACGTTCTGGATGACTGCGCCTTGAAGGCCACCCGAGGTGAGCGCAAATGTTCCCAAGACGATGAACCCGAGGTGGGAAACAGACGAGTACGCGACCAGTTTCTTGAGGTCCGGCTGAACGACGGCGACCACAGCTCCGTAAACGATTCCGACTACGGCGAGAGTGCCCATGATCCAGACCGCGTCAACCGAGGCTTCGGGGAACAGGCCGAGGTTGTAGCGGAGCAAGCCATAGGTGCCGAGCTTGAGGAGAACTCCGGCCAGCAGCACGGAGCCGGCCGTAGGGGCTTCGGTGTGTGCATCGGGCAGCCAGGTGTGGAATGGGAACAATGGGACCTTGATGGCAAAGGCCAGGGCGAAGGCGGCGAACAGCCACCGTTCGTCACCTTGGGACAGCTCGAGACTCATCAGGTCGGCTAAAGAGAATGAAGGGCTGCCGTATTGGTCGGCATGAGTAAGCGCCAGAGCGATGATCCCGGCCAGCATCAACGCCGATCCGAACGCTGTGTAGAGGAAGAACTTCATGGCAGCGTATTTGCGACCGTCACTCCCCCAGATCCCGATGATGAAATACATGGGAACCAGGATCACCTCGAAGAACACGAAGAACAGGAAGAGGTCGGTGGCGAGAAATACGCCAATCATCCCGGCCTCGAGAAGCAGCGTGTTGGCAACGAATTCCTTGCGGCGGGTCTTGATTCCGGTAGAGGCTCCAAGGGCAATCGGCACCAGAAGGGTTGTCAGCAGGACCATCGGCATAGAAATCCCGTCAAGACCCAAGCTCCAGCTGATCCCCCATGGCTCGTACCAAACAGCGTTTTCGGTGAACTGGAACCCGGCGATTGGCTCGAACACGTAGAAGATGTAGGCAGCCAGCGCCAGGGGAAGTACCGAGAGTGTGATGCCAAGCGGCAGATGGATCTCTTCACGTTTGCTTGGCACCATCACCACGACAATGGCGGCGACCACGGGAACGACGATCAGCCAGGTCAGCATTATGCGCCGCCCACCAAGAGCCAGATCAGGATGACGACGGTGCCCGCCAGAAGGAGGGCTCCATAGTTGCGGACATAACCGGTCTGAAGAGGACGAATCCAGGCACCGAGCCCGCGGACAAGACGACCCACGCCATTTACTGCCCCATCAATGACCGGGATATCGATATCGAACGCCGTCACCTCCGCCAACCTCTTGCCTGGTGCGACAATGGTCCGGCCGTAGAACTCGTCGACACCGTACGCCTGCCCCCACCAACTCCACACCGGCTCGAGCCCACCTTCCCAGCGTTCCCAGTCCTCACGTGGCCGGAGGTAATTGACCGAGGCCGCTCCGATGCCCACTAGTCCGGCAATGACCGAGAGCGCCGCAATGACGACCAGTAGCCATGTCTCCTCGGGTGGGTGAGCCAGAGTGATCGACTCGAAAGCTGGCTCGAGGAAGTGTTCGAGACTCAACCGGATCGGTGTGTTGGTCAGACCACCAATCGTCGAAAGCAGGGCAAGGATGACCAGCGGAACCGTCATGACCCGGGGCGACTCGTGGGGTTGCACACCCTCGTCCCAACGTGGTTTGCCCAGGAAAACCAGGATGAACTGCCTTGCCATGTAGAACCCGGTGATCAGCGCGGTCACGAGGCCAATCACCCATAAGAACGAGAAGTAGCCACCACGTTCGAACACTGCTGCCAGGATCTCGTCTTTGGACCAGAACCCCCCAAGTGGCGGAATACCGGCGATCGCAATGGTCGCGATGCCCATTGTGATCCCGGTGACTTTCATTTTCTTGAAGAGCCCGCCCATCTTGTACATGTCCTGCTCGCCGTTCATGGCGTGAATGACCGAGCCGGCGCCAAGGAATAGCAGCGCCTTGAAAAAGGCGTGAGTCATCAGGTGAAAGAGACCGGCCACGTATGCGGTTGTACCCACTGCGAGGATCATGTAGCCGAGTTGGGAGATGGTGGAGTAGGCAAGAACCCTCTTGATATCGCGCTGGCCCATCGCGATGGTTGCCGCCCAAAGGGCGGTGAAAGCACCCACGGTGGCGACCGTCACCTGGGCCGCCGGTGCCAACTCATAGATGGCAGCCGAGCGTGCGATCAGATAGACACCGGCGGTAACCATCGTCGCCGCATGAATGAGAGCTGAAACCGGTGTCGGGCCCTCCATCGCGTCGGGTAACCAGACATACAACGGGATCTGCGCCGATTTACCGACAACACCGACGAAAAAGAGAAGGGCGATCGCCGTGGCCAGCCCGGTAGTCAGCTCAGCATCGGCCCGGTCGAAGATCCCGGCATATGAGAGGGTTCCAAACGCTGTGAAAACCAGCATGAGGCCGACCATCAGCCCGAGATCCCCGATCCGGTTGACGATGAACGCCTTCTTGGCTGCGGCGGCCGCCGAATGGCGCCTGAACCAGAAGCCGATCAACAGATATGAGCAGAGGCCCACCAGTTCCCAGCCGAGGAAGAGCATGGCGTAGTTGCCCGCCAGCACCAGGATGAGCATTGAGGCGATGAAGAGGTTGAGGATCGCAAAGAAGCGATGGAACCTTTCGTCCCCGTGCATGTAGCCGATCGCGAACACATGGATTAGCGCGCCCACGCCGGTGACGATCAACGTCATCATCGCCGCCAGCGGATCCCAGAGAATCTCGATGTTGGCGCCAATGGCGGGCATCCACTCCCAAAGAAGAACCGCCTCCCCATGGGCACCGCCCTCAAAGAATGGGATGGCCGCCGTAAGAGCAATGACGAACGACGCACCCACCGCCAGGGATGCGATGACACCGGGGAGGGGTTCCTTCAGGAAGCGCCCGAAGAAGTGGAGCAGCACCGAGCCCGCAAGCGGAACGGCGATCGCGAGCCAGATCAGCTCGGTCATCCTCGAAGCTCACTCAACTCGTCGACAGAGGCGGTGGCCCTGAGTCTGAAGACAGACACGATGATGGCAAGACCAACGACAACTTCAGCTGCTGCCACCACCAGGATGAAAAAGACCGCGACCTGACCGTTGAGATCGTTGAGGGCTCGCCCCGCCGAGATAAGAGTGAGATTCACGGCGTTAAGCATCAGCTCGATACACATGAACATCACCAACGCGTTGCGACGGAGCAACAGCCCTAGGGCACCGATCATGAACAGCACTGCGGCAAGGCCCATGTACCAACCCGGGTCGATCAACTCGGCCTCCGTCGATGATGAGCCAACGCAATCGCGCCGGCGGCGGCGATCGTCAGGAGTAGAGCAGTCGCTTCGAAGGCCAACACCCAGTCTGTGAAGAGGGGAGCGGCAACAGCCTCGACTGTCCCGTTGGTGGCATTTGCGTTGATGGTGGAGCCGGCCGGCACCCAATCGAAATCTCCGAATACCGTCACTCCACCCACCAGAAGGACCATTGCCCCGGCGATCCCGCCAACGATCGCCCTTTGGTGGGGCAACGCCTCATCACGTGATTCAGACTTGTCAACACCGATCAGCATGATCACGAAAAGGAAAAGTGTGAGCACCGCC
Organism: uncultured Acidimicrobiia bacterium; assembly: GCA_964195405.1. Lineage (GTDB taxonomy): Bacteria > Actinomycetota > Acidimicrobiia > Spongiisociales > ZC4RG35 > CAXMPK01. The sequence continues at coordinate 42,824 of CAXMPK010000029.1, forward strand.
CCCGCGTAAACGATGACCTGGACAGCAGCGACCAGGTGGGCGAGTTGAACTACGTAGATCACCGCCACCGAGAACAAGGTTCCGAGCAGCCCCATTGCCGAATAGACCGCGTTTCGGGCAACCACAACTGTCACCGCACCGGCAATGGCCGAGATCGCCATGAGAACGAAGAGGATGGCTTCAACCATCGGCGGCGTCCGGCTCTGAAGAAGCGTCGCGAATGTCCTGGGAAGGCTCGGCGCTCCAGTCGGCCGGACCAGGCGTTCCTTGCCACATCTGTATCCCCTCGTAGGCGGCCGCACCAGACGGGGCGGTGGCACGGAGCCAGCCGTCGGCTGCATCGAGTTCGTTCTGATCTGCGAGAGGGTCATCCGGGAACATGTGGGGCACGTTGCCCTGCTGGTCCATGAGCAGGGTTTCTCTTGTGTAGATGGCGTCCTCACGGTTAGTCGTGGACATCTCGAATAGGTGAGTCATGGTGATCGCCTCTGTCGGGCAAGCCTCGACGCAGAGCCCGCAGAAAATGCAACGCAGCAGGTTGATCTCGTAGACATAGCCGAACCGCTCGCCGGGAGACGTCGGCGATGCGGGATCGTTGTCCATTCCCCGGACGTGAATGCAGTTTGCCGGACAGGCGCCAGCACACAGCTCACACCCAATGCACTTCTCCATCCCGTCGGGGTATCGGTTGAGCACATGGCGCCCGTGAAATCGCTGCGGTTTCTCCCGCATCTCCTTGGGGTACTCGATAGTGACCATCTCTTTACCGGTGATGGTGCGAATCATGGTCCCGCCCGTGACTCTGAGACCTTTGAGGAGTTCTTTGATCAAACCCATGATTAACTCCAGGGCATCCCAAATTGACGGACACCGATGGCAATAGTCGAGACGACCAGCCATGCCAGGGCAGCGGGGATCAGCCGCTTCCATCCGAGGGTCATCAACTGGTCATAACGCAGGCGGGGCAGGGTGGCCCGGAGCCAGAAGAACAGAAAGACAATTAGATAGGTCTTGAGCAAGAACCAGACGGTTGGGAGCAACCCTGAGATGAACCCCGGCAAAACCGTCTCGAATGTCGGGCCGTTCCAACCACCCAGGAAAAGGGTGGCAGCGATGGCGGACATCGAGAATATGTTTATGTATTCGGCCAGGAAAAACATGGCGAATCGCATACCCGAATACTCGGTGTGGAAACCGCCGACGATCTCCTGTTCGGCCTCAACAAGATCAAAGGGGGCTCGATTGGTTTCGGCAACGATCGCGATGAGGAAGATCACAAACGCGGCGATCTGGGGAAAGATGTTCCATCTGGGAATGAAACCGGCCCAGGTTCCTGTCTGTCGTTCCACTATCTCGGCTAGAGAAAGGGTGCCCCCGTCACCCTGGGTTGCGCTGTAGACAACCACAGCAACCATCGCCAGCCCCATCGCCGCCTCATATGAGATCGCCTGTGCGGTGGCTCGCACCCCGCCGATCAGTGGATACTTGGAGCCGGAGGACCACCCGGCCAGAACCACTGCATAAACGGCCAGAGAAGACATGGCGAGGATGAAGAGCAGGCCAATGTTGAGGTCGGCACCCTGGAGGGCCACTTCGTAGTCACCGATCATGAAAGGCTGACCCCACGGAACCATCATGAATATGAGGAACGCAGGGATCACTGCCAAGAATGGGGCGAGGAGGTACGTACCCAGCTCTACCTTGCGAGGAACCACCGACTCCTTGAAAAACAGCTTCAGCCCGTCGGCGACTGTCTGAAGAATCCCCCATGGACCGGCCCGGGAAGGGCCGATTCGGCTCTGCATGTCAGCGACGATCTTTCGCTCGGCCCAGACGTTGATCACCGTCACGACCAAGAGCAGCGCAAAGGTGAGCACGACCCTGAGGACGACAATTCCGAACTCTGGCCAACTCACTTCGACACCACCGTCACCCTGACAACAGGGTCGGTGCCTAGCCGAGAACCACCAGCCTGGTTGAACGGAACATAAACCACGCCCTTCGGCGTCCCCTCGTCCAGTACAACTGTGAACTGTCCTTCACCCTGACTGGTCACCACACGCGCTTGGTGTCCGTCTTTGGCTCCCAGCTTTGGAGCATCTGCCGGGTTGACGTGGGCGACCGCCCCCGGCGCAAGCTTGTGCAGAGATGGAGAGTGCCGGAGCCTCACTCCATCGTCGTACATCGTGCGTGCAATATGAAGGGTCAGTTCTGCTCCTGGGGCCGCTGAACCCCTTATCGCAACCGGGATGTGATTAATCGCTTGCGCCCCGTGAATCGGCACGACCACACCGTCGCGCTTTTCCCATTCGAGCACGTCCCAGGTGACGTCTTCGTATGCCGGGGCCACCACCGAGATCTCTTTGTTGATCGTCTCAGCCGACGCCAGGCCGAGCTGGCATTCCATCGATGTGGCGATGTCGTCGAGGATCGCCCAATCCGGTCGTGCTTGACCGGGGGCGGGCCGGACTTGGTTGACCTTCTGGACACGCCCCTCAATGTTGGTGATCGTTCCCGTCTTTTCGGCAAAGCCCGCCGCCGGGAGGATCACGTCCGCGTTCCGGTTTGAGTCGTTGAGAAACATGTCGATCGAAACGACATACTCGGCGGCATCGAATCCGGCGGCAACGATCGACGGGTCCGGCACATCCCGCATGGGATCAGCGCCTACCAGCAATAGGCCTCGAACGTCACCGGTATCGAGTGCCTCGAGAATCGACCTCGCGTCCCTCCCCGGAACCTTGGGAAACGCGCCCCACGATTCGGCGAGGTTGGCACAACCGACCGAGTCGAGACCCACCCGACCCGGGAGAAGATCGGGAGCAAGACCCATGTCCAAGGCGCCAAATGTGTTGGAACGACTGTTCAAAGCGAGAAGAGTGCATGTTCCAGCCTTCTGCCTGACCAAGGCAGCAACCGACTCGGCCAAGTCGGGACCGTCGGCATGGCTTGCGATTCCGACAAGGGCAACAACACCGTCCGCCGAGAGGGCTTGAGCGACGTCCTCGTGTTGGCCATTTGCGATCTCATCCAGAAGCTGGAAGCCACCACCGGGCCGGTATTCGACCTTCAAGGTGGCACGGTCATCGAGGCCGGTAGCACGGGGGTGGATCACCACCAGAGTCTTTCCCAACTCTTGAACGGCACGCCGAACGCGTAGATAGAGAGTGGGATGCTCCTCTTTGAGATCGGGACCCCAGATGAGGATGGTGTCGGCCCTATCGAGGTCTGAAATCGTGGCTCGGTCGACTGATGCCGCAAGAAAATGGGATGACAACCCGTCGTCCATCCGGGAATCGACATTGTTCGTGTTGAGAACGATCCGAGCGAACTTGGAGAGGGCATAAGCATCCTCGTTGGTGCCATTGGCGCCGCCTATCACCCCCAGTGCGCCACCACCGTCTTCCTCCTTGATGAGATCAAAGCGGGTTGCAACGATGTCGAGCGCCTCAGGCCAGCCGACCTCAATGAGGTCGCCGCCACGACGTACCAGCGGGGTGGTGAGTCTGTCTTCGGACCTGAGATGCTCAAACCCGAATCTCGCCTTGTCGGACAACCAGCCGTGGTTAGTGGCGTCGTTGTCGACACCCATGTACCGAAGGATCTCGTTATGGCTGGCGTGGATCTCGATGCGAGGATGAGCGGTGTCCTGCACGGAGGAGCTTTCCACCTTCTGAAGGTCCCATGGGCGAGCCCGGAAGCGATAGGGCTTGGCGGTCAGGGCCCCCACCGGACAGATCTGAACGGTGTTTCCCGAGAAGTACGACGAGAAGGGCAGGTCGGGAAATGTGTTGATCTCGGTCTCATTGCCCCGGTCCTGGAACTCGATGAGCGGGTCTCCAGAGATCTCGTCGGAGAAGCGTGTGCATCGCGCACAAAGGATGCACCGCTCGCGGTCGAGCAAGACCAGATCGGAGATGGGGATCGGCTTCTCATATGTGCGCTTGATCTCCACAAACCGTGACTCGCCTGGGCCGTAGGCCATGGCTTGATCCTGAAGTGGACACTCCCCACCCTTGTCACACACTGGACAATCCAGAGGGTGGTTGGCGAGGAGGAATTCCAGAATGGCTTCTTGAGCCTTTTTGACGTCGTCGCTCTTGGTGTCGATCACCATGCCGTCAGCGACGTTGTCGGTGCAGGCGGTGACCATCATCGGTCCCCGGGGGGTCTCGATCTCGACAAGACACATCCGACACATCCCGACCGGGTTCATACGCTCGTGCCAGCAGAAACGCGGGATATATGTGCCCTGGTCCTGAGCAGCCTTGATCATCAGATCCCCTTCGGGGACTTGCTTCTCAACGCCATCGAGGGTGATCGTTATGAGCGGGGGCTGATCGGTCATGAGGCGCCCCCGACACGATCCACATCTTCGCCTGTCATTTCTGGGGGACGACCCCCAGAACCCCTCCCGCCGCTCGTTGAGAGATCCTCTTCACTGCGGCGGTCACCTTCATTGGTCCCGTCTGGTGCCCCTCGCGTCGTAGGCAGAAATGGACACCCGCCCGCATCTACGTGAGCATCGACCTCGCCGCGGAAGTAGCTCCTCAGCGCCATGATCGGGGAGACAGCCGAAGGCCCCAGCGGACAGATCGTGGTCATCCTCGGGGGCCAGGCGAGACCAATGCTGATCCCGTCGGAAACATCAACCATCAGATCGAGGTCAACAGCCCGGCCCTGGCCTTCCTCGATCCGACGCAGGATCATCTCCAGCCAGGTGGTGCCTTCGCGACAGGGTGTGCACTGGCCACAAGACTCATGGGCGAAAAACCGGACGATCCGCTCTGCTGCCCTCACCATGCAGGTGTTCTCGTCCATGACAATCACGGCACCGGAGCCAAGCATCGAACCGGCCGCGGCAGTGGCCTCTTTGGTGACCTCCAGGTCGAGATGCTGGTCGGGAACAAACCAGGGTGCAGAGGCGCCACCGGGGATCCAGGCCTTCAATTTCTTGTCGCCGGTGATGCCACCACCGATGTCGTAGATCAGCTCGCGCCAGGTAATCCCATGTGGAAGCTCGTAGTTGCCGGGCCTGTTGACGTGGCCTGATAACGACATCATGAAGGTGCCCGTGTCGTCGTTGCCGGTGAGCTCGGCGTACTCACCGGACCCCATCGAGAGGATGTGGGGCAAATTGGAGACTGTCTCAACATTGTTGACGATCGTCGGCATCATGTAGAGGCCTTTGGCCGCCGGGAAATAGGGTGGCTTGAGCCGGGGCTCGCCACGCAGCCCTTCGAGGGAGTTGATCAACGCTGTTTCCTCACCACAGATGTAGGCGCCTCCACCGAGATGAACGGTCACCTCCAGGTCGTAGTCAGATCCAAAAATCCCCTGCCCCAAGTATCCGATCGCATAGGCCTCGTCGATGGCGGCTTGCACACGTCTCGCCGGTTTTGGGTACTCGCCACGTATGTAGACGAAAGCATGATGAGCCTCGTTGGCGACTGCGGTGATGATGATCCCCTCGATCATCTGATGAGGATCGCGCTCCAGCAATTGACGGTCCTTGAAGGTCCCGGGTTCCGACTCGTCGGCATTGATCACCAGATAGGAAGGTCGGGCCGGGGCAAGGAAGCTCCACTTCAGGCCGGCCGAGAACGCGGCCCCGCCACGTCCGAGAAGGCGGGACGCCTTGACTTCTTCGACCAACTCTTCGCGGGACGAGTCCATGGCACGTTTTGCCTGGATGTACCCACCTGTGGACTCATAACGATTGAGAGTGTGTGAGTCGGTTGGATGATCGGTCATCCGTCTTGTGACCAGAAGTGTCGTCAACCGCCACCCTCACTTCCAACGGTGCCCAGCGGTTGGAACGCCGGGTATGGGCCTATCGCACCGTCCTCCTCGCTGATGCCCCAGTCGAAGCTGCGGGGGCCGCCAAAAAGCTCTTGCATTTCGTCGGTGTTGACCACTTTTGGTCGAGCGGTCCGGAGCCACCTGACAAGCTCACGTGCCTTCTCCGGTGTCACGCCTTCGATCAACTCATAATTGACCTGGACGGCCGGGGCGCCACCGCACGCACCGATGCATTCGACGTGTTCAACCGAAAGGAGGCCCTCGTCGTCTGTCTCTCCATGGGGCACACCGGACTCATCCTCCACAGCCCCCAAAATGTCATCTCCCCCAAGAAGCATGCAGGAGATCGAGGTGCAGCAGGAGAGGAGGTATTCCCCGGTGGGCTCGCGTTTGTACATCGTGTAGAAACTGGCGACAGACCTGACCTGGGCGGGTGTGATCCCGCACCAGACCGCCACTTCAGCCATTCCATCATTGGTCAAATAGCCGTCTTCTGCCATAGCCAAATAGAGCAGGGGCATGACCGCAGATCTCTTCTCCGGGTATCGGGAGATGATTTCGCGGGCCCGTTCCTGGGTGGTCTCGGACCATAGACTCATCGAAGGCGGAGAATAGGGGTTCGGAGGAGTGCTAGTGAAACCAGGTTCAAGCCATTTTTCTGAACCAAAATGTCGATCCAGACACAGATTTGGTTCATAAACGGGCCATCGAGTCCTCCAATGCCTCGATGAAATGGTCGACATGGCTGTGTTGAGCAATCAGCGGCGGGCGTAGTTTCAGAATGTGACGTGCTCCCCCGGCCGCACCCACCAGCACGCCGGCGATCCTCATCAGCTCAATCAGCTGCTTTGTTGCAGCCGTGGCCGGCGTTTTTGTGTCCCGATCGGTCACCAGTTCCAGACCCACCAATAGACCGGATCCGCGAACATCCCCCACCAGCTCGTTCTTTTCAGACAACCCCCTCAACGAATCTCTCAGATACCTTCCGACCACAGCGGAGTTCTCCACCAGATGCTCGCGTTCGATCACATCGAGCACGGCAAGTCCAGCGGCACACGAAACCGGGTTGCCGCCAAATGTGGAGAACAAAGATGAGTCGGCCATAAATTCGTCGAGGATCTCCCGACGGGTGACCACCACACCAAGGGGCACTCCGTTGCCAACAGGCTTACCAAGAGTGACGAGGTCGGGGACAAACCCCTGATGTTGATGCCCCCACATCACCCCGGTACGGCCAAACCCGGTCTGGACTTCATCGGCCACCACAAGACCGCCCTGGGAGCGGACGGCATCGGAAACAGTGGCAAGGAAGCCTTGCGGAATCGTCGGAATTCCGTTGGAGGTGAGTGCAGGATCGACAAAGAAGCCGGCCAACCCGTCGATGTCTTCAATTTCGGGAGAGTTCGCTCGCCCCCGATATGAGTCGGGCGGAGCCAGAGTGATGACGTTGGAGTCACCGGAACTGTCTGCATCGGTGATGGCCAAAGCTGCCTCGGTCAGTCCGTGATAGGCGCCCTCCATCACCAGCAGACGGTTGGCCTTCGACCGATGCTTGAGGATCTGGCTGGCAACGTCATTGGCTTCACTTCCGGAATTGACGAAGAGACACACGTCGAGATCGTGATTGAGCATCGCGGTGAGGCGCTCGGCGTATTCGACAGCAGGTGAATAGAGGTAGCGAGTGTTGGTGTTCAAGGTGGCCAGCTGCCGACTCACCGCGTTGACCACTTGGGGATGGTTGTGACCCACCGTTGGCACGTTGTTGTAGAAATCGAGATATCGCCGACCGTCGGACCCATCCATCCACATTCCCTTGGCGGCGACCACGTGCAGCGGATTCACGTAGAAGTGGGGTGAGTTTTCCCCAAAGAGCGAGGTCCTCTGAGTGGCGAGGTCGGTCCCATGTTGACGAGACAGACCAAGCACTCGTTTGATCTCGTCGGTCAACCCGGGCGCGGCAGCCACGGTCGATGCGATCCGCTCCCACAGCAACTCCTGATCCGACCCGTAGTGGCTCTCGTCGGGGAACAAGCCGGCTCTCGCCGCAACGATGGTGGTGCCCATTGCCAAACGGGCCAGGACCAGATCGTAGAGAACATCCACTTCGGCGGTCTCGAGAGGTGTCACCGAGTCGTAGCCGAGCACGATGTCGATGAGAGCCTCGGCGGCCCCATTCGGTCGGCCGGAGGGATCTGCGGCCACTGCAATCTCGGCGATGAGCGGACCGTAAACCATATCTCCAAAGTCGATGATCCCGGCTATTTCAGCCGGGTTCCCCGGGTGGACCACGAGATTCGAGGTGTAGACATCCTGATGGATCAGTTGATGGCGAAGACCCAAGCAAGCAGGGATGGTGTGGTCGCGGACCTGCTCCAGGATGGCGACCACGCTACGTCGGGCACCTTCATCGGAGATGTGATCGACTTGGTCGAGAAGTCGCGGCACTCTCATCAGATCCCAGGGATGATCCTGATTGGCAGCCGGGTGAAAAAATCCGCGAAGTGCCCTGTCCAGCCGTGCCACGGCCGCGCCAGTGTTGTACCGAAACTCGGGAGTGTCGTACTCGGGTCGGTCGGCAACAACGCCGTCGAGAAATGACATCAGACGTACGACGTGTGAGGCTCCGTCAGCTGTTTCGATCCTTGCCTTGTCGTCACCCGTGAGAGTTGGCACCGACCGAGGCACCGGAAAGGTCGGATCGACTCGCTCGATGTGTTTGAGGGCCTGAATCTGGAGGTCGACAACCGACTCGTCTTCGTCGGCGTTGCAGATCTTGAAGAGATAAGAGATGTTTTCGGTGTCAACACGGAAGTTCTGATCTCGCTCGCTTTCGAGCATCAGGAAATCACCAGTGACGCCATATTGGGTATCGAGAAGGTTGGCGGCCTCGGTAAGAGCCAAATCCGGTGAGTTGCGCTTCAGGAACTTCATCTGGCTTGCTCGAGAAGGAAAGGTCTACAGATCAAATAGCGAGCTCATCGTTCTGCAAACCGATCTCATCGGTCGACAGAAGGATCTCATCGTTCTTCAAACCGATCTCATCGGTCGACAGAAGGATCTCATCGTTCTTCAAACCGATCTCATCGGTCGACGTCACCCATCACCGGGTCCATCGAGGCGATGGTGGCCACAGTGTCTGCCATCAGGCTGTCGGCCATGGTGATCGGCAACGACTGAAGGTTGTAGAACGAGGGTGCCCGAGTGTGCATGCGATAGGGGTTGGCCTTCCCATCGGAGACCAAATAGCAGCCCAACTCACCCCTTGGGGACTCGACAGCCACATAGGTCTCACCGGGCGGAACCTTGAAACCCTCTGTGAACAGCTTGAAATGGTGGATCAACGCCTCCATCGACTCGTCGATCCGTGCCCGGGGTGGGGGAGTCACCTTGCGGTCGTCGACGCGATAGTCGCCTTTGGGCATCGCATTCATCACCTGCTCAACGATCTTGAGTGACTCGACGATCTCCAAGACCCTGACCCGATAGCGGTCGTAGACGTCGCCGTTCTCACCGGTGATCACCTCAAACTCATACTTCTCGATTCCCGAATATGGGAAGACCTTCCGCAAATCCCAGTCGACGCCGGTGGCCCGAAGGATTGGCCCCGTGATCGAAAAGGCGATGGCTTCCTCCTGAGAAATCACGCCGACGCCACGGGTTCGGGCAAGCCAGATCGGGTTTTCCTTGAGCAGATCGTCGTACTGGTCGAGTCGCCCGGGGAGGTCGGCAAGAATCGCCGAAACGTCGTCTTTCCAACCCGGAGCCAGATCGGCGGCAACTCCGCCGGGACGGATGTAATTGTGATTCATCCGAAGGCCGGTGGTCTTCTCGAAGAACGCAAGGATCGATTCGCGCTCACGAAATCCGTAGAGCATCATTGACAAAGCCCCGATGTCCATGCCGTTGGTGGCCAACGCCACCAGATGCGATGAGATCCGGTTGAGTTCGGTCATCAGGATCCTGATCGCAGCTGCCCGCTCCGGTACTTCGATGCCCAAGAGACTCTCAACAGCAAGCGAGTAAGCCAGCTCACAGTGAAGTGGCGCCAGATAGTCCATACGGGTGACGTTGGTGGGTCCTTGACCAAAGGTGAGCTGCTCGGCCGTCTTCTCCATACCGGTATGGAGGTATCCGATAATCGGCTTGGTCCGGCGGATTATCTCGCCTTCGAGCTCAATCTGGAGACGCAACACGCCATGAGTCGAAGGATGTTGTGGCCCCATGTTGACAATCATCCGGTCGTCGTCCGCGACCTCGTCGTCGAACACGTAATCGTCTTCGACCACCGAACCAAACTGCTCGGCGAGACGCTCCTTCGACTCAGCCGAACCGATCTCCTGATCACCCTCGGTCGTCGGCTGGAACTCAGCCTCCTCGGTTCCGGCAACCCAGAGATCCACAGTCTCGGGCGTCTCGTTTGCGCTGTCGATCGTCGTCTCGTCAGCCATCAGTCGACCTTGTGGGATTCTTTGAACTGGACAGGTACCGACCCAACACCAAAGTCCTTGCGCAGCGGATGTCCATCCCAGTCGTCTGGCATCAGGATTCGGGTCAGATCGGGGTGGCCGTCGAAGATGATCCCAAACATGTCGTAGACCTCACGTTCAGCGAAACCAGCGCCCGGCCATAGTGGCGTCAACGACTCGACTGTCGGATCCTCGCGGCCGATTGTGGTGCTGACACGAAGTCGAATGCGGTGCCTCATCGACAACAGATTGGCCACGATTTCAAAGCGCTCAGGGCGTTGCCGCATCCAGTCGACGGCGGTGACGTCACAACAAACTTCGAATCCGGCCTTTTTGGCGGCCTCGGCAAATGCCTTCCAGGAGTCCGTTGGGACAGATGCGATGTCCTGACCCAGGGACTGTGAAAACGTCACATCCTCGAACCCCTCGGCGAGCCCAGCGAGTACCTGATTCATCTGAGGTTCCCAGTCACCGGACCACCCGATCTGGCCGGACGTTCCCGATCGCATCGGGGACAATGCGATTTCATCGGACGATTTCTCCCGCCATGATCTTGTCGTGAAGGGTGAGGATTCCGTGCAGGAGACTCTGTGGTCCCGGTGGGCAACCGGGCACATAGATGTCGACAGGGACGATCTGATCGACACCCTGGATCAGGGCATAGTTGTTGAACATCCCACCGGACGAGGCGCAGGCGCCCATCGAGACCACCCACTTCGGATCAGGCATCTGGTCATAGACCTGTCGAAGCACCGGGGCCATCTTTTGGCTGACCCTTCCCGCAACAATCATCAAGTCAGCCTGCCGAGGCGAAGCACGGAACACCTCCATGCCAAAGCGAGCCAAGTCGTAGTGGGCGGTTCCAGTCGCCATCATCTCGATCGCGCAGCAAGCAAGGCCGAAGGTCGCTGGGAACATCGAACGGGTCCGTGCCCAGTTCGCAGCCCTCTCAACGGTGGTCATGAGAAGGTTGCCGGGAGGAGTGGTTGCCACCGGTGCTCCGCCTAAGCCGCTTCTTGAGCCTGGTCGGGGAGGTATCGGGCCCGACGCTTCACGTTCCAGTCGAGGGCACCGCGTTTCCACACGTACATCAAAGTCTCGACCACAAACCCCGTGAAGATCAGCATCGCAGCAACGCCGTACCAGCCCAGTTCGGTCCAGATCGAGGCCCAAGCGAACAAGAAGATGATCTCCACGTCGAAGATCACAAACAGCATGGCCACCAAATAGAACTTGACAGGGAACCTCTGTGACGGTTCCACAACCGGGACGATTCCACACTCATAAGGGTCCAATTTCTCCGGAGTCGGTCGGTTCGGGCTGAAGAAGCTGGAAGCGACCAGTGACACGGTTACGAATGCTCCGGCCAGGAAGAGCATGATCGCAATGGGGAGATAGTCGGCGAGTGTCACGATTCTGAGCTTAGAACGGCCTCAAACGGTGAGGTAATTCCCAACCACCTAACGTTCGTGCCATGTTCGACATTGAGACCATCAGATCACGGTTCCCAGCATTGAATCGAACGGAGAATGGCTACCCGGCCGCGTACCTGGATGGACCAGGGGGGACCCAGGTTCCCCATACCGTGATCGACGCGATGTCAGGGGTGCTCAATGATGGGGTTTCGAATCTGGGTGGTGGCTTCGGATCTTCTGACCTCGCCGACAAAGTCACTGCTGAAGCGCGGCAGGCCATGGCTGACATGTTCAACTGTGATCCAGGCGAAATCGTGTTCGGACAAAACATGACCAGTCTCACTTTCGCCCTCAGCCGGGCGTTGGCTACCACCTGGAATTCGGGCGATGCGATTGTCCTAACCAGTCTCGACCACGATGCCAACTTCACGCCATGGGCTCGGGCAGCCGAAGACCGAGGTGTAGAGGTCCGGATCGCAGAATTCGATGTGGACAACTGGCTCCTCGATCCAGAAGCAGTCATCGAATTGATCGACGAAAACGTGCGATTGGTAGCAGTGGCGTATTCATCGAATGCGCTGGGCACGATGATCGACATCCCACCGATCGCCGCCGCGGCCCATGAATTTGGTGCAACCGTCTTCGTGGATGCCGTGCACGCCGGACCCCACCACCTGATCGACGTCGCCCAACTCGGATGCGACTTCCTTGCCGCTTCGGTCTACAAGTTCTTTGGGCCGCACACCGGTGTTCTCTATGGACGACACGATCTTCTCGCCGGGAGTAGCGCCTACAAGGTGCGTCCAGCCCCCTCCGACCCGCCAGGAAAGTGGGAAACAGGAACCCAGAGTTTCGAATCGCTCGCCGGTGTCACCGCAGCGGTCGACTACATCGCTTCATTGGGGTCTGACGGAGCCACTCGACGAGGCTCACTCGAGATGGCTTTTGCCGAAATCAAGGACCATGAGGATGCACTGTCACGTAGTTTTGTTGTGGGATTGGGTCGGCTTCCAAAAGTGAACCTATTCGGTGTGCCCGAGGTGAACAACGATCGTGGACCAACTTTCGCCATCTCCATCGATGGACATGAACCCGCGGCCGTCGCCGCCCATCTGGCGAGTCGCGGGGTCTATGTGTGGTCCGGCCACTACTACGCGGTCAACGTGATGCGCCAACTGGGTGTACTCGACCAGGGTGGCTTGGTGCGTGTCGGTTTCGTCCACTACAACACCGAGACCGAAGTGAATCGGGCGCTCGAGGCGCTGGCCGAGGTCTAGGAGTCTGCTCCTAGTCGATCAGCAGATCGGCCAGGTCGGCGATGTCGCCAACGACGACGTCGGGCATGTCGGCGGGAATACTCCAAACGGCGCCAGGCCGTTTGACGAAGACGGTGCCGGCACCTGCTGCTGTGGCCCCCGCACAGTCCCAGTCATGGGCGGCCACAAGTGTCAGGTCACCAATGGCTACACCCATCACCCGGGCTGCGTGGAGGTAAGGAGCGGGATCGGGCTTGAAACGCCCGACCTCCTCAACTGAGATCACCCTTTGCAGATAGGAGGCAAGCCCGGCGCTCTCGATCTGGTCGGTGGCCACCACCGTGGAACTGTTGGTGAGGGCAACCATCACGAACCCTGCCCCGTCGAGACGCTGGAGAGCCTCGGGAACGTCGGGATGAGGAGGAAGACTCATCATCTCCGACATCACATCGACGGCTTCCTCGCCACGGAGCGAGAGCCCTCTCTTCACGGCAACGGTGAGAAGGGCCTCAACACCAATGTCGCCAAAAGGGCGGTAGTTGTCGATGGCGTTGGCGACCAGTGAGCCATGCAGCATGCGGGCGAACCACTCACCCACCGGAGGGTCCACTCCGAAAATGGCTTCGAGTCTTGCCTGGATCGGGGAGAGGCTGAGCAACGTCTCGTTGACATCGAAGGCGATCAGAGGCGGCTTGTTCATCACCATGTGATCGTATCGGTCAACATCCGAGGAATCTCGAGTCTTCGCCATTTCAGAAATTGCTTATCGGATGCCGATAAGACTGAATGAAACGGAAGGGAGATCTTCTTTCGATCCGCAGGAGGGTCTCATGGTCGCGTTCGCAACTGTGACGGAGAACATCTCGCTCTACTGGCCGGCAGCGGTGGGCTTGGGCCTGGTGGCCTCAGTACTGCTTTGGATCGGGTTGAGGAAGCGGCAACCCGATGAAGAAAGACCTCGCCTCGAAAACTAAGAGGGTCGCTAGGTACTACGTGGTGGGGAGGGTGCGGACGATGGCCGCCAGAGAGTCATAGGCCCGCTCACCGATCTGCTTCTCGTCCTCATCTAGGAGGTTGGCCATCACCTTGAGAGTCCACTCCATCAGAGAGCGATTGCGCAGACCGGTGTGAGCGACCGTCCTCATCACCGATGGGTACCCGATCAGCTTCACAAAGATCCGCGACATCTTGTAATACAGGCCGTATTCGTCTTCGAGCCGCTGTGGATAGCGCTTCAATCCACCCATTTCGCCCGACTCAACCGCCTTCCCCACATACTCAGCAGCGATCCGACCGGTCTCATAGGCGTATGAGATACCTTCGCCGTTCCATGGATTGATCGCTCCGGCGGCGTCCCCGACGGTGATCCAATTGGCCCCGACAAGCGGGCTCTTCGAAAACGACATCGTCAGTTTGCCTCCAAGCGGCTTGGTCAACTGTGACTCCGGACTCAACTGCCAGTGGTCGGGTGCGGTGGCGACGTAGTCGTTCATCATTTTGGTGGTGTTGACTTGTTTCCACCGTTTGAAAGTCGAGAGCAGTCCGACACCGACATTGATCGTTCCGTCCCCCAACGGGAAGACCCACCCATAACCCGGCATGGTGGCGCCCGATGAGTCTCTCAGGTCGAGCTGGCTCTCGAGAAATGGGTCCTCCGACCTCGGCGATGAGTAATAACCCCTTGCTGCCATCCCCATCGGATAGTCCTTGCGACGTGCGGTCCCCAGATCTCGACCGAACCGGTTCATCGAGCCGTCAGCGATGATGGTGAGGTCCGGCGTGGCGGTTTCCGAACCGGAGCCGTTTGACAGACTCATTGAAGTGAGCAGACCCTCCTCAATCACAGGGGTGGCTGTCGTCTTCTCCAGAATGGTGACGCCCTCCTTCTCAGCGAGACGGGCAACCTGTTCATCGAGATCGCGACGACGTATCACACCGCCCCAGTTGGGAAACCGACTGTGCTCAGGCCATGGCATTTCAATCATTAGGTCGTCGCCTGCGTAGGAGCGAAGCCCGGTGATCTTGTGGAAACCAGTGACATCAAAATCGAAGCCCATATCTTGGAGCTGCAAGATCGCTCGTGGAGTGAGACCGTCACCACACGTCTTGTCGCGCGGGTACTCCTTCTTCTCCACCAGGGTCACCTGATGGCCGTCCCTCGCAAGCCAGTATGCGGCCGCCGACCCGGCCGGACCGCCTCCTACAACGAGAACCGATGGTGTGGACATGTCGGAGACGAGGGTAGAAGGCGTGGATTGATAGACCGAAAAACAGATGTATGGTCGCCGACATGAGCGGTCTCTCCCGAGCAACCGTCGCACGCCTCCCCCGATACCTGCGGCTTATTGAAGATGGCGAAAGCACCAACGAGACAATCAGTTCCGAAGCGCTTGCTTCGGCTGCCGGGGTAAACGCTGCGAACGTCAGACGCGATCTCTCCGACCTAGGTTTTCAAGGGACCAGGGGCGTCGGGTACTCGGCCCCTGCCCTCAGGGACCGGATTCGACGCGAGCTCGGGATCGAGAATCGACGCAAGGTGGCGATTATCGGTGCCGGAAACTTGGGCACTGCCCTCGCTCGCTACTCCGGGCTCAGTAAGCGTGGCTTTGATGTCGTAGCTATCTATGACATCGACATTGGGCGGATTGGACAACTAGTAGGCGAAGTCAAGATCCAGGATCTGGCTGAAATGCCGTCTGATTGCAGTTTCGGTTGTTTTGACATGGCGATCCTCGCGGTACCGGCAACCTCGGCACAGTCCGTCTGCCAAGAGCTTGTCAGCGCCGGAATCGCCTCCATCCTCAACTTCGCCCCGATCCGGGTGACCGTGCCAGAGAGCGTTGCGGTGAGACAGGTCGACCTCTCAACCGAGCTCCAGATCCTCAGCTACTACGGATAATTTGCAGTGTTGCTATAGCAAGACGGTGCGGTTTTCGATCCGTTATGCACTCTCGACAAGGTGGTTGAAGCGCTTCGCCAAATAGGGAAAGGTGGAGCCGTGGCAGACCAACGTGCGATAGAGAAGCTCGCCGCAAATCAACATGGTGTATTCAGTGCTACCCAAGTGAGAGAAGCCGGATTCAACCGTCACGCGGTTCAGAGAAAGCTGGCATCCTCGAGGTGGGTTCAACTCGACTACCGGGTGTTTGGGGTTGCGTCAGCACCGTCGACTTGGGAACGCCAGATGTGGGTTGCGATTCTCAGTAGACCCACGGCCTCGGTTGGAGGCCGTTCGGCCGCCTACATGCACGGACTGCGAGGGTTTGCACAAGGCCGTCCGGTGATCGTCGTGCCAGGCAGCTCCAACGCACGGTCAGAGGTCGCTCGGGTAATTCGTGCCGAGCATTATCCGGAGCTGAAAGCCGTCAATGTTGCTGGATTTCCAGTGACATCCGTCGCGGAGACAATCGTTTGCCTGGCGTCGGAACTAGGTCCCGGTCACCTGGAGTCAGTTTTCGACGACGCCCTGCTCGCCCACAAACTCGATCTCCATGATGTGGGTGCAATCCTCGAGCGCGAGATTGGACGGCGTCGCAGGGGCATCGTGCGAGTCAGAAACCTCTTCGAAGAGAAGGGTGAGGATGCCCCGACCCTGGATGCGAGCTACTTAGAAGGCATGCTCGAACAGCTCATCAATCGGGGTCCCCTGCCAGTCTGGGATAGGGAACACCCTGTCCTCCTCTCCGGTCGACGATCCCGTGTCGACCTGTTCATCCCGGATTGGCAACTCGTGGTGGAAGTAGACGGGAGATCGTGGCATGCCCGGACCGACGCATTCGAGTTGGACCGAGAGCGCGATAACCAACTCGCCTCCCGCGGCATCCAGGTCCTTCGCTTTACGTTCCGCATGCTCAAGGAGGATCCGGACGCATGTTTTGAGATAATTCTGGCGACAGGCCACGCTCGCAGCGTCGAGGCGGGGGTCGAGCGTGCATAGCGGATCGAAAACCGCACCGTCTTGCTATAGCAACGCCACTGGGGGGGTTAGGTGACGGCCCCTTCTTGGGACTCTTCGAATTGGTGGAGAGCCACCAGGAAGACCAGAAAGAGAACAAGTGAAACCAGTAGATAGGTGATTGGGATCACCCTTATCTCGAGGGAGTTGAGACCTTCGATATTGTCGGGCTTCGGTCCGCGCGGCGCGTAGACCACAAAGAGCATCGACGTGATCGAGAGCCAACCGAAGACGGCAGCACCGGTTACCAAAAACCCAAGCTTCTTACCGAGGTTGGTGTAGCTGAAGAGATAGATCGACCCGAAGAACAACAGCACTGCTGCGGCGAACAGCAGAACCCCGGTGACAAAGAGATTCGCCGAGAGAAGTGATCTGAAAAGCTCACGGAAGAACATCGGCTACCACCCCGTCTAGTTTGCTTGCCCGCAGATACCTCGCCAAAAGGTCTATATCCTCTGCCGAAAGAATCGCTCCAAAAGCGGGCATTCGACCAGATCCGAAACCGTTGATCCCGTAAGGCTCCTCTGCTTCGGATCCCTTGATCAGCCATTGGATCAACAAGTCGTCTGCAGGCTCTGCGTAGTCCTCGGCAAACCCAAACTGGATTATCGGGCGCCCATCCCAAAGAGCCGGGCCAAAACCACCCGAACCGACCGGGCCGGTGTAGGGGACACCGGCACTGAAGCTGGCGGTGTGACAACGGGCACAGTTGGCATTGAACAAGGTCACTGCCCGCTGCGCTTCTTCTTCGCTCACTTCCATGGCGGCCGCGACGCCGGGGATGTCGATCTCCCACAGACGTAGTTGCTGTGAGTCTTGCAGGAATGCCAGACCCTCTTCCTGCTGAGGCAGAATTCGATCCACGTTCTCTACCGCCACAGAAGTGTTGATCGCAGTGGACTCCATGCCACCGACAATGGTGCGGGCGGTTTCCAAGTCAGGCACACCGGTGACCGATTCCGGGTTGGTCGGATCGAGTACCACTTCGGCAATCGACGACGGGATGGTCGCCCCAGTGGCCTCAGCCATCTGGCCGGTGATCGCACTCTCTGCCGCGTCGCCAATACTGTCGCCATCGGTGTCCGGATTCTCTTCGCTGATCTCGTCATTGGCGAGAATCTCCTCGACCGCGGTCAGGTTCAATTTGAGAATCGGGTCCTTTTCGATCGCGTCCTCCAGCTGGGCGATCGCCTCATCGGCTTTCTCAGCGTCAGCCACTGTGGGATCGAGCACGATCGCATCAACCTCCCGGTAGTAATCAACCGCAGCTGTTGAGAGCTCGGAAAGCTCTTGCTCGGCTGTGTCGGACAAACCGTCAGCATCGGTGTCGATGCCGATATCG
Source organism: uncultured Acidimicrobiia bacterium (assembly GCA_964195405.1). Taxonomy (GTDB): domain Bacteria; phylum Actinomycetota; class Acidimicrobiia; order Spongiisociales; family ZC4RG35; genus CAXMPK01. The sequence continues at coordinate 61,060 of CAXMPK010000029.1, forward strand.
GCCGAATCGAGAATGGCCCGAGCCGAGTCCGTAACGGGAACAATGAAGTCACGATCGTCGGGTGCCTGCTCGACTTCAGCCACCACCTGCTCCTGGTTGACGATTGCCAACTCAATAGCGACGTCGGCGTTGTCGAGACGACTGGTTTGAACGGCCAACATCGCCGGGGTCTTGTCCACCGCGGCCTGCTGAGAGATCTGAATCGTTGCCAGATAGTTGACGACATCATCAACCTGGGCCTCGTTCATAGGACCTCCGCCAGCCAAACCCCAGGCGGGCATTGGCGTGTTGCCACGGCCGAAGGTGACCCAGAAGTTGAGCTCGCTCTTGTCGAAGCGATATAAGACGTCGTCGAGGGACGGCGCGGCCCACGAGACCGCGACACCAGACCGCTTCTCGACAAAAGAGGCGATCCCACCTACGCCGAGAGGACCATGACAATCGAAACACCCGAACTCCTCGACGAGATGCTCACCACGTTCGATCGACTCGTGTGCGAATTCCTCGACGAAACCCTCCTGGCGATCGGTCTCACCTAGGAAGTAGAGCGGCAAGGAAATGGCGAGAAAGGCCGAGCATGCGATGGCAACTTTTTGACCTTTCTCTAGGCGTCTGGTCTCCAGTTGCTGATCATCAATGCCTGGTTTGAGATTGGGTGCAACCTCTTCGCCTCCACGGTTGCGAAGCGCCGACACAACCATCAGGCCAAGCCAAAGGATTCCGGCGACAACCGCGAGGACAATGATGATGTCGGCAGGCATCCCCTACGCACCACCGATACAGCTGGGGCCTTGGGGGTAATTGATTGTCAGGATTGGCGCCCGCGGAGTCTCCACGACCTGACCGGTGCGGATGATCAAACGATTGTTCTGGTTTTCGACGACGAAACGGTCGAGGTTGCGGGGAGCGGGGCCGGCAAAATACTGGCCGATCGAATTGTATTTCGACCCATGGCATGGGCACTCAAAACCCTGTGAAGGACCACACCAGGGCACACGACACCCAAGGTGGACACACCTTTGGAACAGAGCCATCAGATTGTCTGTGGTGACACTCCTTCCGGCGAACTGCTCGGAGACGGACGAGGCAGGAGCTGGAACGATATAGGCCTTGGCCTCGGGGACGAACAGTGGCAGGATCGATCCATCTGATGCGAAGACGGCCGTCTGGATTGCGCCGATTTCACCGGCGTCAACATCAGATCCAAATCCTCCGCTCAGCTTTGGCCAGAAGAACGCCAGATAATAAATCCCCTGCATACCCAAGAATGCGAAAAAGGTGGCGCCAAGTGCCCTGTTGAAGAACTGCCGCCGGGTAACCCCCGATTCCTCCGGCGCCACCTCGACAACACGCTGAGTCTCCAATACTGCGACTGCAGTCGTCACCGTTTCGGCAGCAGGCTCGATCTCAACCACGGCCTCTTCGGCCGCGACCTCGTCGACCGGCTGCTCATCCAGCGTCGGAATGGGATCAACCCGGACACCGTCCATCGAGCGGTCTGACTTCAGCGTCTCGTTGCTCAGTCCGGCGCCGGCATCGATTGGCTTCTCCTTCTCCGAACGCCGGTAGGCGATCGTAAAGGCGCCTACCGCCCCAAGAATGGCGAATAAGGCCACCCCGATCAGGACCATGTCGGTAAAACTCATTCGAAGTCGACCCAGTCCTTTAAGTCATCAAAGAAGATGCCGTCCTTCCAGGGATATGACCAGTTGAACCCCTTCCCTCTGAACAACACGCCGATGATGGTGAGGGTTGCCGAGCCGGCCAGGAAGATGGAATAGAGAAGAATTGCGAATTTGCGGTCGCTGGGTCGAGTCGACGGGTTCTTGTCAACAAACGGCACCATCATGAAACCGATCAAACCGACGAACAACGGGACTAAGACTCCGGCCACCTGGGGATCGAAATAGCTCAGCAGCTCCTGAAGCCCCAAGAAGTACCACGGCGCCTTTGATGGGTTGGGTGTGGCGTTGAAGTTGGCTGGATCCAGCAACGGCGAGTGAATGACCACGGCCATGATCACCAAGATTCCGGTGATTAGAAGCAGCGCTCCGAACTCCATGAGCATTAGGTGTGGCCAGGTATTGACCTTGTCCATCGGCTCGGCTTTGACGTTTTGAATCGCCCGGGCTTTGACAACCGTGAGCAAGCGTTGGGTGCGGACACCCTCCGGTGTTCCGGTCGGTGGCACCGATGGACGGGGGCTGACCAGCCCAGCAACCTTGCCGTTGCCACCACCGTTGGTCTCGGGATCCGGTGGCTCGGCTACTTCTTGCTCGTCTTCTCCCACCTGCTCGGCAGGAGAAGACTCAACGAGAGCGGCAACCACAACCGGTGTTTTCTCTACTTCAGCCACCGACTCTTCAACAATTGGTTCGGACTCCGATTCGGACTCGAGTTCGGGTTTGCCGCCTTCCGCAACCATGGCGGCCGGAGACTCAGCCGGATCGGGGTTCTCATCGACTTCAACAACGTCTTCGACCAATGCAGTCACGGGTACTTCGACCGGGGGACCTTCGCCTTTCATCTCGGCCAACACCTGCTCAACCGGCACACCTAGCGCCTTGGCCTTCGCCTCTGCCGATCTCCTCAAGAGACTCTCTGGGATTTCAACCATTGAATACTCCTTACAAGGGACCCGAGACGCCGCCATCTTTGCGGACCCGCCAGAAATGAATCGCCATGAAGATCACGATGATGAATGGGAACGCCAGCACATGGAGCACGTAGAAGCGAAGCAAGGTGGCTCCGCTTACCTCGACACCCGCAAGCAGGGCGAATTTGACCTGGTCACCGATGATCGGCGAGAAACCAGCCATATTGGAGCCCACTGTCACGGCCCACAAGGCCAATTGGTCCCATGGCAGCAGGTATCCGGAGAAAGACAGGAACAGTGTCAGGAAAAGAAGCACGACTCCAACTACCCAGTTGAACTCACGTGGCGGCTTGTAGGCACCGTGATAGAAGACACGGCTCATGTGGAGAAACACCGACAACACCATGAGGTGAGCTCCCCATCGGTGGATGTTTCTCACCAATGAACCAAACGCCACATCGGTGGAGAGCGCCTGCATGTCGGGATAGGCCAGCTCAGCGGTTGGCGTGTAATAGAACATCAAGAAGATGCCGGTGATGGTGAGGACGATGAACAAGAAGAAGCTGAGACCACCGAGACACAAGGTGTAGGAAAGCTTGACACCATGACGCTTCACCTTGACGGGATGGAGGTGGTAGAGGACGTTGTTCATCACGACATAAGAACGGTTTCTGGGGCTGTCCGAGTAGCCCTGCTTGAAAGGCGAGCCGGGACGGAGGATGGCTCCGACAAGCTGGCTGTTCCACAGTTTCTCGTTGGTCTCCTTAACCCGCTCTTTGAGCCCAACTTTGCCGTTGCCGTTAGCCATGTGAGTTAGACATCTCTCCTACCAGCGCATTCCATACGAGTACCCATTCTTGAAGTCACGCTGCCCAGTGTCGAAATCCCATGGGCGACGGTCGAGACCGAGTTCCGACGCCTGATCTGCCAACGAGCCTTCGAATTTGCCAAGAGTGATGACATTGGTCGGGCACCGATCGATACACAGCGCGCATCGGGTGCACTCGTCCTCGTCAACGATGAAGAAACCGTAATTCTGTTCGTCGTCCTGTGGGTGGTCGACATTGACAGCCTCCGTGATCGCGTCCAGTGAGAGATAGTGGATACACTTCCAGGGGCAGATGTCGACACAGCCTTCGCAAAGGATGCACTCCGACTGGTCGATGTGAAGGAACTGCTTAGGACGCAATTTGTCCGTGAAATAGTCACCGTCCACAACGGCAAGCTGGTAGTCATCCCGGATCGGTGGGGTCTCATCAACTACTCCCTTGGGCATCAGCCATCACCTTTGACCAAGGGGCGTCCGTATGGTGACTTCTGTTCGACTTGCTGGGCACTAGCCGGGCGACCCTTCTTGATGTTTTGGATCTGGATCGCCAGGACAGCACCAAGCCCTAGCAACGCCAGGACATAAGTCTGAGAAATAGTGTCCTTGATCACTTTGTAACTGATCTCAACCGCGTTCCCCAACACCAAGATCGGCGGGATCACCAGGAATGTGTCGTTGCCCCACTCCAAATCGGTCTGTGCAAAGTTGAGCCACTCGGAGGGAACGATCCCGAAGAAGAAAAGGAGGGCGACCCAGGTGATCATTGCCGCAACCGTGGCCCGAGCCCAGGTCATTCTCTGGTTGAGAACCCAAAGCATCAAAGCGCCGATCAAGGCAAACGTGGTGGCACCCCCGATGATGAGATAGGCAGCACCTTTCCACAAGACACCTCTTGGGAACCAGTTCATGGTGTCGACGACAAAAGGCATTTCGATCCCGTTGACCACCTCGGTTTCGGGGAAGCTGGCCCAATGGAGCCAGATAATTCCGAGCACCAGACCAATGAGTCCACCAAGTAGCAGGACGAGGCCAATCGTCTTGCGCTTTGCGTCGCTCAGTTCTCCTAGGCGGTACATCTCAATGACATCTCTGGGTGGGTCCGGGTGTGTCCATTCGCTGTTGGCCATTTTCTACCACACGACGGGGTCGCGTATATAACCCACGCAGCGGTATTGGCTCGTATTGAAATGTAGCGGCGGAATGGATTCTGGAAGTAGTTATGCTCCCGCCGGTCTCATCGTTTGACAGGGAAGACGCTTGGCCGAGACCCAGACAGCACAGATTCGAGCCCTTTTGGGCGGTGGAACGAGCGAAGACCGTGTGGCTGCCACCCACTTCATGGTCGGAGCCGGTTTCCTCGTGTTAGGCGGTGCCTTGGCCCTCCTCGCCTTGCTGTCGATCCGCTTCGCCGACTTGTTCCCCATCACCTACGGGAGGCTCGAGCCGATGGCAAATCTGACCTTGATGTTTGGCTTTGTTGTTGTCTCTCTGGTGGGTGGCATCTACTACGTGCTTCCGCGGCTGACTGGCACCCGACTTTGGAGCGCTGATCTCGCCGCCTCAGGTCTGTTGGGCATCTCCGGGCTTGTCGTCTTGGGGCTGTTGGTCATCGGGTTTGGATTTGGCAGTGGACGTCAGCCTCTTGGACTCCCGTGGTGGTTCCACATCCCGATGCTTCTTCTCCTAACGCTGCCGCTGATCATCACTGTCGGAACGATCAACAGACGTGAGGAGAAGCGGAGCTTTGTGACTCTCTGGTTCGTAATGGGCGGGGTTGTCTGGCTCCCTCTTCTGTACCTCGCATACTTCGTCGGGGATTTGCCTTCACTCGGTGCTGTTGCTGTCGAGTATTCCAACGTTTTCTTGTCGGCCGGTTTCGTGACAATGTTCGTTTTCACCGTGGGTACGGGTCTCTTCTATTACACGGTGGTCAGGGAGCTCGACGTGTCCCTGGCCAGTCGTCAGTTGGCTCTGGTCGGTTTCTGGTCTCTTGGGTTTGCCGCTGCGTGGTGGGGCGCCGCTCAGCTTATTTTTGGGCCGGCACCGGCTTGGGTCGCCGGGGTGGCTGCTGCACTTGGTCTGGCGTTTCCGATCGGAACCCTCGCCAACGCCGCCAACGTCTCTTTGACCCTGGAGGGCTCGTGGGGCGATCTGTCCGAGAAGCCCGGTGTCACTGCCGGGATATACGGTCTTTATCTCGCCGTCGCCGTTGCAACACTCGCCGCTCTCGCCGGATTCAGGTCTATCGCCTCCGTCACGTCGCTGACTGCTTTTTGGGAAGCAATCGAATACGCGGCAATTGCCGGTCCCGGTGCCCTACTCGTCGCCGGTGTCAGCTTCTCCGCCTTACCGCGTCTGGTGGGTCGAGAGATTTCCTCACTCAAGAGAGCTCGATCATTCAGCCGCCTTACCGTTATCGGGTCTATCGGCACTCTTCTGTTCATGTCTGCCGCCGGGATTCTCTCCGGCTATTCGTGGATAGGCGGATCGAACACGGCGGCGTACATCGATGCAGGTGAGGGATGGGCGGCGGGGCTTGGGACCAGTTTCGAGACACTCATGCTGGTTGCCATTGGTTTCGCCTTCGTTACTTTCGCCGGCCAGCTTGCTTACGCTGCCACGATTTTCGGCACCGTCACCACCGGTAAGGCAACCACTCAGGAAGTTCTTGTCAGTAGGGAACCTGGCGATGAGTGACCTCGTCGCCGCCGCCGCCGCCGCGATGGGTCTTCCCGAGGTACTGGTCCAACGGTCTGCCGAAGCTAGAGCTGCTGACACCGGGGCAAGCGTCGACGACCTGCTCGCTGCATGGGCAGGTGGAGCACCGGCACCCGCAGCGGTGTCTGCCGAACCGGTGGTGGGTGATGCTCCGACGGAGGAGCCTGCCGCCCCTGAAGTGGTGATCGAGGTGCCAGCTCAAGCGCCAGCCGAAGTACCAGGCGAAGTACCAGCCCAAGCGCCAGCCGAAGCGCCGGTTGCTGCGCTTGCCTCGGAGGAGAGGCACGGCCCCTATGTGCCCCCGGTCCTGGTCGGGAGTCGGGACAACCCGATGACAGTTCTTGTCGGTGCCGTCGCTCTGTTCGTCTTGGTGGCACTCGTTGGCCTGGTTGGACCTTCGCTCCAGGCCGAAACACCCGGAGCCCTGTCAACCAACCTCCCATACACCCAGCTGGCAGTGGACGGACAAGAGATTTATGGCAACCTCGGCTGCGCCGCCTGTCACACCCAGATGGTGCGGCCGGTCATCGCGGACGTGGGGCTGGGCCGGGTCACGCTCAACGACAGCAACCAGATACTCGGCACCCGCCGCTTTGGGCCCGACCTTTCCAACGTTGGCTCGCGTGTTTCCGCCACGCAGCTACAAGCCACCGTCGAAGGGCAACTCAACGGGCATCCGAAGTACACCATCAACCCTCAGGACATGAGTGCGTTGGTGGCGTATTTGAGTGAATCGGTCACGGCCGGAGAAGACGGATGAGTCTCACTGGCGCCGCCGCCGCCATGGGTCTTCCCGAGGAGCTGGTACAACGCTCCGCCGAAGCGAGGGCAGCCGATACCGGAGCGACGGTCGACGAAATCCTGGCGGCTTGGGCAGGAGGCGAGACAGCTCCAGCTTCAGCGCCGGCCGAACCCGCAACCGAATCGCCTGTTGAGGACGTTGAGCCGGAGACGGTGCCCGATGTAATCGAGGCGATCCCTTCTCCCCCGGTCATCGAGACAACTACCGAATCGACTTCCGAGGGCGGACAAGCCACACGAGCCCCGCTTCCCACTGAGGTCACCGCGGCTGAGGCCAGACGTCTTCCCGAGGTGGTCACGGTGCCCACAGCCGGCATCAAAGAGCAAACCAACTTCGTGATTCCGAAATGGCTCACCGTGGTGATGTTGGTCGTGCCGCTTTTTGCCCTTTTTGCCCTGGGCGGGGCCTCGACCGGTGCATGCGGTGAGGCCACCGAACTCGAGACAAATGTCGTGACTGGCGAGATCGTCAACTGCGACGGTTCCGAGTTCACCGGCTCGGAAATCGGCGGAGGTGGCACCGACTTCATCGCCCTTGGCGGAGATATCTACAACGGCGCAGCCGTCACCGGCGTGAATTGTGCGGGTTGTCATGGGGCCAACGGCCAGGGTGCCGGTGCCTTCCCCGCCTTGACTGGAGTCCTCACCACATTCGGGACCTGCACAGACCACATCGAGTGGGTCACTGGTGGCTCCAGTGCCTTCACCGGGCAGGGCAGCTACGGCGACACCAACAAACCGGTGAGCGGCGGGATGCCGGCATTCGGCGGATCTCTAAGTGCCGACCAGATCGCGGCAGTTGCGGCGTTTGAACGGGTCCGTTTTGGCGGAGACGACTCAGACACTGCGCCCGTAGATTGTGGCTTGGTCGCCGAAACCAGCAGTGACGACAGCGCCGGCAGTGAAGGCAGCACTGAGGGCGGCGGCAATGGCGAAGATGAAGACAACGCCGACGGGGACACAACGGATGCCTCCGCCGCCCATCTCGGCTAGAGCAGTCTCAGCCTCTTTCGAAGGGCTTTGGGGTCGGCAATGATCCCTTCCGCCAGCACGATTCTGTCTGGCCCCAAAACCACCGGAATCCTTATTCCGTAAAGAGCGACAAGGTGATCGTCGGTGTCGATCTCCACTTCCTCCACTTCTGCCCCGATACGCCGGGCCTCCGCCAGAACAATGGGGCGGGCTTCATCACAAAGATGACATTCGGCACGGGTTAGAAAAGTCAGGGTAGAAACACTCAAGAAACTACTCTCAGTGGCCGATAAGCATCATGCATGCAGGAAGGAGGGCATTCCGTTTCCCTCATACCTAGAGCACGTTCGCTCAAGGTGTGAACGGATAGCCTCCCAGCCCGCCCCACGGTGACGGAATCCTCCTTCATGTAGTCGAGGCCCCCTTTTGGGGGCCTCGACATGCGTTCGGCTCTCACAAGCGTGCGAAGCCCTTACGATCGATTCCCGTGCGTCCTGCCACTGCCATCGTGATCCTGATTCTGCTGGGCATCATCGCCATCGCAGGGATCATTCAGCTTTGGTTGATCTATTCGCCGCCAAGCTGACGACTACACCCTCGGCAAGGTTGAGGTCGGCGGAGGCGTCCCCTCCACGGATGGCGAGAGCGACCAGACCCGTCGAATCGACGTGTAGGAGGGCATCACCCTCGGCAACGTCGCTGTACGACGTCACCCAGACGATCGTGTGAATTGTCGAGCCGACCTTCACTGTCACGGATTCACCATGACTAATGCCGATCTCGGCGAGGTCTTCGGGAGAGATATTTGTCTGCACGTTCCCGTAGCCGTCGACCCACCATGCTTTGCCGGCCACAATCGAGCCGTCAATATCGCTAAGGGGCAGCAGCAAAGGAGTCAGGTCAGCCCCATCGACCATAGGCCCAAGATCGGCTAGCGCCGCGTCTCCTGCGGCAAGAAGGGCCGCAGCCGGCGCAAACACATCACGACCATGAAAAGTCTCACCAGGCGAGGGGATCATGGCCTCCGGGTTCTCAATCGAAACAATCTGCGACGCACCACCCATCATCGCCACGGCAGGTGAGAGCAGTCCATTGTCGGGACCGACAAAATGGCCCCAGGGAGTCTCAGCGGCGATAGCCCGCCGATCCGACCCGACTCCGGGATCAACCACTGCAAGACACACCCCCTCCGGCAAATACTGAATCGCCCTGGTCAAGGACAACGCCCCGGACCGGACGTTCCCGCGAGCAACGTTGTGGGTCACGTCGATCACCCGAGAATCGGGAGCCAGCTTGGCCAACACACCGTGTACGACCCCTACGAACTCATCATGCAAGCCAAAGTCGGACAGGAAACTGATGGGCAGCGACATTGCTCAAGGACGCTAGTGGTCTGTCGCTCAATTGATGCCTGGTTGGAACCGCACCGGTGACTCCTATATTGGCCCCACATGGGTGAGCTCAGCCACGAAGCACTAGCAAGGGAAATCGCTGCCACCAACATTGCAATGTTGATTGGAGGGCTTGACACCGGAAAGACCACCATCGCATTGGAGGCGGTCCGGATAGCCCTATCAGAGGGAAAGACACCGGTCCTCGTCGATGCCGATGTCGGCAATTCAACAGTGGGCCCACCTGGATGCGTTGGGATGAAAGTATTCTCCTCGGAGGCCGACCTGGAGAAACTGGACCAAGCGGATGCGCTCCAGTTCGTTGGCGCCATCAGCCCATCACGACTGGTTCTTCAACATGTGGTGGCGACTGCCGTGATGGTTGAACGAGCCAGCACACTCGGCGACGTTGTCATAGTCGACACCACGGCAGTGGCGTCAGGCGTCGCCGGTGAGACCCTCAAGTACCACAAAGCCGAGCTGTGTCGTCCTGAGAGGATCGTGGCGTTACAACGCGGCGAGGAGATGGAACCCGTGGTCGGCATGTTGCGCCGCTTCCTCGGAGCCGACGTCGTGACATCACCAACCGACGCCCAACTGATCCCGATCTCACCCGATGCAAGGGCGCGCAAACGCACCGATGGTTTCAGGGCCGCTCTCGCCGAGCCGCTCGAGAGATGGAAGGTTCGACCAACTGTCTTTGCCCCCACCCTGCCTGTCGGTCTCAATCTGGGTCGCCTAGACGGTGTGGTCGTGGGAGTGCAGGACGAGGGTGGTGGATGTCTCGGCCTGGGCGTACTCAGCTACGAAGAAGGAACACTTCGTGTCGCGACAAATGTTGGAGAAGGCATGACCGGTCTGCGTCTTGGTTCGATGCGACTCGATCTCGAGACGTTCGACTCGACCGTGGTCAATCTTCGAGAGGTGATGTTCGGGGTCTAACGCTCGACCGACCAGGCTACCCACGACCCATCGGAGACCTTGTTTGGCGCTCCGCCGCCTATTCCCTGCACCCAGATCCCATCGTCAGCGCTGTAGGCGAATGCCATCGAGTCCGGGGCCCAGAAACTCACCGACTGGGCGTATTGGGGGAAGAACGGGACAATTTCACGGATCAGAGATATCGAGGGGCGAAATACCCCGTAATCGGTCGTGTCACCACGTAGTCCCCACACCGATTTCTGTATTCCTTCATCGGTAGGCGTCATCATGAGGAGAGATTCGCCGTCCGGACTCCAGAAAAACCCCAGCGCCGGACGTTGAGTGAGTACCTCCGACTCACCGGTAGCCACCTCGAGCACCACTACCACGTCACCGGGAATCGCCGCTACCTCGGTGAGCCCCACCGAAATCCCCGGATCGCCTCCGGTCGATTGCAGGGCCACATGGGTCCCCTGGCGATTCACCACGAACCACGTGAACTCTCCTAGCTCGACTAGCTGGCGACGCTCGCCACCGACGACCTCAACAACCAGGCCATCATCAACAACATGAAAGATCCCAGCTGATGTCCATTGAGGAACCAGATACCCGGGGGCGGTCGGGCCCAGCTGCTCTCTAGCACCATCGGGACCCACGGTCTCAAACCTGTCGGCACCGACATGAGTGACAACATGCTCACTGCCCGGGCTCCACGAGAAATAGAACGGCGATCCACCAGCCACCACTGAAGTGGAGGCGTCTGGAACGTCCACCATCACGAAATCGAGACCGACCGCGCCGTTGCGGAGCACCCCGATGTGCTGCGAGTTCGGAGACCAATACATGTAGAAGGGCAGATTCGACGTATCAACTGTCGTCGGCAGAATCTCTTCAACCCCCTGGATTCCGACCGCGAATCCGTCGGCCGTCGCCTGGCCCCATGCCAGAAACGCTCCGTCGGGTGACCAAATCGGCTGGCTGTAGATAGCGATATCGCCGGCATTGTCGGTAATCGCCACACGATTCGACCCGTCGGGGTCCATGACCACGACATCACCACTCCCATCCAGAACAACCAGACGCCCGGAGCCAATGCTCGTCTGAATCGGGGTAGTAGTCGCCGGGGTTGCGGTTGTGCCTTCGGTCGACGCCGTGACGACGGGCGAGGTTGTCACGGCGGTCGAGGTTGTGTCCCCGGTCGAGGTCGTGCACGCGACCAGAACCAGGAGCAATGAGACCGACCCGGTGAGACCTCGGAACATGAGACGAGCCTATTGGAGGTCGCGAGTTGCGCTAGTGGTGTGTCGTCTTCCACCAGCGAACACGTCCAACGTCGGTGAATCCGAACCCGGTCTGGTGAAAACGCTGATCTCGGCCCCGGTCCATGTGTGGTGGCCGAAGGTCACGAACTTGCCAAGACCTCGGCGAGAAGAACAGGGTCAACACTCCCACCGCTGATGAGGCACACGGTCTTTCCTCTCGTGGTCTCCGGTATCTTCAGAGCAGCTGCCACCGACGCAGCGCCAGCCCCCTCGGTGACGAGCTTGTCGTTCATCGCGAGCCGGCCCATTGCAGCTTTCACCTCGTCTTCGGAGACGACCACAACTTCGTCGATGAGTGAGCGCAACATCGGATACATGTTGTGAGTGATCACCGGAGTAGAGGCTCCTTCGACGACGGTTTTGTTCCAGTCGATCCACACCGGGCCACCCGCCTCGAATGCGGCCAGCAACGCCGAGTTCACCTCGGCCTGGACACCAAAAATCCGCACCGATGGCTTGAGGGACTTCACCACCGACGCTACTCCAGCAATCAATGCACCACCGCCGACAGGGACGAACACGGAGTCGAGTTCGCCGAGATCCTCCATGATCTCGAGGCCGATCGTGCCGTGCCCGGCGATCATCAACGGCTCACCCCACGGATTGAGATAGTGGTAGGACTCGGAGCGCCAGCCTTCCTCAAACATGTAAATCATCAGATCCGTCATCGAAACACTGACAAGTTCGGTGCCGTATGCCTCGATCGCCGCTCGCTTCGCATCATGGAGAGTTTCGGGCACAAGGGACCGCGAGCCGACTCCGAGCTGTGTGGCCATATAGCCAACCGCCTGTGCGGTGTTTCCGGCACTGGTTGTCGACAGCCCTTGTTTCGCCTGGTCCGGGGTGAGGGACAGGGCCCAGTTGCCGACACCCCGGACCTTGAACGATCCGATCGGCTGGAGGACCTCGGGTTTCAGATAGATCTGACCAGACTCGTCACCCTTCAGTCTCATCAAAGGGGTGCGGACGATGGTTCCCACCAGTCTTAGCGCGGCCTCACGCACTTGTGTCAGGGGCGGAGGTTGCACCGGATCACCTGGCCATCCCGTTGGCCTGGATTCAGACATAGATCTCTACGCTCATCACCTTGGACAGTATCGACAGGAGGAACACATCGTGGAAAAGATCATTGCCGACGGGTTGGCACGGCTTCCGTCATTCAGCCATGCGGTTGTGGCCGGAGACACGATCTACGTGTCGGGGAGCTTGGGCACACTTCCGAATTCGATGGAACTGGTTCCTGGCGGAGTTGGCCCGGAAACAACTCAAACCATCGCCAATATCACGCGAATCCTCGAGGAGTGCGGCGCCACGACCGACGACATCGTGAAGGTGAACGTATATGTATCCGATATGTCGACGTTCGGTGACATGAACGACGCATACCTCAAAGTGTTCGGCGACTCCCCACCTGCCCGTATCACCGTGGGCGGCGTCGACCTTGCGCTCGGTGCCGCAGTCGAGATCGACTGCATCGCGTGGAAGGGAACCGACTAGTTGTCGGGGATCCAGTCCTCCAACGGGATGCCCAAACCGTCAGCTATTCGGTTGGCATATGCGTAATACCCCACGACTTCTGTGATGTGGAGAATGTCGGTGTCGGTGAACTCGAGCTCTTTCAAACGCACCACGTCTTGTTCTGCGACGCTGCCTGGGTTGACAGTGAGCTTCAAGGCATAGTCGAGCATGGCGATGCGTTTCTCTGTTATCCCGGCGGTCTGGTAATTGTCCTCGATGCGAGCGGCGAGATCATCATCTCGCAACAACCGGCGAAGACCGCGCCGGTGATGGGTCAGTCAGTAGTGGCAGTCGTTTTTCTTGGATACGACCAGCGCAATCATCTCACGCTCCACCTTGCGGAGAGTTTTCGTCCCTTTCATGGCCTGGCGATAGAGGACGTAGTGGGCGTTCATACTCCCGGCGTCGAGAGCGTGAATCCGCAAGATCCAATCGACCCGCTTGTGGACGGGGTCGATGATTTCATCTTTCAACCTCTTCAGATCATCGCCCCACTTGTCTTCGTGCGGGGCTTCGATCCAGGGCATCAGAGAAACCTAGTGGTGCATCGCAAGGAGGATCACTAACCAAGGTCGACGTCGCGGGCCACCAGGTCATCGAACGTCTCACGTCGAACCACCAGTCGGGCATGTCCATTCTTGGCGAAGACAACGGGAGGCCGAAGCGCCATGTTGTAATTGGACCCCATCGTGTGTCCGTAGGCGCCGGTGACGGGCGTGCACAGCAGGTCGCCCACGTCGATACTCGCCGGGATACGACCACTCCAAACCAGAACATCACCTGATTCGCAGTGTTTCCCCACCACCCGAATCTCTCGATCTCGATCCTCGTCGGCCGCAGTCGGAGCAAACACTTCGTAGCCACTGCCGTATAAGACCGGCCTCGGGTTGTCGCTCATACCGCCATCGACCGAGACGTAGGTTCGTACCCCGGGGATAGCCTTGATCGTCCCGACTCTGTAGACGGTCACCGCGGCTTGAGCCACAATCGAACGACCTGGCTCGGCCATAACCCGTGCATCGATTCCAGCGTCGTTCGCGGCCAGGCGAACTGCATCGCCCCACTCACCGATCGAGGGCGCCTCTTCGCCCTCCACATAGGCAACGCCCAGACCACCACCGATGGAAAACTCCTCGATATCGAGCGGGCCAACGAACTCGCCGATTGCGAACACTGCTCTGTTGAAGGAAGCGACGTCAAAGACTTGGCTGCCGACATGAGCATGGACGCCGATCAGATCCATCGCCGGCGAATCCACGATCCGTCGAAAGGCCGCGAGGGCCCGGCCGTCTTCAATGGAGATGCCGAACTTCGAGTCAACGACACCCGTCCGCAGATATTCGTGGGTGTGAGCCTCAATCCCAGGGTTGACACGGATCAATACAGTTGGAGGTGGCGATCCGTGTTCGACGAGCTCCTCGATCCTGTCGATCTCGACCATCGAGTCGATAACGATCCGGCCGACACCGGCCTCCATCGCCAACTTCAACTCACTAAGGCTTTTGTTGTTGCCGTGGAACACAAGGCGGTCCGGCGAGACACCGGCGGCAAGCGCCACGTGGATCTCTCCTCCCGTTGAGACATCGAGATCCATCCCCTCTTCCACAGCCAAACGAGCCATCGCACCACACAGAAAGGCCTTGGTCGCGTAGGCGACACCATCGGGAAAAGCTGCAACGGCCTCCCGACAGCGGGCTCGCAGATGCTCCTCGTCATATACAAAAAGCGGGGTGCCGTGCTCGCCAGAGAGCTCGGCGAGATCACAACCGGCGATAGAAAGCCGACCGTCCGCTCCAATCTCTGAGTTGTCGGGCAAGAGATGGCGGGGCAACACAGACATCGGAGTTGGGATCGTGGCATCTGAGACTACGAAGGCAAAGCGTTGGATAAGCGAAAGAGCCGCCGGGGACCAGTGGCTCTTCGCTTTTTAGTCGAAGGGCCAGGGATTTAGTGGGATCCGGAACCGGTTACGGGTCGTGGTGGCTGAGGTGGGGGACTAGTTGCTGAAGGTGACGCTGAACGCTGGCGCCCAACGAGAGACAACACGTCCGTAGTTCTCTCCGGCACGCATCATGTCGCCGGCCTCGAGCGCGTCTAACGACTCCTGAACCAACTCACATGAGTTGTCGAATACCAGGTCTTCAGATTCGAATAGGTCGGCGACATCGCCGTAATCGAGCTCGACCATCGATCCCGAAGGAAATGGACCCAACCATTCGCCGAGCTGGCCAAGTTCCTGAGCCGGACCGGGGAAGACGTCGAGTTTCTCGATGATCTCATACGCCCGGTTCACCCGGCGCCGGCTCTCGTCAACATCGGAACGAAATCGGAGGCGCATCCCGTCCGGCGCCTCGTAGATCTGTTTCTGAGACGGATCGAAGGCGGTAAACCAGCGAACCGGAACGTGCCAAGCCGAGGTGAGCACATGGGACCGGTGTTCGGGGTGGGCACGGTGATATGCACGCAGCTCATGGTCGGCGGCTCTCGCCGCGTCCTCGGGGATGAGACCGACCCCAAGCCCTTGAAAAGCGTTGGCGAACGCCACCGTCGACTCGAGCACACGAAGCCGGAGGTTGCGGGGACAGACCAAACGCTTGCCATCCCAATCAGCTGTCCAGTGAGCATCGCCTTCCTCTTCGGACAGGAGTCCGTAAGTGCGTACGAAACCTGGGACCGGTTCCATCGACGCCTCGACCTCAGGCGCGTAAACCCTCAGATAGGCGGCCTTCGTCATTGACCCATCCTGGCACAACCTCGGGTGTGCCCGCTAGGGGCGCAAGGGTTCACCCGAAGGTAAGATTGGGTTGTCCTGCCGCCGCCGGAGAGGAGACCCGGCCCTTGTTCGTTTTCGATGAAGTAGCCAAGGAAGGCCACGAACAGATCGTCTACGGCTTCGACAAGGTATCTGGTCTCAAGACAATCATCGCGATACACAGCACGGCTCTCGGTCCCGCCTTAGGCGGGACTCGCTTTTTTCCGTACAAGTCGGAGGACGATGCCCTCGAAGATGTGCTTCGGCTCTCCAAAGGAATGACTTTGAAAGCCGCCGCTGCCGGTCTCGACCTGGGCGGTGGGAAGGCTGTGATCATCGGGGACCCGAGACGGGACAAGTCAGAGCGTCTTTTCCGGGCGTACGGACGCATCGTCGACTCGCTGCAAGGTCGATACATCACCGCCGAGGACGTCGGGACGACGACGACCGACCTCGATCTGGTTCGACGAGAAACCAGTTGGGCGCTGGGGGGCTCCGTCGCTCTTGGCGGTGCAGGTGATCCGTCACCCGTGACCGCCCGGGGTTTGTATGCCGCGACAAGGGCTGTCGCACAAAAGCTCTGGAGAAACTCGGATGTGACAGGTCGCAAGTTCGCGGTGCAGGGTGTCGGCAAGGTGGGTTCTGCATTTGTCCAACTCCTCGTTGAGAACCGGGCCGAAGTCGTGATCACCGACGCCTACGAGCCGGCCATTGCCTCTGCCGTGGAGAAATACGGGGTAGAGGCAGTCGAGCCCGACGAGATCTTCAAAGTCGACTGCGACATATTCTCGCCCTGTGCACTCGGTGCAGGACTCAACGAGGACACCATCCCCGATCTCAACTGCGAGGCGATCGTGGGGAGCGCAAACAACCAATTGGCGACCGAAAAAGACGCCGCTCGCCTCGCGGATCGGGGGATCCTCTATGGCCCCGACTTCGTAGTCAACGCCGGCGGGCTGATCAACGTCTACGACGAACTGCACGGCTATTCGAAAACTAGGGTTCTACATCGAGTCGACTCAATCTATGAAGCAACCATGACCATCCTCGACGCTGCCGAGGAGCTTGGAATCAACCCCAACGAGGCCGCAGTCAAAGTCGCCGAAGACAGAATCCACCAAATCGGAAACTTACGTCGGTTCCGCCGCAGTGGACACGACCGCAACTGACTTAATGACAACACCGGACAGCACGATGGATCACAGACTTCTTGGTCTGAGCGATGGCCAAATTGTCGAGATGTATCGATTGATGTTGATGGCTCGTCGAGTCGATGACCGGATGTGGGCCTTACAACGCCAAGGGCGGGCTGCCTTCGTATTGGGGGCCTCAGGACACGAGGCGATCCAGGTGGCATCGGTCTTCGCACTCGACCGATCCAAAGACTGGCTCTTGCCCTATTACCGGGACATGGGGGTAGCCCTTGCCTGGGGATTTGACCCCAAAGAGATATTCCTGGGCGTATTTGCGAAAAGGGACGACCCGATGTCAGGTGGCCGTCAGCTCCCCAGTCATTGGTCAGACCCAGAGCGGAGAGTGTTCACCCAGTCATCGGTCATCGGAACCCAATTTCCTCATGCCGCTGGGATCGCCCACGGGCTCAAGCTGGGTGACACCGACGCTGTCGCCGTCGTCTACGGAGGCGAGGGAGCCACATCCGAAGGCGACTGGCATGAAGCGATGAATTGGGCGGGAATCCACAGACTTCCGCTGATATTTGTCATCGAAAACAACGGATACGCCATCTCGGTGCCCACCTCCGAGCAGGTTGCCGGCCGCATCTCCGATCGTGCGCAGGGGTACGGGTTCCCCGGCCACCACATAGATGGCAACGACCCTTTCCAGGTTCTCGAGACGATGCAGAAGGCGGTAACCCGGGCTCGTGCCGGCGAGGGCCCAACCCTGATCGAGGCTGAGACATATCGTTACTACGCGCACACATCTGACGACAACGACACCCTCTACCGCACTCAAGAAGAAGTGGAGACCTGGCGTAAGCGGGACCCTCTGGCCAAGCTCCGCCAGTATCTGATCGAAGAGCGTCTCCTCACCGAGGCACAGGAGACAGAGATCGACGAACAGGTGGTCACTCAGCTGGCCAAGGCCGTCGAATTCGCCGAGTCTTCGCCTGACCCCGACGAGCCGACCAGTCGGGTTTACACGAAGGTCATCGAGATCGGAATGGCGTCGACGGAGCCCGAACCCGCCATCGAGGGGGAGCGTGTCAACTTGATCACCGCCATCAACCGCACTCTCCACGAGGTGATGGAAAAGCACGACGACGTCATCATCTTTGGTGAGGATGTTGCCAGAAAGAAGGGCGGTGTCTTCAAGGCAACCAAAGAGCTGACCGAACGATTCGGCTCGGCCCGATGCTTCAACGCACCCATTGCCGAGTCATCAATCATCGGCTGTGCCATCGGAATGGCTGCCAGTGGCTACAAAGTGATCCCGGAGATCCAGTTCGCCGATTACATCCATCCTGCTTTCGACCAGATCGTCTCGGAGGCAGCTCGGATCAGCTACCGATCTGACGGTCGATGGAACTGCCCCATCGTGATTCGGACTCCCTATGGGGCGGGAATCCATGGTGCGCAGTATCACTCCCAATCCATTGAGGCCTTCTACGCACACGTTCCCGGGCTCAAGGTGGTGATCCCATCAACACCGGCCGATGCAAAAGGCCTGCTCCACACTGCCGTCGAAGACCCCGACCCGGTCATATTCATCGAGCCCAAGAAGCTCTACCGCCTTGCCAAGGGCCCATTTCCAGAAGGCGACTACCACATCCCCCTGGGCAAGGCCGCAATCCGCCATGTCGGGACTGACCTGACGATCATCGCCTATGGCGCCATGGCCCACTTCGCGATGGAGGCTGTCCCGGTCCTGGAGAATTTGGGTATCAGCCCAGAGGTGATCGACCTGCGGAGCCTGCGCCCCCTCGACTGGCCGACCATCGAAGCATCGGTCAAGAAAACGGCCCGGGCCCTGATCGTCCACGAGGACAATGAGTTCGGTGGGTACGGCGCCGAGATCGCGGCCCAGATCGCCGACAAGACCTTCGAATGGCTGGACGCACCAGTGAAACGATATGGCCTCCCCGATGTGCCCGTGATGCCCTACGCAGGATCCCTCGAGCATGCCCTCTACCCCACTCCCGAGACCATCGTGGAGAGAGCCCAGGAGTTGGCGAAATATTGACAAGCGTGTGCAGCCATGGCCCTGTGAGGGCTTCGGCTGCACACGCTTCTAGTGTTCCGATGATGTCGTTGCAGACCCATCTCTCCGATCTGACCGGTCAGGCGTTTGCAGATCTCGGTTTACCCGCCGACCTCGGCGAGGTGTTGCCTTCGCAACGTCCGGAGCTGGCCCAGTATCAATGCAACGGGGCGATGGCTGCCGCCAAAGAGGCAGGGAAACCACCAAGGGAGATCGCCGAAGCCGTTGCCTCAACGCTGGCAGGCGAATCGGAGATAGCTTCGACCGAAGTGGCAGGGCCCGGCTTCATCAACATCATCCTCACCGACGAGACGCTCGCCGATTGGGGCGGGAGGGCCGCCACCGACGATCATCTTGGATTCGAGAAGACGACCGACCCGATAACAGTTGTCGTCGACTACGCCGGCCCCAACGTTGCCAAGGCGATGCATGTCGGCCACCTTCGGGCCACCATCATCGGTGACTCTCTCGCCCGTCTTTTCTCTTTTTCCGGGCACAACGTGATCAGAGACCCTCACTTCGGTGACTGGGGATTCCAAATGGGGCTTCTCATAACCGCGGTCAACGAAGAGAGCATCGATGCCGCATCGATCACGCTCCAGGATCTGCAAAGGATCTATCCGGAAGCGGCGACGCGTGCCGGCGAGAACAAGGCATTTTCCGACAAGGCACGCCAAGCGACCGTCCGTCTCCAGGCCGGAGACCCTCAAAGCCTCGACGTCTGGCGGCAAATGAAGACGGTGTCTGAGGCATCGCAACGACAAGATTTCGCTGCTCTCGGTGTCAATTTCGACCTTTGGTATGGCGAGTCCGACGTACACGATCGACTCGCATCGCTAGTCGACCAGCTCGTGGCCAGTGGTGTTGCGGTCGAGTCCAACGGTGCGCTCGTTGTTCCCATCGAGAGGCCTGACGACAACCGGAAATGGCCCCCGCTGATCCTGCGGTCCTCGGCCGGTGGATTTCTCTACTCCACAACCGACGTTGCCACGATCCAGCTGCGAGTCGACGAACTCCACGCCGACCTTGTGCTCTATGTCGTCGATCATCGCCAGGGTGACCACTTCATCCAGGTGTTCCGCACCGCACGCAAAGGGGGGATAGCGCCCGATACGGTTCGACTCGAGCACATTGGATTCGGCACGATGAACGGCCCAGATGGAAAGCCTTTCAAGACGAGAGAGGGAGGCGTGGTCCGTCTCGGTGATGTGATCGAGATGATAACCGACGCCGCCCGAGCCCGGCTCGACGAGGCTCAACTGGCGGCAGACTACCCCGAGAAGGAGAAGAGTCGGATCGCTGGACAGGTGGGTGTTGCCGCTCTGAAATTCGGGGACTTGATCAACAACCGTTCTAGCGACTACGTCTTTGACATTGACCGATTCGGTTCGTTCGAAGGTAAGACCGGGCCTTACCTCCAGTACACCGCTGTTCGAATCAACTCGATTCTTCGTAAGGCAAATGCTCAGAAGCTGTCGCCGGGAGAGATCCGCCCTCCGGCCCTGGCCGTCGAGAGAGCCTTGATGCTTGAGCTTCTTCACATGCCAGAGGTGATCGATCGAGCCATCGACCTACGGGCGCCCAACCACGTCGCCGAATACGCCTACGGGCTGGCTGGGAAGTTCAACCGTTTCTACGACACCTGTCACATCCTCTCCGAAGGGGACCCCTTAAAACAGGGCTCGTGGCTGGCATTGTCTGCTTGGACCCTGGATGCAATCACCCGACTCCTCGACTTGCTTGGCATCGAGGTCCCGGACCGGATGTAGTCATGGCCTTCGAAGTCAGGCCCGCCCGATCCGAAGATGTGGAGCACATCGTTCCCTGGACCACCAACACCTTCAGTTGGGGTGACTATGTGCCCGACCGGTTGCAGTCTTGGCTCACAGACGATTCCTCGACGGTCCTTGTCGCCACCGTCGAACGCGACCCAGTGGCCCTCGTCCATGGCTTGATGCTCTCCTCATCCGAGGCATGGCTGGAGGCAGCGCGGGTGCACCCCGACCATCGCCGTGCCGGACTCGGGAACGCACTCAATGGGGCAGGTGTGGAGTGGGCGAGAGAAAGGGGTGCCAAAATGGTCGGGCTCGCCATTGAGGCCACTAACAAGCTAGCGACCACCCAGGTCCTCGCCCTCGGCTTCCGCCAAACCTCATCTTGGACCCACGCGGAGTGCACCCCCACCCGGCTGTCCGAGGGCCATGGCAACAGAGAACTCCGCCCGGGGACCGGTCCCGACGTCGATGCAGCCTGGGTGTTCTGGTCGTCGAGTGAACTGAACAGAGCAGGCCGAGGTTTGATTGCCGAAGGCTGGCAATGGCGCACCGCGAAACCGGCCGATCTTGTGACCGGAGCCGGGTCGGGTCACTTCTTCCAGTCGCCGGTCGGATGGTTGTTGGCCGATCAGCCTGAGCAGCGGCTGCTTCGAGTCACTTGGATGGCGACGGCACCGGAGGACGCACCAAGTTTCCTCGAAGGCGTCATGGACCTTGCCCAGAACCGAAATGCCCAATCGGTTTCCATCAAGGCGCCAAACCTTCCTTGGATGACAGAAGCCATCAGACGCGTCGGCGGAGAGCCAAAGGAGATTCTGGTCTTCTCGAAGTCGATCTAGGTCAAAATCATCATCGCGGCGACTGTCCAGACCACAAACATCACCGGCACATCGGACCTGTGAACCCACTCGGCTTCAACGGGTAGCCCCCGGGCGAGCAAGGAGAGAGGCACCCCGATCAACGGCATCACCGTCATCCCAGCGACTCCGACGGATCGAATTCCCTCGGTACCTTGGTGGAGCGGATCGGGAAGACCGTCCAGGAGTCCGGTTATCAGGCCATGAACCAATAGGGCTCCGAACCCGACCCCAAATACCGCGAGAGTCCGACCGATGCCCACCTCCCAAAGCTTGAAGCCGACGAGCCGCCGCCCACGACCCAAGGGGCCTTCAGACGCAACGCCAAAACAGAAGAGACCGCTTACACCGAGAACGATTGCCGAGATCAACAATGGAGCGGTTTCCAGCCCGCCAGCCACATCGACGAGACCGAAGCCTGCGAGGAGAACAGCAATGGACAGCCCGACAAGAAGACTCCCGAGCACCATCAACCCGACGTCGAGCATGGTGCCCAGCGCCCCGTAGGCAAGGATTGCATACCGCTTCAACATGGCGAATGCTCCCTGAGAAACTGCCCTTTCCGTCACCCTGTCAAATCCTCCTCTATCGCCCGCAGATACCACTCGATCGGATGTGCCACCTCATGGTTGTCACCCAGGTAGCTCCTCAGCTGCATTTCGCATCCGGGATTTGCCGACGCGACCCGATCAACACCTGTTGAACGCACTTGGTCGGCCTTTTGGTTTCCAAGTTGTTCCGATGCCTCTGGTTGTGTGATCGTGTAGATGCCGGCGGCCCCGCAGCACATGCCGTTCGGATCGGTCTCCACGACTTCATACCCGGCTGCAGCCAGGATCAGCCTTGGCTCATCGATAACCCGTTGGGCATGACGCAAATGACATGGATCCTGGATAGCAATTCTCCCCCGGGCCACCCGACTCTGGGGTAGGCGGCCTTCTTCGATGGCTCTGGCGATGGCGACCGTGATGTCGAGCGCCGCCTCCGCCACCTGCTCACCGCTCTCGGCCCAATGGTCGTAGCCGGCGAGGTGAGCCGAGCATCCGGCAGCGGTGGCCACGACAGCCTCGTAGTCGGAGAAGACCTCGGTATTAGCGACGGCAAAGGAACGGGCCGCGGCAGTCTTGCCATCGTGTGCCGCCAGGGCTCCGCAACATGTCTGACTTAGGGGAGCCTCAACTCGATGACCAGCCATCTCGAGGAGACGCACCGCTGCCTGGTTTACGGGTCGGAACCATTGATCCTGGACACATCCGGTAAGTAGACCGATCGTCCCGGCGTCGCCCGAACCACCGCTGTGCCCAACCACAGCCTTTGGTCGGCCAGACAAACGACGTAGTCCGCTGGTGACCCTCTGGTACTTCTTGGGGGCCACTCCAGTCATCCCCAAACTTTGGAAGACGGAAAGGAGGAACGTTCCGACCCGCAACAACCCACGCGAGCCCAGGGCCGTCCCGAGCTGCCACCGACGTTCCTTGCTACGCCCCGGGAGTTGTGCCGAGATCTCCGCCCGTGCCCCCTCCAATGCCCGTCCATATGGAACAAGACCGGGACAAACCGGCTCACACGCACGACACCCCAGACAGAAGTCGATGATGTCGGCGAAGACCTCGTCGACCTCCACGATGCCCTGATCCACCGCCGACATCGCGAGAAGACGACCTCGAGGAGAGGCTGTCTCGCGACCGGTGAGCCTGAAGGTGGGACAAACCGGAAGACAGAGCCCACACTGAACGCAGGCATCTAACTCCTGGCGGGTCGGGTGATCGGCGGTGACCCAGGCGATCACAAACCTCCTGGTAGACGACCTGGATTGATGACGCGGGCCGGGTCAAACTCCGCGATCAGTCTCCTCTGAACATCGATGGCGGGGAGTGACCCTCCCCAAGGGTCGAATCCGTCGAGCCCGCCGACGGGCGCTCGGGTCACAACGA
The DNA here is from genome assembly GCA_964195405.1 of uncultured Acidimicrobiia bacterium. Lineage (GTDB taxonomy): Bacteria > Actinomycetota > Acidimicrobiia > Spongiisociales > ZC4RG35 > CAXMPK01. Next base: position 84,665 of record CAXMPK010000029.1, read on the forward strand.
GATGACCTCCAACGGCCTCGGCCCACCCACGCAGCTCACTCGCTCCGTCCAAGCCTTCAGAGGCGGCTCGCAATTCGCCGACGCCGTGGAGTGCTACAAAATCCCAACTGTCGCGCAGATGGCCCACGGCTTCCGCTGTGAGGGCAGGAGGCACCCGCAGCGACCAGCCAAACTCACCATCCGGATCGGATGGCCAAAGGTGGCCCTCGTCAACGTCGCCATCCAACTTCGCTGCTTTTGCCGCAACATCAGCCGTCGTTCCCCAAATGAAGACCCGGGTGGACTCGCGGTCCTCCAGGACCGCCAGAGGTCGGGCGACTCGCTGAGCATCGTCGGCCGTGCCGACAGTCACAGTTGCCCGGTCGGGGGGAGCCGGCCACAGCCTCAGACACACCGACACCACCACGCCAAGACTCCCGAAGGCACCGACCATCAGGCGGGGCAGGTCGTACCCAGTGACGTTCTTGACCACACGACCACCGCCACGAATGATACGACCGTCCCCGGTGACCACAGTGGCCTCCAGAACCCGCTCCCGTGTTCCATACAAGCGGGTACGTCGGAACCCCGAAGCACCAGTCGCTATCACGCCACCGATGGTGGAGGCCCCCGGCACTTCGGGCAGAACTGCAGTCTGATTACGTTCAGAGAGCATCAACTCGATTACCTCAACCGATGCCCCCGCCCCAACAACGAGGGTGAGGTCGTCGGGCTCCCATTTCTCGACCTCAACGAGGCCTTGCATCGACATCACAATGTCCGGCTCGGGCGGTGCGCCAAATCCGGACCGAGTGCCCCCGCCCCAAACCTGGACGTTCAACCCTTTATCCGACGCATGCCTGAGAATCGAAGCAACGTCCTGGGGGTTGCGAGGTACCAGTTTGAGCGGGGCGTCGGGAGCACCCGGCACGTCTGTTTCGAGTCGAGCGAGATGAACCGGCGGTGCGGTCACACCCAGACACCTTCCGGCAGCTCCTGGCGGCGGAGGCCGCCGAAATCGAAACAACGTGAACCGGCGGGAAGAACCTTGTTTGGGTTGAAAACACCACCAGGATCGATGGCCTCCTTCAGACGCGCCTGAGCATCGAGATCGAGGTCGGTGAAGTTGTCTCGCATCATGTCCCGCTTCTCGAGCCCGATCCCGTGTTCGCCCGAAAGAGCACCACCGTTCTTGAGACAGACGGCGACTATCTCGTCACCTGCGTCGTGAACTCTCTGGTTGATGTCAGGCTCCGAAGCGTCAAAGGCGATCAGAGGATGGAGGTTGCCGTCGCCGGCGTGAAAAACATTGAGCATCGTCAAGTCATAGCGGTCGGCGATTTCGTATACCGCTTTCATAGTCTCAACCAGCCTGGTTCTGGGGACAACTGCGTCGTGGAGGTAGTAGTCGGGCGCCAACTGGGCGATGGCGCCGAAGGCCGACTTCCGTCCTTTCCACAGCAGGGCGCGGTGCTCCTCGGTCTCGGCGACCTCAACGCTGGTAGCACCGTTTGAGGTGGCGATGTCGGCGATCAGCCCCGCCTCAGCCTCAACGCCTTCGGTCTCGCCCACCACCTCCGCCAGTAGGACAGCCGCAGCCTCTGTCGGTAGCCCGGCGTGAAGCCAATTCTCAACGACCTCGACCATCCGCTTGTCCATGAGCTCCAAAGCAGCCGGGACCACGCCGGCCGCAATCACCTGGGACACGGTCGTAGCGGAGCTCTCGACCGAGGGGAAAGCCATCAACATGGTGCGAACGTCCGGATCGAGTGGGATGAGCCGCACCAGGGCCCTGGTGACGATCCCCATGGTCCCCTCGGAGCCCACAATCAGACCTTTGAGATCGAGGCCGGGGGGGTCGGGTGCCTGACCTCCGAGAACCACCACTTCGCCACCAGCCAGGACCACCTCGAGACCAAGGACATGACTTGTGGTACTTCCCTCTGCAAGACAGTGAGGCCCGCCGGAGTTGTTGGCGACGTTCCCACCGATCGTGCAGGCTGACTGCGATGAAGGGTCAGGCGCGAACTGGAGACCGTATTGGGCGGCCGCTTTGGTGAGGTCGAGGTTGATAACACCGGCGCCAACCCATGCGGTTCGATTCTCGACGTCAATCTCCATCGATTTGAGCGCAGTCGTGACTACGACGATGCCACCTTCAGTAGGACTGGCTCCCGCGGCCAGACCGGTGCCCGCTCCCCTGGCCACAATCGGTACCTTGTGGGCCTCGGCGATTTTGACGATCCCGGCCACATCTTCAACGTTTTGGGGAAAGGCAACCGCGTTGGCCTGACCGCGGATTAGGGAGGCGTCTTTGGCGTAGATGTGCAGCTCTAACGGCTCTTCGAGGACATTTTCCTCTCCCAAGACTTGACGCAGCTCGTCGACGTAGCCCATGACCACAGAGTACCCACTGTCATCCCAACCGTTCTGTGAAGATTTTCTAGGCCTATACCCCTAAAAACCTTCACAGAATGGGTAATTCGGGAACTCTGAGACTCTCAGACTCCCCAGCCGCCCCCACCCGGGGTGTGAACGATCAGTCGATCGCCAGGTTCGACGTCGATCGTGATCTTGCCGGGGAGCCGTTCCTTGGTGGCATTGTTCCGAACCAGCCAATCTTCACCGACCGCTCCAGGCTCGCCACCAGCGAGACCCCACGGTGCATTTCTCCTCCTCTCGCCCATCAGCGAAAGGGTTGCTGCTGTGTCGAAAACGATCTCACGACGAATTCCCTCTCCACCTTGGTACCGACCGGCGCCACCGCTGTCTCGACGGAGCGTGTAAGCCTCCACGCGAAACGGATAGTGGGTGTGGAGGGCCTCGATCGGTGTGTTCTGAGTGTTGGTCATACCGGTTTGGATACCCGACTGGCCATCCCGATAAGGACGGGCACCCTGACCCCCGGCCACCGTTTCGTAATAGGCGAAGTCGTCATTGCCAATTAGAACATTGTTCATGGTTCCCTGCGAGGCTGCTGGGATTCGATCGGGCACCGCTTGTGCCAGGGCGCCCAACAAGACGTCGGCGATCCGCTGACTGGTTTCGACGTTCCCTGCCGCGACGGCCGCGGGCGCCAGCGCGTTCACAATCGTCCCCTCCGGCGCCGTCAGTGAGATCGGGCGGTAACAACCGCCGTTGGCGGGTATAGATGGGTCGGTTGCCACCCGAACCGCGTAGTAGAGACAAGACCTGGTGACGGCTTCGACAGCGTTGAAATTCGACTCCACCTGAGGGTCGGACTTGCTGAAGTCGGCGTGAAGTGTGGCGGCTTCGATGGTGATGGCAACTCGGATCGCCACGTCCTGGTCGCCAAACTCCATGAAGTCCTCAAAGGAGTAGATCCCATCCGGAAGAGCCTCTAGAGCGGACGTCATACGTCGCTCGCCATACTCGAGCAATGCGTGGGTCACGCCTTCAAAAGGTGCCAATCCCTCTTTGGCGACAAGATCCTGGAGACGACGCACCGCAACCGCGTTGGCACCCATTTGGGCGTCGAGGTCGCCACGGCGTTCCCATGGAGTCCGAGAAGCCTCAACAAACGGCACCAGAAACTCATCGACCCACCGATCGTCCTGAACCGCAACAGTCGGAGGGACGATGTGTCCCTCCTGGACCAGAGTCGTTGCATGAGCTGGCATCGACCCTGGAGCCTCCCCGCCGACATCGGCGTGATGGGCTCGATTGGCAACCCAGGCGATGTGACGACCGCCGACAAACACTGGCGCCAGCACTGTCAGGTCGTTGAGATGGGTGCCGCCATAAAACGGGTCATTGACGGCGTATTGAACCCCTGGGACCGGGTCGAAAGCCCGAAGACAAGCGGCCACCGACTCGGGCATCGACCCGAGGTGTACCGGAATGTGCTCGGCCTGAGCCAGCATCTCACCGTCGGGTGTGAACACCGCGGCCGAGCAATCGGCTCGTTCCTTTATGTTGGGAGACAGCGAGGTGCGACGGAGGACACCTCCCATCTCCCCGGCTATGGCCGAGAAACGGTTCCGGGCGACTTCGAGAGTGATGGGATCGATCATTTGCCCACGAGATGGCCGATGTGCTTGGTGGCCTCCCGATAGCTGAGACCGGAGAGGTCCTCACGATGGCTCGTGGCAAAGGCCGCGACGGCCGCGGCATCGGTCTTGGCGTACTCACGAAGAGACCATCCGATCGCCTTACGGATGAAGAACTCCTTCTCGAAGGCGCGCTGCTCACAGAAGGAGAACAGTCGATCCGCATCGGTACGCTCCTTGGCCCCGACCTGGCAGATGATCGCCGAGCGACGCAGCCACATGTCATCTGCATCGATCCAGGTGTCGACTTTCGGCCAAACCTCCAAGGGAAATTCCAGAACCAGCTCCCTAACCATGTGCGTCGATGCCTCATCGACAAAGTCCCACCATGCACCCTCAACGACAAAGCGGCGGTACAACGACAGCGATGCCGGAACCATGAACTGACGATGTTTCACCGCCACCCTCTGGGCGATGTACTTCTCCTCCCGATGAGGAAGGCGCCACAGGGCCAGCACCAGCCTCTCGTATTCGGCTCGGGTTGGTGGTGGGAAGTTCTTGACCACCTGCCTGAGCACCGGAATCAGACCGGGTTTCTGCACACCGTAGAAAGGCATCTCGGTTTTCATGTAGGCCTGCATCCGCGCTGCCTTGTCCGGATTGGCTTGATCGGCGAGAGCCGACTGCACATAGATGGAGGCTTCGTTCACCCAATCAGCCATTGGAAATTTCCAAGCTTCCGTCAGCGAGTACCTGTAGCCGGTCGCCGGCCGCGATGAGGACTGCGGAGTTGTCTTCGACAACCACGCCCGGGCCATCAATCTCGAACCCCGCCGGAAGTGTTTCTCTTTGCCAGATGCCATCGCGATGTTGAGGCGTGGAATTCGACGGCACTGATGGCAGATCACTCCATGAGAGTGGAGCTGATCCCGAGGCCGCGGCGCGCACATTCACCACTTCGATTGGCTCGTCGGGGCGATCAAAGCCAAACCGCTGAACATGGAGTGCCTCGAATCGACGCCGGGTCTCATCCCAAGAACCAGCCACAACTTCGAGTTCGTGCGATTGCCCGAGGTAACGAACATCGACACTCACGATCAGTTCAGTGGCATCGACGTCGAACGTTTCGTTGAAGGCATCTGATGTCTCAGACCGAATTGCAGCGATCACGGCGGCCAACTGCATGTCGCCCGAGGGGAGCATCACCGTTCTTGCACGGTCTGCTCGGGGCGGCGCGAGCATCAACCCAAGGGCGGAAAAGACTCCTGACAGCGGTGGGATCAGGGTTGTGGCCATTCCGAGGCGACGGGCGAGACGGGAGCCATGAAGCCCACCGGCCCCACCAAAGGCAACCAAAACTGCGTCGCGCGGATCGGATCCTTCCTCGACCGACACCGAGCGAAGTGCGTGCTCCATGTGACTGTCAACCACTTCGAGAATTCCCGCAGTTGTCTGTTCTTCGTTGAGTCCGATCTCGTCACCCAGTGAGGCGATGGCAGACCTGGCCGCGGGAACGTTGAGGGCCACGGTCCCTCCGAGGGCGAGATCGGGGGGGATATTTCCTGCTGCGACGTTGGCATCGGTGACGGTCGGCAACGTACCGCCGGTGAGGTAACAAGCAGGGCCTGGTTCTGCGCCCGCCGACTGCGGCCCAACCCGAAGAGCGCCACCCGGGTCGACCCATGCAATGGAGCCGCCACCGGCTCCGATGGTTCGGATGGGGACGGAGGGCACCCGATTGACCCGACCGGCAATCATGTGACCGGGCCCAACCGAGATGGCGCCCTCAGTGATACGGCACACGTCGGTCGAAGTTCCGCCCATGTCGAACGACAGCACCGTTTCGTAGCCATGATGCTGACCCAAGGCGGCAGCGGCTACAGCTCCCCCGGCTGGACCCGATAGAACAAGCCTGCCGGCTGACGAGGTGCCTCCCTCGAAGGGAATCAGACCACCGGCCGAGGTCATGATGAGACGTGTCTTCATTTCTAGACGGGCATCCAATGACCGGAGGTAGTCGGCCACCGAAGGGGTCAGATATGCAGAAAGGACAGTTGTGGCTGTCCGCTCGAACTCTCGAAACTCTGGTGAGATGTCCGAGGATAAAAGGACAGGCTTGTCGATCGCCTTGGCCATCTCTCGTTCACGTGAAGGGTCTTTGTAGGAGTCGATCAGAACGACCGCTACCACGTCACATTCTCCGATTTCGGCCGGATCACTGACCCGCAGTTCACGTGGGACCAGTGGTGTGGGCCGATCGGAAGCGCTGTCGTACAGCGAAGGCCGATCTTGACGTCCGATCTCCAACAGATCCTCGTATCCGGCATCGGTCACCAGGCCAACACGACCTCCCCGTTCCTCGAGGAGGGCATTTGTTGCAGCAGTTGTCCCATGCAGGAACATGTCGTCTGCAATCCCCCCAACTGCACTCGCCACAGCCACCGACTGATCTTCACTGGTGGGCACCTTGTGACCCAGAATCGCCTCGCCGTCATAGGTGACCACGTCGGTAAATGTGCCACCGACGTCAACGCCGATCACTTTGGCCATGGGACTACGCTCCTCGCCCAATGCCAATTACCTCCACACCCACACCAAACCCGAACGCGTTGAAGTTCTCGATAGGAGTCCTCATCGGAGGGCCGGGCACAGTTGTCAAGGGTGGCACCACCGATGAAGCATTCGCTTCCGCACTGGTAGAACTCAGCGGTGTGACCAGCGTGTTCTTTACTGCTGATTTCGTGACTATCTCCAAGACTGCGGAAGCCTCCTGGGATCAGATCACACAGGAAGCGACCGCGATTCTAGAGAGCCACTTCGACGTCTGAGGTCAGGGCGCGATGACCGTGATCGGCCGCACGACGCCGTCGACGTCGGCTGACATCACCACCACGCTCCATCTGCCATCTGCCATCGTCTGACCACCAACGACGGTGCCATATTTGGCCTCCAATGGATCGCCGATCTCTTCCGGTAACAGCACCAATTCGAGTGGATAGGGGATCAGGGCATCCGCATTTGTCACCAATGGTGGAGCAGCAATCCTTGGCAGCCCATCGTCGCCAAGGATTACCCGAAGTGTTGCGATTCGGGTTGGTTGGCGTACGAAGACCCCATCGCTGCCCGACCTCAGAGACCGCACGGCAACCTCCACCTCGAAAGCTAGGGCGTCGACCTCGACCACACTGGTTGCTGCCACCCAATCGACGAACACCTGAACGCCTTCTGGTGCCTGAGGCAGGGGGATTCCTTCCGGCATCAGACCAGCCAGGGTCTCGCTCGACTCGGTTGACCCGTCAACACCGAAGTACTCGACGGCGAACCACTCGGCATGTGCCGCTGCCTGATCAATGAGGCGCTCCGGATCAACGGCGTATAGATCGGCTTCCGCGATAACCACTGGGGTGCCGAGTGTCGTCGCCGGAGCAATCGGAATCGCAGCTATGGGAGCCGTTGGCTGCACGACTGCGACGGGAACACTGTCGAGCGCCGGCAAGGGCCGGTTTTGCATGAAGGTGTACGCCAAAGCACCCACCACTACCGCTCCCGCTATCGCGTAGGCCAACCACTGCCGATCGGTCCCTTGCTTTTCGAGCGTTTCCCACGGGATTCGCTCGTATACCTCGTTTCTCTCCTCTTCCATTCCTCGAACGTAAGAAGCCCTGAACCTCAGTTCAAGGGGGTTGATGCCAGGACCTCCCCTTCAACCGGGGAACTTTCTGACCCCGGGCTATCGTCTGAAAGGAAATGGGAGCCAACCTAGATCCGAAACCAGGCCGATGGATCCTCCCCCTTGTGATCTTGGGGATGATCGGATTCACCTATTTCTTCGTCCGCGAGTTGCCCGAGGCGTCACCGGATACCACGTTGATCGGTCAACCTGTGACGACCACGATTCCGGAGTCAACCGGAACCTCGGAAGATCTCGTTGGCGGCACTTTGGATCCCGAGACTCAGGCATATGTCGACGAGCTCGACACCACCAACGACGCTTTGCAGCTTTTGGGCGTTGAGATACTCACGGCGAATGACGGGTTCGACGCCGACCCGCGCGAGGTTCCTTACGAAGAGGCTGAACAGCGTTTCGAGGCGGTCCAAACCCAAACCCAGGTGCTGGCCGACGACCTCGACGCCTTGGCCGTGCCGGAGGGGATGGAGATCAATCAGGAGGCCCTGAAGACCGCCATGCAGTTCGTCGCACTCTCGGCAGGCGACGCACTAAGCGGACTCCGTTCGACGGACAGCGGCGAACTTCGCCAGAACGCCGTCGAGGCTTACACAAAGCACGTTGCAGACTTTGCCACCGAAGTCACCAACGCCCACAACACGGCCGACTCCCTCTAAACCTCGCGAACCTCAGCTACTACGACCCATATCCGGGCCGAATCCGGTCATCTTCGTCGCGTTGGGAGGTCTAAATGTCGTAGTAGAGGTGGAACTCGTAGGGATGGGGGCGGAGTCGCACCGGGTCAACCTCGTGTTCCCTCTTGTAGGACAGGTAGGCGTCGATGAGATCTTCTGTGAACACACCACCCTGGAGCAGGAAGTCGTGGTCGGCCTCAAGGGCGTCGAGCGCTTCATCGAGACTGCCCGGTACTGAGGGCAGACCCTTCAACTCGGCCGGCGGCAGGTCGTAAATATCCTTGTCCACTGGAGCGTGGGGCTCAATCCGATTCTGAACACCGTCCAGACCCGCCATCAGCATCGCTGCAAACGAAAGGGAAGGGTTGGCGGCTGTGTCCGGGCAGCGGAACTCGATCCGCTTCGCTGCTGGTGCCTGTGAATACTGTGGGATCCGGATTGCAGCCGAACGGTTCCGACTCGAATACACCAAGTTCACGGGTGCCTCGAAGCCGGGGACCAATCGGTGATACGAGTTGGTCGTCGGCGCAGCAAATGCCAAGACAGCTTGCGCGTGCTTGAGCAACCCGCCGATGTACCAACGCGCCAGATCAGAGAGACCGGCATATCCCCCTTCATCGAACATCAGTGTCTCCCCGTCCTTCCACAACGACTGGTGGGTATGCATGCCAGACCCGTTGTCTTCGAAGATCGGCTTGGGCATGAATGTGACCGTTTTCCCCACCTCCCATGCCGTGTTCTTCACGATGTACTTGTAGAGAGTGACGTTGTCGGCGGTACGCAACAATGTGTCGTAGCGCATATCGATCTCAGCCTGGCCCGCCGTTCCCACCTCATGGTGCTGGACTTCGATTTCGATCCCAGCGTCCTCGAGACGAGCTGTCATCTCGGAACGAAGGTCCTGGAAATGGTCTGTGGGAGGGACAGGGAAGTAGCCCTCTTGGTAGCGAGGCTTGTAGCCGAGGTTTCCCCCCTCTTCGTACTCCCCAGAATTCCAAGCGCCTTCGACAGAGTCGACAAAGTAATAACCGGAGTTCTGATCCTGACCGAAGCGAACATCGTCGAAGATGTAGAACTCGGCCTCGGGGCCCCAGTAGGAAATGTCAGCAATCCCGGTACTGATCAGGTAGTCCTCCGCCTTCTTGGCGACATAACGAGGGTCCTTCTCATAAGGCGTGCCCGTGATCGGGTCGTTGACGAAGCAGTAGAGAATCAGTGTCTTCCTGTCCCGAAAGACGTCATCGACCGCTGTCGATGGGTCGGGGATCAGGAGCATGTCTGACTCCTGAATGTCCTGGAACCCACGGATCGAGGAGCCGTCGAATCCAAAGCCATCCTCAAATGACTCTTCGGTCAATTGGTGGGTGGGAACAGTGAAATGCTGGACCTGGCCGGGGAGGTCGCAAAAGCGAAGGTCGATGAATTCGTATCCCTCATCGACGATAAGGGATAAGACGTCGGCAGCCGTCTTGGTCACGTTGCTCTCCTTTGTGTAGTTCTTCTTACGCGAACATAGACTTTCTATCTGCAATCAGTTGCCGGTCGGTTGCCGAAGTGTGAACTCTCTGTTTCGCCGTTTCCACAGCCGAGCGTGTGCAGCCATGGCCCTGTGAGGGCCACCACTGCACACGCATGACTACCGTCGCTCCACGTCATGCCAGCCACCATCGTTATCGGCGCCCAATGGGGTGACGAGGGCAAAGGCCGTGTCGTTGACTTCTTTGCCGAAAAGGCCGACTACGTAGTCCGTTTCCAAGGTGGGAACAACGCGGGGCACACCATCGTCGTCGGTGATGAGAAACTCGCTCTCTCATTGATCCCCTCTGGCATCCTCTACCCGGACTGTGTTCCAGTGATTGCGTCGGGCACCGTGATCGACCCTCAAGTCCTGCTCGCCGAGATGGATATGGCGACCGACCGAGGCCTTGATCCCAGTTCGGTGAAGCTCTCCACAAATGCCCATCTGATCATGCCCTATCACCGAAAACTGGATGCGGCAATCGAGCGCTATCTCGGCAAGAACCAGATCGGGACCACCAAAAAGGGAATTGGTCCCGCCTACACCGACAAGTACGCCCGCTTTGGAATCAGGGTCCAGGATCTCTTCGACGAGAAGATCTTCAGAGAGAAGGTCGAGGCGGCCCTCGTGGAGAAGAACAAAATCCTCCCCCGCGTCTACAACACATTGCCCATGGATGCCGACGAGATCGTCGCTGAATACCTGGAATACGCGGAAAGGCTGAAACCTCATGTTGTCGACACCTCGCTACTCCTCTGGAACGCAATTCAGGACGGGAAAAACGTCCTGTTCGAAGGGGCTCAGGGCACGTTGCTCGACATCGACCACGGCACCTACCCGTTCGTGACCTCGTCCAACGCCACAGCGGGAGGAGCAGTTGTGGGGACCGGTGTCGGACCCAAGGTCATCGATGAGGTGATCGGCGTGACCAAGGCTTACATCTCCCGCGTAGGCACCGGTCCATTCCCCACCGAACTCGACGATGAGACCGGTGACACCATGATCGAATTGGGGGGCGAGTACGGCACGGTCACCGGTCGTCGTCGTCGCTGCGGCTGGCTTGACCTGCTCGCACTCCGTTATGCGGTGCGGGTGAACAGTCTCACCAAGATCTTTCTGACGAAGCTGGACATTCTCTCCGCTTTTGACATCATCAAGGTGGCCACCGGATACCGATCGGCCGAAGGCGACTTCACCGATTTCCCCGCCCAGCAGTCTGTGCTCTATCACTGCGAGCCCATTTACACCGAACTGTCTGGGTGGCGTGAAGATATCACCGGGATCCGGGAATATGACGACCTCCCCAAGGGGGCTCAGACGTACATCGAGTACATCCAGGATTCGGTTGGCGTACCGGTGGGATGGGTTTCGGTTGGCCCGGAGCGCTCACAGCTGATCAACCTCTCATGAAGGTCCTTCTGATCGGAAGTGGCGGGCGGGAGCACGCCATGGGGTGGAAACTGGCCCAGTCCTCTCGCGTCAAAGAACTGATCTCACTCCCCGGCAACCCAGGCCTCGCTGAACTGGGACCAACGGTCGAGGGCATTGGGGTCAATGACGTGGGAGCCATCGCGGCGATGGCACGAGTGCACGGTGTCGACCTGGTGGTGGTCGGACCTGAAGCACCACTGGCCGCCGGCGTCGTCGATGCGGTTTCAGCACTTGGAATTCCGGTATTTGGGCCAACACGATCAGCGGCTCGGCTTGAGTCCTCCAAGACCTACGCCAAGGAGGTGATGGGTCGCGCTGGTGTACCGACTGCTATGTCGTGGGCCTTTACAAAGCCAGGCCCGGCCAAGATGCAGATCGACCAGCTTGATGGACCCTTTGTCGTCAAGGCCGATGGGCTGGCCGCAGGCAAAGGCGTGCTGGTCACCGACGACCGTGAGCAAGCGATGGTTTGGGTCGACTATTGCTTCGAGGGAGCGTTCGGGGAGGCGGGGTCTCGGGTGTTGATCGAGGAGTTTCTCGAGGGTCCAGAGGTGAGTGTTTTTGCGGTCTGCACAGAAAAGGGCGCTGTTCCGCTGGAGCCCGCTCGTGACTACAAGCGTCTGCTCGATGGTGATGATGGCCCAAACACCGGTGGGATGGGATCGTATTCGCCAGTGGATGACCTTCCGGGCGGGCTGGTCGATTCCGTGATGAGCGATGTTGTTGATCCCACTCTCAGGCAGATGGAATCGGAAGGGAACCCTTTCACCGGGTTTCTGTATGTCGGGTTGGTTCTGACGCCGGACGGACCCAAGGTCCTCGAGTTCAATGTCCGCCTCGGCGATCCAGAGACACAAGCTGTTCTGCCCCGAATGGAGTCCGACTTCGTTGATGTACTCGAAGGAGCATCACCGGAGTGGTCGGACATGACGATTGTGAACGTCGTGCTGGCGGCAAAGGGCTACCCACAGTCGCCGGAGAAGGGAGCAGTGATCAAGGGGCTCAGCAACATTCCTGACGACGTGATCGTGTTTCACGCCGGGACGGTCCGTGAGGGCAAAGAGCTCCTGGTGAACGGGGGAAGGGTGCTCAATCTCGTGGGAACAGGTTCCACCATCGACGAAGCGGAGGACCGGGCCTACTCAGCTGCGGAAATCGTTCGATGGCCGGGACTCCAGTTCAGAACCGACATCGCGCGTTGATCGGCCAACGTCGAGCTCTTCGACGAGGGACGGAGCAATGGTCTCGGGCCACGAAACAACAATTACTTCTGCTTGTGTCCCTGGGGGCTGGTTCCACCTTGGCCCCACCGTGCGAGATCACGCTCTAGAGAAGGTTTGGTCCCGCTGAACATCGACTCTATGTGCGCTCTATTCGAGCGAGATTCTCAATCAACTACCGTCCCGCCCAATGGGTCACAAAGTCGCAATAGTCATGGGCTCCGGTTCGGATCGGCCGGTCATGTTGAAAGCCGGCATGATGCTGGAAGAGTTCGGGATCGAACACGAAGTCCGGGTCCTTTCGGCACACAAGACCCCGGACGAGGCGATCGAATTCGCGTCCACCGCTGCAGATCAGGGTTTCGAGGTGATCATCGCCGGAGCCGGAAAAGCCGCTCACTTGGCCGGGGTAATGGCAGCCAAATCGTTGCTCCCAGTGATAGGTGTGCCGATCAGTGCTTCCCTCGATGGGATGGATGCCCTCCTCGCCACGGTTCAGATGCCGACCGGAGTCCCGGTGGCAACCGTCGCCATCGACGGGTCTACCAATGCTGCCCTGCTTGCGGTGGCGATGTTGGCGATCGACGATGAGGACCTAGCCAAAGCTCTCGCCGAGTATCGCAAAGACCTCGCTGCCAAGACTTTGGCTGGGTAATCCGACCGGTTGGGCGATACCATCGGTCCCACATGAGTGACGTTTCATTCGACAAGCCCGACCCGCACGATTTTCTCGCAATCGACTCTCTCCTCTCGGAAGAAGAGATACTGCTTCGTGACACCGTTCGCTCCTATGTCGACAACGAGATCAACCCGCACGTCGGCGACTGGTGGGAAGCCGGAACAATTCCGCACGAGCAATTGGCCCGCGACTTTGGCGAGTTGGGCATGCTCGGAATGCACCTCGAGGGGTACGGCTGTGCCGGCACATCAGCAACGGCATACGGGTTGGCTTCGATCGAGTTAGAGGCGGGAGATTCGGGGATTCGCTCTTTCGTATCAGTGCAGGGTTCCCTCGCGATGTTTCCCATCTGGAAGTTCGGCTCCGAGGAGCAGAAGCAGACCTGGCTCCCCCAGATGGCCAAAGGCGAAGCCATCGGCTGTTTCGGCCTGACTGAAGCCGACTCCGGCTCGGATCCGGCATCGATGCGTACCAACGCCAAGCGGGACGGCTCCGACTGGATCATCAACGGTTCGAAGATGTGGATTACAAACGGGTCGATCGCGGATGTGGCGATCGTCTGGGCACAAACCGATGGGGGCATCCGTGGGTTCATCATTCCTACCGACAGTCCTGGGTTCTCAGCACCCGACATCAAGAAAAAGGCGTCACTTCGTGCTTCGGTGACCTCGGAATTGCTTTTCGACAACGTCAGGCTGCCCGACGACTTCGTTTTGCCAGGTGTGGCGTCGATGCGCGGCCCATTGTCATGTCTCAACGAAGCGCGGTTTGGCATCACCTTCGGTGCGATGGGGGCAGCAAGGTCTTGTTATGAGACCGCCCTCGCTTACAGCAAGGAACGGATCCAGTTTGATCAGCCCATCGCCTCCTTCCAACTGACCCAGCGCAAGCTGGTCGAGATGATGGTCACCGTGCAGCGGGGCACCCTGCTGGCCCTGCATCTGGGTCGAATGCGAGACGACAGCAGACTCGTCCCCGAGCAGATCTCATTCGGGAAGTTCGACAACGTCCGCAACGCCCTGGACGTGGCCCGCACCGCCCGCTCGATACTCGGCGCCAACGGGATCACACTCGAGTATCCAGTGTTCCGTCACATGGCCAACCTGGAGACGGTGTTCACCTATGAGGGGACCAACGAGATCCACACCTTAATGATGGGTCAGGCGATCACCGGGCTAAATGCCTTCTCTTAGCCTTTCTGTGAAGATTTTCCCGCGCTGTACCCCCAATAATCTTCACAGAAAGGTGGAAAGGTTGCCGTTGGGGACAATTTCGATGTCGGACATGGCTAGCCAGGCTGCGACTTGTTCCAGTTCCCGACGGAGGGCCCTGCCGACTGCGATTCTGTCGACATCGGGCTCGGCAAAAGCACCTTTGACACGGAGAACCCCCTCCTGACGATCCGTCTTGAGATCCACCCTGCCCACCAGGTCACCGTCCAGCAGAAACGGCAACACGTAATAGCCGTAAACCCGTTGTGGCTCGGGCACACAGATCTCGATCCGATAGTGGAAGTCCCATAAACGCTGGATACGGGGCCGATACCAGATCAGGTTGTCGAAAGGCGACAGCAGTGCCGTGCCTCGGGCGGTTCGTGGCAAAACGGCTTCTGGATGCAGAAACCCAGGTTTTCCCCAGCCTTCCACAGTCACCTCCACCAACTCACCCTTTTCAGCCATTCGGTCAACCAGCGGACGGGCATCGGGCATTCTGATCCGGTAGTAGTCACCAAGATCGTCGGCGGTGGCGACGCCCATCGCCCGGGCTGCCAGCTCGAGCAGAGTCGTTTGGGCCTCCTCACGTCCGACGTCCGGTGCATTTAGATGCTCACCGGGAATCACTCTGTCGGGAAGGTCGTACATCCGGGTGAAGTTGGGCCGGTCAGCACAAGTGATCCGTCCCTCCATAAAGAGAATCTCCAGGGCGAGCTTGCCCGTGTTCCAATTCCACATTGTCTGACCCATCCGCTCCCCGGCATCATCCAGTTCCTTGGTTTGGATCGGGCCACGTTCCCGAACCTGGTCGAGAACATCCTCGATGTAGCCGGGCTCCTTTTCTTGGAGCCTCGTCATCGCGTTCCAACCAGCACCGCGCTCCATCTGCCACCGAAACAACCGGTGTTGGTGCGAAGGTATGAGCGAGGCCTCGTGCCCCCAATACTCGAACATCTCCCCTGAGCGCCAGAGCCATTTGTCCAGCCCATCGCGGTCGTATCGGCCGAGACGAGAAAAGAAGGGCATGAAATGGGCCCTGCTGAAAACGTTGACCGAGTCGAGCTGTATCAGTCGAACATGATCGACCACTTTGCGATAGTGACGGGTGTCAACACGCCCGGTGGCACGACCGCCGCTGAAGCCTTGTGCGTTTAAGGCAAATCGGCGTGCCTGGCCGATCGTGATCCGTCGCATGAAATGGCGACGCTAACCGGCGTGGCATCGAAAGCGGAACACGAGATGGCGTGGCATCATCAGACCCGTGATAGACCGCTACACGTTGCCGGAGATGGGCCTCATCTGGTCAGACCAGCACAAGTTCGATGCTTGGAAAGAAGTCGAAGTAGCTGCTCTCGAGTCCTTCGAGAAACTCGGCATGGTCCCGGCCGGGATCGCCGAAGCCACGGCCGCGGCCACCAATCCGACACCAGCCGAGGTGGCCGAACGCGAAGCAGTCACCAACCATGATTTGGCAGCGTTCGTCGACGTCCTCGGGCAGAAGGCCGGTGAGAAGGCAGCCGGCTGGATTCACTACGGGCTCACCTCATCGGATGTGGTCGACACGGCAGGAGGGCTTCTACTCAGGGACTCGGCAGACCTCCTCTACGACTCTTTGACACACCTGTTCAACATAGTGATACGACGTGCCGAAGAGCATCACAACACCTACATGATCGGTCGTACTCACGGCATCTGGGCCGAGCCCACCACTTTCGGACTCAAGCTTGCCAGCTGGGCTTTTGAGCTTGAAAGAGACCGTGAGCGTCTCGCTTCAGCCCGGGTTGCCGTGTCGGTGGGGAAGCTTTCGGGAGCAGTCGGCACCTATGCCCATGTGCCGGCTGAGATCGAAGCGGAGGTGTGTGAGTCGCTCGGTCTCGGCATCGAGCCGGCATCGACCCAGGTCACGGCCCGTGACCGGCATGCTCAATACCTGACGACATTGGCGCTGATCGGGGCGTCGATCGAACGGATGGCCACCGAGATCAGACACCTGCAGCGATCCGAAGTTGGTGAAGCACGCGAGGCATTTGGACCAGGACAGAAGGGCTCGTCGGCGATGCCACACAAGCGCAACCCGATCCTCTCAGAGCGGATGACGGGAATGGCCCGGCTACTCAGGGGGTACTCACAGGTCGGTTTGGAGAATGTCGCTCTCTGGCACGAACGGGACATCTCCCACTCCTCGGCGGAACGGGTGGTCCTCGCCGACTCGTCGATCGCCCTCCACTACATGCTGGTGAAATTCGCCGGTTTGGTCGAACATCTAATTGTCGATTCAGACCGGATGAAGGCAAACCTCGACTCCACCCACGGACTCGTCTTCAGCCAAGCCGTGCTGCTGGCACTGATTGAAGAGGGGATGACCCGGGACGAGGCCTACCGCGTGGTGCAACGCAACGGGATGGCCGCATGGAACGGTGAAGGCCATCTGAAGGACCTACTTGCGGCTGATCCCGAAGTGACCCTGAGCGAGACGAAACTGGATGGCTGCTTCGACCTGGAGCGAATCAAGCAAACTGCCCGCCCGGTCTTTGCACGCCTTGAGAACCTGACTCAGGCCTGACACTGTTACGGAAGGGTGTAGACCGTCGCTAGTTGCTCGTCGAATGACGAGGTCGGGATGAGGACAGCCTTTCCGCCGGAAGTGCGAAAACCATCTGCTTCGATAGTGAAACGGCTCACCGAGTCTTTGGAGATGCCCCGGTACTTCCAACCGGTCGAAATCGCCTGACTAAGCGACCAGCCCGAATCGAGTCGAACCGAATTGGCAACGTATCTCAAGGCTTCCGTGAGAGCGGCCGGTGACGACACTCGAGCAGCCGACCCGGCCAATTGAAACAGCACATCCTGCTGGCGTTTCTGACGTGCGAAGTCCGATCCCGCTACTTGGACCCACTCTCCGCCTTTCAATTGCTCGGTGTGACGAGACCGCACCCAGGCGAGGGCCTGTTCGCCGTTGAGCCGTTGGCAGCCGGCTGGGATGTCGAGGTGAGCTTTGGCGTCGCGAGTCGGATAGTTGACACAGACCGAAATGCCACCCATGACGTTCACCAGCCCAGAAAACCCGGTGAAACTGATCTTGGCGAGATGATCGATGGGAATCCCTGTGTAGTCCTCCACCATCAATGCCAGCAGTTCGGCCCCAGAAGCAGACCCCTTGCAACCACCCAAACCCACGTTCAACCGGCTGAAAGCTCCTTTGCAGATGTTCCACACCCACAGATCACGGGGCAGGCTGACCATGATCGGTGCGCTGGCTTCGGTTCCGCCTTCGGTTGGCTGCAATCCGAGGATGATGGAATCAGCCAGGAACCCGGAAGCGTCGGTCCCAACGAGTAGATAGGCGTCGAAAACCTCATCGTCGATTGGATCGCTGAACGATGTGGGATGAACCGTCCTTGGGTCGATCGCAGAACCCAGACGCTCTTTGACCAACTCGAGGGGGTCTTCGTTGACGTCGAATTTGGGCTCGTCATACTCCAGATCGACTGCTGGGGCTTGAGCCGGCGGGGCGGCCTCTATGGCGACGCGTGCCGCCTCGGGGTGGAACTCCTCGGTCGCGACAACAGCGAAGGCCGTATTCACTTGATATGCGTAGAACGAGAACAACCCAAGTAGTACCCCCACAACCAGAATTGTCCCAGCCTTCCACGGGTGAAACACCACGTACTTGATCAAGGCCAAAGCGGGATCAGGCTAGAACCCGAAGGGTCCTAGGCCGTGGCGATATAAACAGTGCCGGTGAACGCGGCAACTGTTAGCCCGTCTCCCCTCGACACGTCGACCCGATAGGTGGCCAGCCTTTTCGAAGCCGAAACCTCGACGATGCGTGCGGTGAGGCGATCGCCGGGACGACTGGGTGCTGTCAAAGCGATGTGAGCGTCCACAGCCATCGCGGTCTCGAACTGGGTGTTCGACGCCAGGGAAAGGGCGCAATCCGCCAACGAAAACACCATGCCTCCATGCCCGATACCGAGGAAGTTGGCGTGTTCCTCGGTCACGTCCAAAGCAACCACAATCTCATCGGGTTCGACCTGGACGATCTCCACGCCCAATGAGCCGGCATAGCGGTCACCAGCCAGCAACTCGGCGACACGGTCGGCATCGAAAGACATGACGGGGGAGGCTAACTGGGAAATATGAGCAAGAACCGTCACCGGTGTCACCGGCACTAATCTGCCCGCTCGTGCCGACACTGCCTCATATTGCCTCAGGAAAAGTCCGAGAGATCTACGAGATCGACTCCGACACCCTTCTGTTTGTGGCCACCGACCGCATCTCCGCATACGACGTGATCCTCAACCAGACCATCCCCGACAAAGGGCGCGTTCTCACCGGTCTCAGCCTTCATTTCTTTGACCTTCTCCAGACTCCCCACCATTTCATTGGCACCGATCTCTCCGAGATAGAGGGGGTCTCGGAGGCGGAGTTGATCGACCTCCAGGGCCGCTCGATGGTGGTTCGGCGTGCCGATGTCGTACCCGTAGAGTGTGTTGTGCGAGGGTATCTCTACGGATCCTCCTGGCGCGAATACCGCGATGGTGGCGGTCCCACTACCGAGCATTTGCCCGAGGGGCTGCAACTCGCCGACAGGCTGGCGGAGCCGATCTTCACACCGGCGACCAAGGCAACATCGGGTCATGACGAGAACATCACCGAGGCTCAAACCCGCGAGATTTTGGGCGACGATCTCTACGAAGAGCTCCGCCGTCGCTCAATCGACATCTACCAACGAGCGAGGCAGTACGCAGCCGATCGCGGTGTCATCCTCGCCGACACCAAATTCGAATTCGGATTCGCCGACAACAAACTGTTGCTCATCGATGAGGTGCTCACCCCGGACTCGTCCCGCTATTGGCCAGCCGACCAATGGGTGCCGGGCCATGAGGTGCCATCGTTAGACAAGCAGTATGTCCGCGAGTGGCTGGAGACTCAATCCTGGGATAAGAACCCCCCTCCCCCTGATCTTCCGGCTGAGATTGTCGAAGGAAGCCGGGCTCGCTACGTCGAGGCCTTTGAACGCATCACAGGCGCGAGCTTTGCCGACTACCTCACAGGTGACACCACTTGAAGGTGACGATCACAGTCGACCGGCGACCGGAGATCGCTGATCCGGAGGGCACAACGGTCAAACGGGCCCTTCACGATTTGGGTTTCACCGAGATCGAGTCGGTCCGAATGGACCGGGTAATCCACCTCGAGGTTGATGGGGATGACGACGAAGAGGTCGAGACCAGGGTCGAAGAAATGTGCAAACAACTACTCGCCAACCCGGTGCTCGAGGACTTCAAGGTTCAGATCCACAGATGAAGACGGCCGTCATTGTCTTTCCCGGTGTCAACTGTGAACACGATGTCGTCCACGCCATCGAAGCGCTCGGTGGCGAAGCGGACCTCGTCTGGCATCGGGAGACAGACCTTTCCGATTTCGATGGGGTGATACTCCCCGGTGGTTTCGCCCACGGTGACGCGCTCCGGACTGGGGCCATTGCCCGATTCGCCCCCGCCATGGACGAAGTGATCCGACTCGCTGGCGAAAGTCGACCGATCCTGGGAATCTGCAACGGCTGGCAAATGCTCTGCGAGTCACGGCTTCTGCCCGGGGCCCATATCGCAAACCGAGACATGTCGTTCATTTGTAAATTCGTCGACGTCGAAGTGATGGATACCAACAGCGTGCTCACCCGCTCAGCCGAAGTCGGTCAACGGCTCCGAATCCCGTTGAACTCCTACCAAGGCAACTGGGTCGACCCGACCCACAGTGGTCGCATCGTCCTTCGCTATATCAACGATCCCAACGGCTCCCAAAGACAGGCTGCGGCTGTCACCAATGCGGAGGGCAACGTGGTCGGTGTGATGCCACATCCTGAGCGGGGGACGGACGAGCTTCTCGGGTCGATCGACGGGAACATCCTTCTCGAGAGTTTCCTCCACTCCCTCGTCCCAGCATGACCACCACCCAGGAACCTGTTCACCGCCTGTTGGGGATGACCGACGACGAATATCAATCAGTCATCAGGATCTTGGGGCGTGACCCTCGCCCAGCCGAGTTGGCGATGTATTCCGTGATGTGGTCGGAGCACTGCTCGTACAAATCATCTCGGGCTCATCTCGGGCGTTTCCCTACGGAAGCCCCCTGGGTGGTGGTCGGACCTGGTGAGAATGCCGGTGTCGTCGACATCGGCGACGGTTGGCTGGCGGCACTGCGGATCGAAAGTCACAACCATCCGTCCTTCGTTGAGCCATATCAGGGCGCTGCCACGGGTGTAGGGGGCATTCTCAGAGATGTGTTCACCATGGGGGCCCGGCCCATCGCCCTCTGGGATCAGATTCGCTTCGGGCCACTGACCGAACCTATGAACCGCTACCTGTTCAAGGGTGTCGTCTCGGGCATCGCCGGCTATGGAAATGCCGTCGGCGTGCCCACAGTTGGAGGTGAAGTGGAATTTGACGACTGCTACTCGGGAAATCCATTGGTCAACGTGATGTGTCTCGGGATTCTCCAGCGTGAGCAGCTTGTCCTGGGCACTGCCGGAGTACCCGGTTCGATCGCCGTGCTTCTGGGCAAGGCCACCGGTCGCGATGGCATCGGGGGCGCCTCGGTCCTCGCATCCTCGTCGTTTGATGATGAGTCGCAGTCGAAGCGCCCATCCGTTCAAGTCGGCGACCCTTTCGAGGAAAAGAAACTGATCGAGGCCTGTCTCGAACTCTACAAAAAGGGTCTGGTGGTCGGCGTCCAGGACCTCGGAGCCGCCGGACTTAGTTGTGCGATCTCAGAACCGGCAGGCCGGGCCGGCGTGGGAATGGATGTCGACCTCGACGCAGTCCACACCCGCGAGTCGGGAATGACCGCACCCGAACTGCTCATGTCCGAATCACAGGAGAGGATGATGGCCTTCGTCGATCCGACACAAGTCGACGAAGTTCTTGCTGTGGCCGACAAGTGGGAAATCGACTCAGCTGTTGTTGGCGAGGTGAAGAAAGGCGGCACCCTCTCCATCAAGCACAACGGCGAGACTGTCGCCGAACTGCCCGCAGCCTCCCTGGCCGATGACGCTCCTCTCTACGACCGCGAGGCGGTTCGCCCTGAATGGATCGACAGTCTGTGGCAAACAGAATCGAAGATCGAGATCACTAACGAGGCGACAACACTTCTCGAACTTCTGGCCGACCCGGCGATCGGCTCCTCGGCCTGGATCCACGAGCAGTACGACCACATGCTCTTTCTCAACACCGTGGTCGGACCCGGTAGTGATGCGTCATTGCTGCGGATCAAAGGCACTGAGAAGGGTCTAGCGGTTTCCACCGATGGGAACGGCCGGCTTTGCTACCTCAACCCGCGACACGGCAGCCAACGGCTCGTCTACGAGGCAGCCCTCAACGTGGCGATCACCGGTGCCAGACCTCTCGCAATCGTCGACAACCTCAACTTTGGCAACCCTGAAAACCCCGAAGTGATGTGGCAGTTCAAAGAGACGGTCGATGGCATCTCCGAGGCGGCTGAAGCGTTGGACATCCCGGTTGTCGGAGGCAACGTTTCGTTCTACAACGAGACGGAAGGCTTGGACATCCACCCCACTCCCGTAGTCGGGCTTCTCGGTCTGGCCGATCCGATGCCGAAATCGCCGCCACGCTTGAATCGCGCCGGGGCTGGGATGGAAATCTGGGAGGTCGGGCCGGCCGCATCCTCCAGCCAGGCGGGTTCGGCCTTGCAACGGGTCATCGGCAATGCGCTCTCAGGACGGCCAACCGAGCCCAATCCTGAGACAGCCCGGAAAGTCATCGAGCTGGCTCTCGACATGGCTCACAATGTGCCGGTTCTCCATGACATCTCCGACGGTGGCGCTGCGGTTGCCATCGCCGAAATCTGTATTGCGTCTGGCGTGGGCGCCGACGTCGTGCTCAACAATCCCTTCTCTGAGGATCCCCATCGATTCCTGGCTGTGTTCGCGCCCGGAAAGTTCGATCTGTCTGGCGACTTGGCTAGGCGACTGGGCACAGTTGGAGGCGATCATCTCATTATCAACAGAAAGAGCATCGACCTGAGTGAGGTTGTATCGACCTGGCGAGACGCTATCCCTGAGGCCCTTACCGGCTAGTGGAGGTGGCCATGGCGAGTCGTTCTCCGAATATCGATGACAGCTCATCAATAGATACCATCGCCTTGTGACACGTTCGATCGGAATACTCAGCGCAGGTGGGGATAGCCCAGGGCTAAATGCCGCGATCAGGGCGGTCGGCAAGTCAGCTCAGCGCGCTCACGGCATGAGAGTCATCGGCTTTCTAGACGGTTTCAAAGGCCTGATGGAGAACCGATTCGTCGAACTCGACTCGAACGACCTCTCTGGAATCCTCACCCGCGGCGGCACCGTCTTGGGAACAAGCCGGAGCAAGGTCGACAGGATGGAGATGGATGACGGAACCAAGAAGGACATGCGGCCACTGATGCGCAAGGTGGTGGAGCAACACGAGATCGAATCGCTGGTGTGTCTCGGTGGGGACGGCACCATGAAAAACGCCTTGAAGCTCGAAGAGGTCGGGATCAGGGTGGTCACGCTTCCCAAGACAATCGACAATGACGTTGTGGGGACCGACTTCACCTTCGGTTTTGACACGGCGGTGAACATTGCAACGGAAGCCATCGACCGGCTTCACTCGACGGCCCATTCACACCACCGAATCATGGTTGTCGAGCTGATGGGCCACAGAGTCGGGTGGCTCGCCCTGGGAGCAGGTCTTGCCGGCGGTGCCGATGTGATCCTCCTCCCGGAGATTCCATACGACGTCGAAGCGGTTGCTTCCTCGATCGCGTCGCGGCGTGGCGCCGCCGGCACCTTCTCGATCGTGGCGGTGGCCGAGCGTGCTATTTCTAAGGAGGACGCCTCGATCAGGTCGGCAATGGTCGATCAGATGGAGACAAGCGAAGAACGGGACAGGAAAGAGATGAAGAAGAAGCTCAAGGAGTTTGATCGCACCCGCGCCGGTGGAACCACCCAACTTGCTTCGACCCTCGCCGGCCTCACCGGACTCGAATCCAGGATCACAATCCTCGGGCATGTTCAAAGAGGTGGCACGCCGTCCCCGGCGGATCGCCTGCTTGCCACTCGTTTGGGCGCCGCTGCCAGCAGCTACATCGCCGAGGGCATTCATGGCGTGATGGTGGCGGCAAGAGGCGAATCCACGGCGGCCGTGCCGCTCGAGGAGGTTGCCGGGCAGGTCAAGTCGGTTCCTCTCGATCATCCCTGGCTCGAGACGGCCCGTCATCTCGGCATCGCCCTCGGCGATTGAGGCCGCCC
>CAXMPK010000030.1:0-3926 GCA_964195405.1 uncultured Acidimicrobiia bacterium
ATGGTGGCGGCTCGTCTTGGTCGTGCTCCTTCAACCATTTCGAGGGAGTTGGTCCGTAATGGGGGCCGGGTCGGGTATCGGGCTCATCGTGCTGATCGGACGGCTTGGCACCGGGCTCGTCGTCCTAAACCGTCGAAACTCGCAGTCAATCCGGTGTTGCGTGGGCTTGTTGAGGAGAAACTGGCTGAGTGGTGGTCACCCCAGCAGATGGTCCTCTGGCTGAAACGCACATACGGTGACAACCCGGGAATGTATGTGAGCCACGAAACCATCTACCAGTCGTTGTTTATCCAAGGCCGGGGGGCTCTACGTAAAGAGTTGTGGCGGTGTTTACGCACCGGGAGAGCCACGAGACGTCCCTGTCGCATTCCAAGCCATAACCCAAAGCATGGGGGGATCGGTGTGGGAGGGGTCGATAAGCGCTATCCGCTCAGGATTTCCTTTGCCGTCTTTAGATCGTGTTCGTCGAATCCTTCGGTGAAAGCGTCGTAGA
This sequence comes from uncultured Acidimicrobiia bacterium, assembly GCA_964195405.1. Classification (GTDB taxonomy): domain Bacteria; phylum Actinomycetota; class Acidimicrobiia; order Spongiisociales; family ZC4RG35; genus CAXMPK01. The sequence goes on from CAXMPK010000030.1 coordinate 494, forward strand.
CCGCTGCCAAATCATCACTTCGGTCGGGTGTACGGCCCTGCTCACGGCGAAGCTGAACGAGGCGGCTTAGAGCTTTGAGCTCGGTCAGACGGAGTCCCAAGTGAAGTGACTCGGCTTGAGCCCTCGCGTAGAGCTCCTCCGCCACGTCCGGGCCGGCGTCGGAGATCATCCGCAGCAGGTCAGCGCGGACCACCCAGATCTCGGGGGAGATGGCTCCTCCGGCTTCTGCTGCTGTTAGCGCTTCGTCGACGAGTTCGAGGGCTCGCTTCGGATCGCCGGCCATTGCGTGCACCCCGCTGCGCAACATAAGCACGAGGGGCCAGAAAACCGGCGGAGTTGTAAGTCCTTTGTAGAATTCGACACCAGCTTCTGTCATCGCCAAACCTGTCGCGACATCACCGAGCGCCGTGCGGCTCACACCTTCCAGCACTGTCGATAGCGTCCCCCACAGCACGTAGTCGTTCTCTTCGGAGATCTGAGCCAGTTCTTTTGCGAACCCGAGGCACTCCTCGAATCTGCCTCGGCTGATGGCTAGAAATCCGTTGTGGTAGAGGGCATAGGCGATGCTGTATGGATGGTCGATATCGCGTGCCATCTCGACGGCTTCAGTGGCTCGCTTCACAGCCTGTTCAAGGTCCCCGCTTTCCCATCGCATCAGTGCTGTGCTGATGCGGGCGATGACCCCCGTGTTCGGACCGAGATAAAAGCGACTTGGGGGGTGAGTTGTCGGGTCGTAGAGGTCGATCGCTTTGTCGAGATGGGTCAGGCAGTTGTCTACATCCACGTAGATGAGTGAGATTCCGATGACAGAGTGACCTTCGATGATCATGTTCTGGTCGTTTCTCTCTTCGCCCAACTCCAAGAGCTCTTTCCCGATTTCTAGAGCGCTTCTCCCGTCGCCGGTCTGGACGTAGTAGCTCGCCAGAGCCCTCAAGACGGGGAAACGTTGTTCGACCGTTCCAGTCGAGTCCGCCAGATCCAGGACCCTCTTGAATTCCTCTTCGACTTCGACGGTGTACCCGCGGACGGCTAGCAAGGCACGAGCGAGACTGGTGCGCAACGCCAGCTCTTCGGCTGCGAGTTCGGCTGACGTCTCCGCCGTGGCCAGGACCCCGAGCGTGTCCGTCGCCAATTCTATCGCAGCGTGGTACCAACCCTTTGCTTCGTGGAGTGCCCACAAGCTGTCCAGCAGGTTGAAAAGCTGCTCGATCGCTCCGACGTCGACCCAGTAACGCCATGCGGTCCTCAGGTTCCCGATATCTGATTCGAGTTCCTCCAACGCCGACCCGCCTTCGGGGCCTCGTAGCCGGTCTTGGAGACCGAAGGCGAATTCGGAGAAGTAGCGGGCATGGGCCTCGCGAACCTGGCTATCACGCTGTGGCTCATCAGCGAGACGTTCCTCGGCATACTCCTTGATCATCAGCAACATCGAGAAGGTGAAAGAGGTCCCTCTCTTGTGTTGGCGGACAAGGCTTTTGTCCACCAGCGAGGAGAGGACGTCGAGCACGACGTCGAGATCCATGGCCGAGTCTGCCACCGCCTCGAGGGCGGGAAGGCTGGCTGTTGAAAACACGGAAAACAACTCGAAAAGTTTCCGCTCGTCGTCCGTTAGAAGCTCGTAGCTCCATCCGATCGCCCCCCACAATGTTCGTTGCCGGTCAGGCAGGTCTCGGCCCCCGGCACCGAGAACGTCGAGTCGTTCCCGAAGCCTGACCAACAGGTCCGAGGGGGTGAATACATTCAATCTCGCAGTCGCCAATTCGATTGCCAGTGGTAGACCATCGAGACGGAGACAGATCTCGGCGATGGTTACCGCGTTTTCGTCGCTGAGAGTGATGTCGGGTCTGACGGCTCTTGCCCTATCCATAAAGAGTTGGACCGCCTCTGACTCAGCAATCGCCGCCGCTGGATCTGAGGGGTCGGGCAACGAGAGTGGTGGGACGGGGTAGACCTGTTCAGCTCTGACCCGGAGGGTTTCTCGACTGGTGATGACCACCTTCAGATCGGGCGCACTCTGCAGGATTTCGGACACGCCGCTACCCGCTGCGATGACCTGCTCGAAGTTGTCGAGCACCAAGAGCATTTGGCGATCACGCAGCCTGGTTTTGAGGACATCGAGTGGACCGCCAGTACCCAAGGCTGGGAGATCAAGAGCACGAACGATCGCCTCAAATGCAGAGTCGGGGTCGGATTCGGCGGAAACGTCAACGAAGAAGATCCCATCTCGGAATGAATCCATGAGCTCAGCCCCAACTTGCAAGCCGAGGCGGGTCTTTCCTGCACCGCCGGGACCGGTAATTGTGAGGAGTCTTGTTGCGGGACTCCCAAGCATCAATTGGATGGCTGCCAACTCTTGATGCCGCCCTAGGAATTCAGTAGTTTGAACAGGCAAATTGTTCGGTGTGGCATCGAGTGTCGTCGGGGGCGGGAACTCAGTCTGCAGGTCAGAGTGGATCAGCTGAAAAAGACGCTCAGGGACAGTCAGATCTTTAAGACGATGAGGGCCCAGATCCCTCAATGTCGCTCCCGGAGGCAGCGAACCCGTTGTCATCCTGGCAGCAACCGATGACAACAACACCTGCCCACCGTGGCCTGCCGCCATGATCCGGGCAGCCCGATTCATTACCGGCCCGAAGTAGTCACCGTCTCTCCTCTCCGTTTCGCCGGCATGAACTCCCATTCTGACTCGGATGGGTTCCGCTGAGCCCCAGTCCTCGGCTGCCAGGGTTCGCTGAGCGGCGATCGACGCTGCTATCGCCCCGGAGGGCGAGTCGAAGATGGCAATAGCTCCATCGCCAGTTGTCTTGAGGACGGAGCCTTCTGCCCCAGCAATCGCATCGCTGACAATTGCATCGTGTCTCGCCAGCGACAATGCCATTTCATTCGGATGCTCCTCCCAAAGACGTGTGCTCGACTCGATGTCGGTGAACAAGAAGGTCTGCATCAGCGCCGAACATACAGTGGTCACCACGATCGGTGTGCGAGAGTCTGCGCGAAAGTGGAGCATGACTTCTCCGTCGTGAGAAACACCCGCAAGGCAACGTAAATTGACCCGCACACAACGGCACTTATGTACGCCTGTCCCAGGGCATCACGGACCGCACATAATGCCGGTTATGGGCGGGGTGTTTCGGCTACTTTCCAGACGCTTCCGGGTTCGTCGAACCCTTTGAGTGACACTTCGCCTTTCGGTTCGAAGGTGAATCCTTTACCTGCGGCGAGTTGGCGGACACTGTCGGAAACGATGACTTCGCCTGCGTCTCCTAGATCTCCGATTCGGCTTGCTTGTGCAACGACGGTGCCGTGAACATCGCCGTCTTCTTGGATCGGTTCCCCGGCTGCCATCCCCACCCGTAGTCCGACGGGTTCGCCTTGGGTTTTGTCTTGGACGGCGAGGCCGAAAGAGATAGCGGACGAGTTGGAACCGAAGGAG
>CAXMPK010000031.1:0-3862 GCA_964195405.1 uncultured Acidimicrobiia bacterium
ACTACCCGATGGGAACACCGCAGAAGCCGTCCGTAACCAGTTGGCTGTCACCGTCCAACGACTCCCCGACCATCTCTGGCAGTCCCTCACCTGGGATCAAGGCAAAGAAATGGTCCAACACGCCCAATTCAGTATCGACACTGGAGTTGACGTTTACTTCTGTGATCCCAAGTCGCCGTGACAGCGTGGCACCAACGAAAACACCAACGGACTACTACGCCAATACTTCCCCAAAGGCACCAACATGACAGCCCTCACCCAACACACACAAGACAAACTCGACCAAGCCGCCTACTCGCTCAACACCCGCCCTCCACAGACCCTCAACGGCATGACACCATCAGACAAACTCGCCGAAACGATGCAATGACCCCCTGATTTCGCAGCCGTTATATGCGGGTGTTCGAACGACATGTTCTCGGTGTGGAGAGTCTCGTAGATCAGCGTGCCGCCAGTTTCTATGAAACTCAATGTCACGGTAAGTCACGCGTGGGGGCCGGGGGGGCAAGTCTGTGCGACCCCTGTGAGGGATTGAATTTCGGTACCCCCCGGATCACCCGGGGGGTACCGAACGTTTCGACGATCGGCGCTACGGGACCGGCACCGGGCACACCGTGGCACCCGATGTCGTGCAGTTGATCCTGCCCTGGATTGTCGGCGTGAGCACCGTGTTCGCCGTCACATAGGCCGCGACGTCCTGATCCATCACCGCTCGCGTCGTCGCCCGGTCGGTGAAGACGGGATAACCGTCGCCACCTGCAGCCATGAAGTCGTTCGACGCCATCGTATAGGTCGTGCCAGACGTCAGATCGACCGCAGGCCCGGTGCAAGTGCCGTCGCCGGCCTGGCGCACCGCACCCGTCACCCTGCTACTCGCAGCAGCCTCGATATCGTAGGTGAAGCAGAGCCCTGACACCTGGGCAAACCGGCCGCTTGCGCCAGGCATGTTCGACACGCCGTTCTCCAACATCGTCTTCAGTTCTGCTCCGTCGAGGGAGTAGGTCACCGAGACGTTGCCGAATGGCAGCACCGTGAGCACCTGGCCGTCAGTGATCTCGTGATCACCGCCGTCGGGTGGCGGACAGAAGTCCCCTCCGAGGTCAGGATCTGGACAGGTCAGATCGGCACGCAGACCACCGGAGTTGGTGATTGCGAAGTCAGTCCCATAGGTCGCCCGTAGGGCGTCGGTCACCACGTTGCCCACCAGCGATTCACAGGTGCGTCCTGAAGACTGCCCGCACTCGTCGGATCGGGGAATGAACGGTGTCGACTGGCCGATTACGGTGCCCAGAATCACGTCCAGCTGTGCCCTCAGAGGTGCCAGGAAGGCGACGATCTCGGGGTCGGGAACGACGTCACCGCTCACCGCCGAGACAATCGATACGGAAGCGGACGTAACCGTCGAAGGGTCCTTCTTTTTGGCACCAGGCTGGACGGTCATGTCCACCCGCGCATAACTGATACCGCGACTCTGGTTCTCGACTACCAATGCCCCGTTGATCTCGTCAACGTATTCGAAATTGGTGTGATCGCCCACTACCAGGTCGAATCCGTTGACGCCGTTGGCCAAGTCGACCAGGGGACCAAAAGCGTTGGGCCCGTTGAAACCATCGATGCCCATATGCGCCACCAGGACGAAGACGTCGGCGCCCTTCTTGGCCGCCTTGGCACGAGCGGTGTTTGCGGCTGCCACCGGGTCAGTGACGTTGATCGTCCCAAACCTTCCCGGAAACACCAGGGTTGGCGCATCAGGGTTGGTGACGCCGATCACCGCGACATCGACTCCTCCGACATCGAAAATTCGGAAAGGCTTCACACCGTCGAGATTGTCATCAACATTCTCCAGATTGGCCGCAACGTAGTAGTAGGGATCACCTGGCTCTCCACCCTTCTTGGCGATGTTGATCATGCTCTGGAGATGGTCGATTCCGCGGTCGAAGTTGTGGTTCCCGAGCGCACTCACATCTGTCCCCATCATCCTCTGGGATCTCACGGCCGGCTCCTCGTTGAAGAAGTTCGACAACGGCGGAGCCGCACCAAAGTCATCACCACCGGTGATGATGAGGGTGTTCGGGTTGTCGGCCTCTTCGCCCTGGAAGTAGGTCGACAATTCGCCGGCCCCCCCAAAGTTGCCGGTCGGGAAGACGAACAGCGGGTCGAGTTGGGCATGCCAGTCCGAGTAGGTGAGGATTCGGATGTCTACTGGATCTGGGGTGGCGGGGGCGGCAGCGGCGGTCGGTGCCAGCAGACCGGCCAGGAGCCCCACTGATGCCAGCAGCACCCACAGCCGTGCCGACTTCTCTGGACGTCTCATCGGGATAACTCTCCTCCTTGGGATCACAGGAAAATGACACAGACAACGTACACGATTCGCGCAGAGCGTGCTGATCCACCACAACACTTCATCCAGCCAGCGTCGTTGGACATGGAATTCGGACGCGGCGTCCAATGTCCAGATCTAAGTCCGTCGTGCAGGGTTCGTATACTCGCCCCCACGCGTGACTTACCGTGACATTGAGTTTCCTAGAAACTGACGGCACGCTGATCTACGAGACTCTCCACACCGAAAACATGCCCGAGTAGGCGCACATAACGGCTCTTCTGCTGTATCCGTGGGTGGTTTAGGGAGGGTTGACGTGGGTTGCACCCTGTCTGCTTCTAGGTTTTCGCGCGGTCGAAGGCTCGAAAACATGAGGAGCGGAACAGGGTGCAGTACAACAGGGTATGGGAACGGGCGTGCGGGCTGGTGCGCACCGTTGTTGAGGGTGTCCGTTTCGACGACAGAACCGGTGCGGTCGTCGTGTCGGTTCGTCCTGACGCCAGGGCAAGGAGTCGTTGCGGCCTATGTGGCCGCCGGTCGCCGGGTTATGACAGCGGCGATGGGCGGCGACGTTGGCGGGCTCTGGATGCGGGCACCACGAGAGTGTTCATTGAGGCTGATGCCCAGCGAGTCCAATGTCGTCTGCATGGCCCAACAGTTGCCCGGGTTCCCTGGGCTAGACACGACACTGGCCATACCCGCGATTTCGATGCGATGGCGGCCTGGCTTGTGGTCCGGACTTCGAAGAGTGCTACCTGTCAGCTGTTACGGGTGGCGTGGCGGACGATCGGGTCGATCATCACCAGAGTCAACAACGATGTCGAAGCCAACATCGACCGTCTCGAGGGTCTACGTCGGATCGGCATCGATGAGATCTCTTACAAACGGGGACACCGGTATCTGATTGTTGTTGTTGACCACGACACCGGCCGTCTCGTCTGGGCCGGACCCGGTCGATCCGAAGCCGCATTGGACGTGTTCTTCGACGAGCTTGGAGAGCAACGAGCAGCCCTGATTACTCATGTTTCAGCTGATATGGCCGACTGGATCGCCCGTGTCGTGGCTCGGCGTGCCCTCAATGCGATCCGCTGCGCGGACCCGTTCCATGTTGTTGCCTGGGCCATCGAATCCTTAGACGTCGAACGACGTCGCGCCTGGAACCAAGCCAAAGGCCGCAGAATCCCCCCACCCCTGGGCCGTCGGGGACGGACCACCGGCGACTCCCGGCGGATTTTTCGGTCTCGTTACGCCCTGTGGAAGAACCCCGAAGATCTCAACCCCCGCCAACAACAACAGCTCGACTGGGTCGCCAAAACCGACCCGAGGCTGTGGCGGGCCTACCTCCTCAAAGAAGGACTCCGCTACGTGTTCAGGGTCAAAGGAGAAGAAGGCGAGCAAGCCCTCGACCAGTGGCTGTCATGGGCCCGCCGATCACAACTCGAATCGTTCGTCCACCTCGCCAAGAGGATCACCAGACACCGCCAAGCGATCGACGCCAACCTCGACCACGGCCTCTCCCAAGGCCTGATCGAATCGACCAAC
>CAXMPK010000032.1:0-4781 GCA_964195405.1 uncultured Acidimicrobiia bacterium
CCACATCCATGAACCCGAACAAGCCCACATCCACAACGTCGCCGCCATGCATCACCACAGTCGCACAACACGACAACAACTCCTCATCGACATACCACTGCATACGTCGATGCATCTCACCGAAGTCATGATCTACATGGTGGGTAACAGCTAACGCCATCCGGCTCCCCTTCATCGACAGTTCACCACCGGCTAACCACCGACCCTACGCATCGCACCCGAATGCCGCCCATAACCGGCATTATGTGCGGCTCTCTTAGGAGAATCTAGGTTCCGTTATGTGCAGTTAGTGAGGGTGGAGACTGCCCACGATCTTGTACTCGGCGTGGGTTGGGTCCAAGCCTGACGCTTCGAAGACAACGTACGCCGGGTGTGACTTCTCTTCGCTAATGGCGCGGTCATGGTGTTCAGAGGTTTCCCATATGGCGGCGATCTGGACGACGCCTTCCCCTTGGGTGAGATAACAGTTAATCAGACCGTCTGGGCGTGTTCCGATGACGGGGTTGGACCAAGCACCGAACACGTTGGCATTTGTTGCCTCGTCTACCTGAGCGTGGGCGATCGACAGGATCATTTTTCCTCCAGCTTGTCGTGTGCTCGCGACCGTACTGAACAAGAACACTGCCATACCAGGGAGCACCCATCTACGCCACGCATAAGTGCCGCTATGCGCGGATAGCTCTGCAGAGCGACACGGATTTGAGTAGCTTTTCTTTGTGATCCGTTTCGTGCGTCGGGTAGTGAGTTTCGGCGTGTCGGAGGGCCTCGGTGAGGTCGAGGCGCGGCGTGTTCGGACGATCAATGTGATTGCCGTGATTGCCGTGGTGGCGACGGTCCTGACGACCACCTTCTACATTTTTTCCGTCGATCCTGATTCGTCGGCGCTGGTCGTCGCTGTCGCCACTCTGTTCATCAGCGGATACGTTGCGACATTCGCGGTAAACGCTGCGGGGCACGTCGAAGTGGCGGTATGGCTTGTATTGATCACCGGGATCATTCAGATCGTCTTGACGACCCTTATTGCAGGCTTCACTCAGGGTCCGGCTCCCTTCTTCCTGGTGATTGCCCTCGGTGCTGTTTTGATCACCCGTATTGAAGACCGGGCTACTCGATGGTTCTTTCTTGGTGTTTCGATTGTGGGTTATGTCGTGCTGGCAATCATCGACCCGGAGGGACCGGAATCGATTGCAGGTACAGCGACGGAAAGGGTCTCTCCCGTAAGACAATTCGTTTTAATGATCTTGTTCGCGGCTGCCGTCGCAAGGTATCAGCGACTTCTGTCACATCGAGCCGAAGAGGCTTTGGGAGAAGCAAACGAACGGTCGGAGCGACTGCTGCTCAACGTTCTCCCTGAGGAGATCGCAGACCGTCTCAAGGCGGGCGAGGCGGTCATAGCCGACCGGGCCGAGGCCGTAACGATTCTCTTCGCCGATCTGGTGGGTTCTACTCCTCTGTCGGAACGGCTGACCCCAGATCAGATGGTCGAGGTTCTCAACGAGATTTTCATTCCGTTTGATGACCTAGCCGACGATCTGGGTGTAGAGAAGATCAAAACTATCGGAGACGCCTACATGGTGGTGGGCGGGTTGCCGACCGCCCGACCCGACCATGTCGAGGCTATAGCCGATATGGCGTTGGCGATGCGGACCGAACTGTCACAGCATACGGTGGAAGGTTTTGGACCGCTTCAGATGCGTTACGGCATTCACACTGGAAGTGTTGTGGCCGGGGTGATTGGCAAACGCAAGTTCAGCTACGACCTGTGGGGCGACACCGTGAACACGGCGGCTCGGATGGAGTCACACGGTGTGCCGGATGAGATCCAGGTCACCGAAGCCGTCTATCGGAGGCTGAAAGACCGATACCGATTTGCTATCCGCGGTCCTGTGGAAATCAAAGGGAAAGGCGTCATGGAAACCTACTTCCTCAAGGCACGAAACAACCCACCACAAGAGGAAGTGCAAGCCACCGTCAGCAAAGCCACATAAGACACGACTGTGCGACACCAAACAGAAACCTGGACAGCCAGCACCCGCCCATAACCGGCATTATGTGCGGGTGATCTAGTCCAGAAATGTTGCGGGAAACCCTCGACTCGTCGGTTCAGTCACTATCCCAGCCTCCCACCAGTCCCACCATTCACGATGGCTCAGTCAGGCGCGACAACCAGAGGATCGTGGATGGGGCCGATGACGGTGTCTCCGCCGTCTACGTCTTCTAGTGGGTCAGTAGCCGTCGTTTAGAATCGGCTCCTGCCTCCGTCTACGTCCTGGAGGTCTCGCTCGTCAATTTCTCCGCCGTCTAAGCCGTTGAGTCCGTCACAGCCGGCGTTGGTGACGGCACCGTTTTCGGGACCGCCGCTTGCGTCGTCGAGATCGTCTGTTTTCTTCTCGTCGCCCAAATTTCCCGTCGTCAATGGGAACTTGCACTCATGACGGCGGGAAGAAGCCTGCCGTACGTTGCTCCCATGTCTACAGAGGGGTTGCACATGGATGCGCAGGGCGTGAAGACCATCCCGAACAACGAGGTCCAGGAAGCATCGAGAGCCCGCAAAATCGCCTTTCGGGCTGTGGCGATCGTCGTAGCAATTTTCACACTCACTTTGCACATATTTGGCCTGATGGAAGTTGTCCTTATGTGGCTTCCCGTCGAAATCATCGCAGCGTTTGTCGGCGACAGTGCTTCCGGGACGTCCGACGCTGAGCTCGCAGCAGAGATTGCCGAATTCAACAGTCACCGAAGCCACTTCATGACGATTGGAATTGTTTCCTGGGCCGTCGTGATCACAGTATTCGCCCAATTGCGCAGACCGGAGCGACGTGTTGCTCAACTCTCCCTAATTGTTGCGATCACCGCTTTGGGAGCGATCGTGTACGGGTTGAGTGGCACAACGCAGGAGTGGCTTATCGAAGAGGTGGCAGTCGTCGTTGTCCCCTTCGGATTGCTGACGTTGCTCCACCCGCGAGTCAGATCTCTATTCACCAGACCGGTGTTGGATCGCAAGATGGCAGTCGTAGCCTCAGTGGCAGCCATGCCATGGCTGGTATATCTGTTCGACAACGTTGCCAGTCAGGCACTCAATGCATCGACCGACCCGCACGCCGATGTTGATTGGCTTGTCTACAGTGCGGCAAACTCGAGTAGGGGTGGTTCTGATGGCAAAAGCGTTCGATGGTGTAGTGAATGTGGATATTAGGGATTCGGTCCCTGATTGGACTCCGTACTTGCAGCCTCAGGCTCCTGAGGGTTCTCCCAATGTTTTGGTGATTGTGTGGGATGACGTTGGGTACGCGGCGTTGGATGTGATGGGTGGTCCGATTGAGACACCGGCGATGCGCCGGATTGCCGACGCTGGTATTCGCTATTCGAATTTTCACACGACTGCGTTGTGTTCGCCTACTCGTTCAAGCCTTCTCAATGGGAGAAACGCAACCAGCAACAACATGGCTGCTATCACTGAAGCGTCTTCCGGATTTCCAGGTTTCTCAGCTCGAATTCCGTTTGAGAACGGGTTCATATCTGAAGTACTGAATGAGCGAGGTTGGAACACTTACGCGGTCGGCAAGTGGCATCTGACTCCGGGGGAGGAAACTGATCTTTCAAGTTGGAAGGGACGTTGGCCTCTCGGTAGAGGTTTCGAGAGGTTTTATGGGTTCCTCGGGGGTGAGACCAATCAGTGGTATCCCGACCTGGTGTATGACAACCATCCGGTTGAACCACCGACATCACCCGAAGAGGGCTATCACCTCTCGACGGACCTCGCTGACATGGCGATTCGATTTGTTCGCGACTCGAAGTCTGTCGCTCCTGACAAACCCTGGTTTATGTACTTCTGTCCCGGGGCCGGTCATGCACCTCATCACGTAGCTAAAGAGTGGACAGACAAATACGCGGGCAAGTTCGACGAAGGCTACGAAGCGATTCGGGAGTCCATTTTGGCTCGCCAGAAGGAAATGGGTCTCCTTCCAGAGACCACGAACCTCTCCCCAATCAACCCTCATGGCGAACCTGACGGGATCACCGGACCCGAAGGCCAGCCCTGGCCCCAACTCGACTTCGTTAAGCCTTGGGATTCTCTCGGCGACGACGAGAAACGTCTCTTCGCACGGATGGCAGAAGTTTTCGCCGGGTTCATCTCACACACCGATTACGAGATAGGACGCATGCTCGACTATTTGGAAGAGTCCGAACAGTTAGACAACACGATCGTGGTCGTTGTTTCGGATAACGGTTCGAGCGGGGAAGGCGGACCGAACGGAACGTACAACGAGAATCGGTTCTTCAACAACATTCCGGACACCATTGAGGAGAACATGAAACACCTCGACAATCTTGGTGATCCGACCACCTACAACCACTACAACACTGGGTGGGCGTGGGCACTCGACACACCTTTCCCATATTGGAAACGCTTCGCCGGCTACGAAGGTGGCACAGCCGATATTTGCTTGATCTCGTGGCCTAATGGGATCGCGGCAAGGGGTGAAATACGCCATCAGTACACCCACGCGGTCGACATTGTGCCGACGCTTTACGACCTCCTCGAAGTGACCCCACCTGATGTGCTCAAGGGCTACACCCAAAACCCGATCGAAGGCGCCAGCATTGTGGACTCCCTCACCGATTCCGACGCCCCCGAGAAGGAGACGCAGTTCTATTCCATGTTGGGACAGCGAGCTATCTATCACAAGGGTTGGCTCGCGAACACGTTGCATCCGCCCCTGTCTGGATGGTCGGGATTCGACAAGGACGTTTGGGAGCTTTACCACCTGGCAGAGGAC
>CAXMPK010000033.1:0-32303 GCA_964195405.1 uncultured Acidimicrobiia bacterium
TGAGGCCAGAAACTCCCTTTTGGCACCTGAGAGGAGCTCCAGATCCCGGTGATCAGGCAGGTCGTACTCGACGAAACGGCAGAAGGCGTCAACCGACGCACCACGGGAGGAAGGGAAACGTTCGAGCCATTCGACCAACGGAACTGCCCCTTCGCCCAAATCCCATTCGGCCGAGGCGGCCAAACGCCCCGCTTCCTCCGGCGCCCACTCGAAGATCCTCTTCCAAACTGACGTCAAACCGCGGAGCAGCTTGGCAAAGCCGTGGACGGCAGCATCGTCAATACTGCCTCCGCCCAAGGTCACACCATTCATCATCGAATGCCGACCCAGAGGAAGAGCGCCAGCTCGCCGGCTGTCGAACACAGCCCCCACGGCACGATTCACCTCAAGACAGGTTTCGCAGGCGTACCAAGACCACCGGGTGCCTGACTTCATCGTGTTCCGGGCACAGAGATGACATAGATCAACAAGAGCAGCGATATCTCTCGTACCCCATTCCCGTTCACGCCAGCCGTCGTCCCTTAGAACACAACGACAGCGGTGCTCTTTCCCCTCGAACGTCCCCCGAAGGCTGAAACACTCCAGGCAGACCTCCATATCTCCGAGTAGGTCAGATTGTTGCCATGTCGGCGTTTCGATGGGACTTGATGTCATGTTCGTTCTCCTTCTTCCCAACATGAGGACGAACTCCAACCAAAGAAGACCCCTCACTAGGAAGGGTCGAGGTTCGATGACTATGTCTTCATCGTTCAGACCTAACGGTCTGCCGGCGGTGGCACCTTCCCTTGCGGGGGTTGCCGGGCTGTCATGGGGCCGGATCCCTCGAGCCGCTCTCGATGTGTTGTGATCCAATTATCTCACACGCTGTCAAATCTCCTCGTCGGTGCCTAAGTCCAATTGCCGGCATCACACTGGGCAGCCGCCCATAAGTGCTGCGAGTTCAGGGGGTCGTTGCAACACCTTCGGCGAGACTCCGAATCAGCCCCGGTCGTACATACTGTTCTCCATGCTGCGCGTCTTGCCCACCGCGTGTCAACGCTATTGACAGACATCGGGCGTTGGGACACCATGGCCGGCGATGGCATTGCAGGCTTCTTGAACGGCGTCAATCTCAGCCCTGCTTGAAGCATGGGACGAGGGTGTGATCGAGCTTGGCGGCTGCGTGATCGTGGACGACATGCCGACCTGGTGGTGCGAGGCGGATCAGTACGGGTGGGGTGGGCCTGATCCGGCACTGGCCATCCGGGAGGCGCTAAATGTGGGCAGGCCACGAGCGTTACGGCAATAGGTCACTGAAGCCGCTGACCCGCTCCTCGTCCTCAGGGCCCTAGGCGAAGAACCGTCGCACGACTAATGGTGGCTGTGCGAGGCCAGCCAGGAAAAGGTCTAGCGGCAGTGTGAATGAATGACGGCGCTATCCGTGTCGTTTCAGGAGATGGCATCCGGCTGACAGCCGCACAACCTTCTCGATTGCACCCTGTTACGACCACAAGAGGGCGCGGCTGGTTCGTCAGCCGACTGATTCCAGTGCTTGTGCGTGGGCAATCCCGACCGTCTCGATGATCCGGCCGGCTACCTGGTACGGATCGGCGTCTGACGCCGGTCGCCTGTCTTCAAGGTAGCCCTTCCAACCATTCTCAATTGTCCAGATCGGAATTCGAATCGATGCAGCGCGGTTGCTCGGGCCGTAGCTGAAATGGTCTATCGACGCCGTTTCGTGTGCCCCGGTCAGGCGTCGATCGTTTCCTGCGCCGTAAACCGCTATGTGATCTTCGTGGAAAGGGGCGAAACCGTCGAGAAGCGCGTTGATGTATTTGGTGCCTCCGACATCACGGAGATAGTCGAAAGAGAAATTGGAATGCAGTCCTGACCCGTTCCAGTCACCTTGGATCGGCCGCGGGTCGAGATTCGCCACCACATTGTATTTCTCAGCCGTTCGATGAAGGAGGAAGCGAGCGGCGATTAGATCGTCACAGGCTCGTAGGGCTCCCTTGCCGAAGCATTGGAACTCCCACTGTCCAAGCATGACCTCTGCGTTGATACCACTGATGCCGAGTCCGGCCTTAATACAGGCCTCCCAATGCTCTTCCACAAGGGCCCGGCCAGCGACATTATCTGCTCCGACAGCGCAATAATAAGGACCCTGCGGCTCGGGATAGCCGCCGTCCGGGAAACCCAGTGGACGACCATTCGTCGACATGAGGACGTACTCCTGTTCGAATCCGAACCAGAACTCCTCTCCAGCCGCTTCGTCCAGCCGAGCACGGGTGTTAGACGAATGCGGTGTCCCATCAGGGTTCATCACTTCGGAGACGACCAAATAGCCATCGTCGATGTACGGGTTTTCGTAGAGACGGACCGGCTTCAATATGAGGTCCGAATCCTCCCCAACTGCTTGACGAGTCGAACTTCCATCAAACCCCCACTCGGGAGCGCCCTCAAACGTGCCGTCGAACCAATCAGAATCCACGATCTGAGCTTTGGTCCTAATATTTACGGTCGGCTCATAGCCGTCAAGCCATATGTAGTCAAGTCTGGCCATGGAAGTCCTCCTAGATCATCGTGTGGGTAGCGGGAGGATAGCCTGCCACAAACGGTAGAGCCGGGCCGGCTCCCATTCCTTTTCTGGCCCAGTTACGGTGACCCGAGCCACGCCTGTCCAGGCACTGAAAGGGCCGTGACAGGGTATTCGTGGATTAGAGAAGAATGGAGCGACCAGATCAAAACATTCATCATCGGCATTGGGCTCTCCAACGACGTTCTGGGATTGGAGCACCAATACCTCGACAGCCGGGCCAATGTCGGATCCAGCGAGATATCACGGTTGCTCGGTGGTGGAACTGACTATGAACAGGGACCGCTGCCTTTGCTTCTCCAGAGTGCTGTACACACCCGCGGCACCGATGAAGAGATTCGAATAGTGCTTGTCCGAAGCGATGAAGATGACGTTGGCCACGAATTCGTCGAATCCCTATCTGAGGTTGCGTCACAAGCGAGCGTGATCCGAGCTCCGGATGAGGAACTTCCATGGGAAGAACTCAGCAGTGCAATCTCGAAGGTCGCCGGGGACGATCCCGACATTCGATTTCTCGTCGTGGGCTGCCATACAGAGAGTGGCGTCCAGGCGTTGGCCACAATTTTGAGAACCGTCTTTCCTGCATCTCTGGTTGCCGTGACACCTCATCTGGTAGCCAGCTCGACGAAGGAGGCGCACTTCGCCACGTTACGGCATGGCCTGCCGAGTCTCGGCGTCAAGGTGCTCCTCGACCTTGGCGAGGCCTTCGAGTTTCTGGCTTTGTCGCCTCAACTCGGCGATGTCTTTGGCCTTCACCCTTGTGACATTGCTCCTGAGGAAGCCAACGAATCTCTCAACGAGGCACAGAGACACATTGTCAGATCCTTGTGCATGAACTGGACTCGAGCCCAGCTGGTCCCCCTTGCTGGTGGGTTCAGCGGAAGTGCTCTGTTCCTCGCCGACGGCTGGATAGGAGACGCGCAAACCGAACCACTCGTGTTGAAAATCGACGACTTTGGGCAAATGCGGCGCGAGTTGAACGGCTATTACCAGGTCAAAGACTTTCTCGGTAAACACGTTCCCACTTTCGGCTACCCCGTTGGCGAGGGTGACTCACTTGGTGTTGCCATGGAACTCGCGGCGATGGAGGGGCGACCCGAAACACTGCAGGACACTTTCGAGGAGGCGGAAACCCAGGAAGGCTTTGACAAGTTCTTGGCCCGCCTCGACAAGACACTTGCCCTTCTCTCTGAGAAGCTCTACGGCAACACTCGCAAGGAGTCGTGGGTGATTCCGTTTCGCGCATTCGGACTGCATGCAGAGCAGCAATTGATCTGGCTACGCGAGAACGCTGAATTCATCCTTGGGTATCTCGACGAGGCACAGGTCGAGAACTACGACGTGGATATCGACATGTTGGTCCAGATTCTCAGACTGGTAACAGCGAACCCTGATGGAGTCACCAGCGAGGTATGTCTGTCCCATGGAGACCTGAATCTGGCAAACGTGATCTGCGATCAGGGTGACAACATCTGGCTGATCGATTGGACACACTCGGCGAACGCGCCTCTCGAACTGGACTTCGCCAAAATCGAGAGTGACATCAAGTTCGTGATGAGCAAGTCATTCGAATTGGACGACCTGGACCGCATCAAGAGATTCGAGGAGTTCCTACTTTCGGATCCTGTGCCGAGTGACATCGACGGTCTTCCTGACTCGCTCCGATTCGTCAAGTGGGATCTCCGGTTTCGCAAGATTCTGGAAACCGTTCGCCGGATCCGACAGACCTGCTTCTCGCTCAAGGGGGCTGATGACTGGTTGGTCTATCGGATCGCCCTCTTGCGCTACGCCGGCCACACCCTGAGCTTCGACAAGCGTCGTGATCGTGGTGAGTGCGATTTGATACAACTCGCCTATGCCCTGCACTCCGTTGATTCTCTGGCTCTCAACCTCATCTCCGACGACTTCCATCTCAAGATCAGGGCTGAGCGACCCGCTGATTATCCACCACGTCAGAGGATTTCTATTGATGGCGCGCCGTGGGCTTTGCAACCGGAGAGCTACGACCCTCCGTACTACGTCAGCCCTGACGTCCTCGATAACAAAATTGGATCCCTTCCCAACCGTTGGGCTGATCCCGAGGACATTTCGAACCTCAACGACGACCTGAAGACCCGCGACATAGACAAGACCGACGACGAAGGTCGACCACTCAACCCACGCGGAAGAACTGGCATAGCGGGTCGGGGAGCACTCGGTTTGTGGGGACCCAACCCCTCGGTCTCACTTGCCTTCGTTCGGATCAACCCGACCTCTGGGGATTTGGACATTCTTCTGGGGATTCGGGATTCATCGGGACTGCTGGAGACACCACAAGGATTTGTGCTTCCCGGAGAATCTGACGTGGAAGCGGCCGTCCGGATAATGGCGACAGAGACCGGACAGAGGCTCGAGGGCGCTTCATTCGATGAGATTCACAAGGGATACATGTACGACTCTCGCCAAACGGACAATGCTTGGGTGGAAACACACGCCCTGCTCGTCCAAGCCGCAGAAGACGACTCTGAGATAGTGACCCAGACCGGCACCTTCGAGGAGGTCAAGTGGAGACCACTGGACGCTGACACCATCAATCTGATGAACTCTCAACAGGCATCCCTCGTCAGAGACGGGCTCGGCCTCCTGGCCGATTCGGGTGCCATCGCACCATCGGAGCTCGAAACTTTGCTGGCCGAAACCGGATGAGCGACCGGTGTCTCTGACCAGTTTCGAAAAAGCCGCCCTAAGTTCCTTTGAGCCATCGATTGAGCGCTCTGTTCCGTCTGACGAAATTGACAGATTCCTCGATTTTGGCCTTCGCTGGTCTCTCGAGGCATCGGGGCAGGCCCGGTCTAGACAGCTGGGCGCCGATCAGAAAGGTTTCGAAATCAAACAGGACGGGTCGCCGGCCACCAGGTTGGAACGTTCGATCGAGCTGATGGCGAAGGAGATGCTCGTTGAGGTCGATCCCAACGCTGCCCTCGTCGGGGAGGAGACGGGTGGAGTTCTGCCAGACGACGGGTATGCAGTCGCCATCGACCCCATCGACGGCACCTGGGCCTTTCTTGCGGGTATCCACACTTACTCAGTGACGCTGGCGGTCTACCTAGACCGGACGCCGCTGATCGGGTTCGTTGCCAGCCCAGCGTCCGGAGAAGTCGGGTACTCGGCTCGAGGAGGATCGCGTTTGTTGAAACTGGGTGTTTTTGGGGAGCCAAATGGCGGATTCGATCTGCCTGTCTACCGAGATCATGGGGAAGCCGTACTGGTCAACGTGCATCCTGGCCGGCGCGGGGCCAAAACAGTCGACGCGCTGTACAACGCCTGGTCCACGAGCCAGATCCGGATGGTGAGGTCTACCGGCGGATCGCCGGCCTGGGGTCTTCTCGACGCGAGCAAGGGAAGATACGTATACGTCAATCTGTGGGCTGATACGCCGAGCACGGCGTTCGACCTCGCCGCGGGTGTGCTGCTCGTTCGGACAGCAGGAGGTGAAGTCGTGGATCTCGAAGGAGACCCAATTGAGGTGCTCGGTCACCGTGGGCCATTCGTCGCGGCAATCGACGATGATTCGCGGAATCGAATAGTTGAAATCGTTCGCGGGTCGGTAGTAGACCTGTCTCAAGTAGAAGGCGGTGAGAGTTGAGTCAGCAGAGACAACCCGAGTCAGTGCGCGAGAGTCTGATCGAGGAGAACGAGTTCAGCTTGGAGACGACTTTCCATAGATCGGCTTCCGCGGAACATCTGACACCGATCGACCGTGCGCCAGGTGAATACTCTTTAACCGCCAACCCTGATCCTTCCGAAGCAGTCCTGGATGTGTACGGGCCCGGTCACATCGCTTTGGCCGTCCACATGGGCGCCGGGCTTGCATTTGCTGAAGTGCCGGACCATGAATGGAACTCAGACGATCGGGTCAATGTATCTGTAAAGCTTCAGGACATAATCGATCAGGGAGGACTGATCTATCCCGTCGAATCCGTGACGACAGAGCCGGTCTGGTACTTCACGCTCCCCTCCGGACAGGTTCGCGTGACCGCTATTTAGCCGGCACCGAAAAACTGGTGCCACCGATCTGTTTAGAGAATGATCCCTTCCAGAACCAGATGAGCAACTGACTCGGACTTCTCGTTGGCCGCCTTGGTCAGCACTTCACGCAACTCGGGGTAGGACCCGCGGATCCTTTCGAAGTCCGATGCTTTCAGACGGAATGCTTCCACAAACTCATTTGCCCTGACCGACCCGCCTCGACGCTCCCCAAGCATGAGGGTCAGGTCGCCGAAATAGTCACCCGCGCCAAGGTGTGCCTTGGTCTCGAGTGAATCAGAGGTGATGACGTCGGCACTCCCTGCAGCTATGAAATAGATACCGTCGGCGACCTCGCCCTCCCGAACCACATAATTGTCGGGTGGGATGACCAACGGTTCGAGCGAGACGAGCAACTCGTTTCGTAATGCGTCTGGTGCATAACGGAACAGAGGCACATTGGGCAACAGGTCCCTGAGGAGCTCGCTGAGGACGTCGACGCGGAGGCTGGGAGGCAGATCTCCCAATAGCGAGTGCTCCCCGATCCCGCGGTGACGATCCCATAGGTACTCGTAATAGCTGCGCACCTCGATGTTGACGTCGTCGGAGACGCGTCTCGATCGGAGGTAGCTCTCAACGGTTTCCACACGGTTCCAAAAGGCCACCTTGGAGAGGTTCAGTGCACTTACGAGAGACGCGCTTGTGGCTATCACATATGCGAACAGGGAGGCCCCGATGATCATCACAAAGAGTGCAAACATATACTCTTGGGTGTTGTTGGGGACGATGTCGCCAAAGCCGACGGTGGTGGTGGTGGTGACAACCCAATAAAGGGAGAGGAGGTAGACATCTCCGGTGCTTTGACCCACAGCCCCTTCGATGGTCAGCCAGGAGTCGGTGGGGAAGTCGTTGGCGTATGCCGTCAAGTACCAGATGCAGGTGAGGAGGTGCAGTACCAGCGCAACCACTATCAGGAGACGACCGATTCGAAGAGCTGCGCTGTTGGTGAACCAGTGACGTTCGAGTCGCCGTAAGCCACCGAAAACTCCGCCGAGTCGTACCAGGCGGAGAAGACGTAGCCAGAGAGCAACGGATATTCCCCAAGGCCCGCCAACGACACCAAGGAACACGATGTCGAACGGAATCGACCCGAGCCACGAGAAGGCCGATCCGAATGGTCGGGCAGATCCATCAGCAACGGCCTGTCCGGATGTCTCGACACCCTGGTTCTCCTGACGTCGACGCCAAGCTGAAATCAGGAATGCAAGATCGACCGAATAGAGCAAGATCGAGGTGCCCAACTGAGGCGCATGGACAAAGGCAAACTCGAATGTGACTAGAAACGCTGTCAGCAGCCCCAGGGTGATCCAAATATTCTCTTCTAGGAAGGTTCTACGGGATCGAAGCCGGACGTTTGCTTCGGCGTCGGCGGTCATCCAGCGAAGGCCGCTGCCTCGTCATCGAAGATCGCGAAGATGGTACTGAAACCACTCATCTCGAATACCTCCAGCACGGAGGGGTTCAAACCGAACAATTTCAGCTCGCCACTCGGTCGCAGCTTCTTGGCTGTTGCCAGGAGGATCCTGAGTCCCGCGCTGGACACGAAATCGGTCGGACCAAAGTCGATAATTACGAGGGAATGGCCTTCCTCAACGAACCCATCAAGCGCCTCTTGAACTGTCGGGGCGGTGGTGGTGTCAAGACTGCCTTCCAACCGAACGACGACCGCCTCGCCATTGGTTTCGCTGGTGATGTTCATTTGTTGTCATCCTCCGGGCCAGGGTCGAGATTCTTGTAGACCGTAACCATGTTGCGTTCGTTGAGACGTTTGTACTCGTAATCGTCCATCACCGATTTGACCAGGTGGATTCCCAAACCCCCGATCTGGCGGTCGTCAATTGAGGCGTCGAGGTCCGGCGGGTCTTTCTTGAACGGGTCAAATGGCTCTCCGTCGTCTTCGATCGTGACGGCCAGCCGGTCCGTGGAAAGCGCCAGCACTACTTTGATCTCGTGTTCCTCTGTGTGAGAGTGCGAATACGACACGATATTGTTCACGAACTCGTCAAGCACCAAGAGTACGGCTCGTCTGACAGGGTCGCTTAACGAGTGCTCTTCGGCGAAGCTGGCGAACTCGTCGAAGATCGTGGAGATCGCCTCGATCTCGCTGGGCACGGTGATTTCAAGCAGTTGACCCTCGATCTCCAACATCGCATCAAAGGAGAGGGCCAGGACAGTGATGTCATCGGAAGGGTCAGCCTCGCGGCGATGCTCCCTCACCGAATCGAAGACCGCTGCCACAGCCGCCTCTGTTGACGAGAACTTGGACTCCGCGATCAGAGTTTCGAGAGCTTCATCTGAGAAGAGGTCCTTCTCGGGATTCATGGCCTCGGTAACGCCATCGGTGTAGAGGATCACCGCGTCGCCAGGGTCGAGAGTCAGTCGACTTTCCCCGTATGAGATTCCTTCAACCGCACCGACAACAGGTCCGTGCCTCTCGGTCAAATGTAGCAGACTTCCATCTCCCTTCTTGACATATGGAGGGTTATGGCCGGCGTTGGTGAATACGAGTTCTCCGGTTCGGACGTTGATGATGCACAGGAAGATCGTCACGAACATCGACATCTCGTTGTTGATATTCAGCTCTTCGTTGACATGGGCCATGATCCCTGCCGGTGATAGCCCGTTGACCGCTTGGGCCTTGATGAGCGTCTTTGTAACGGCCATGAAGAGTGCAGCCGGCACGCCTTTGTCGGAGACATCGCCGACAGAGAAGCAGAGATGGTCATGATCGACGAGAAAGAGGTCATAGAAGTCGCCGCCAACCTCGAGGGCGGGTTCCAGAGCTGCGTAAATGGAGAACTCAGTCCGATCGGGGAATGCTGGGAATTGGAGAGGGAGCATGCTCATCTGAATGTCCCGACCAATGTCGAGCTCTTCTTGCATGCGGTCCTTTGCAGCTTGAAGTTCAGCTTCCAGTTCGCGTCGCTCGGTTGTGTCGATCCCTATGCTGATCACCTCGGCGATCCTGTTGTCGTCGTCGAGAATCGGTCTATTGCGCCAGTCCACCCAGATACTTGAACCGCTCTTGGTTCGCGTTTCCAACTCCATGTCGAGTCCACGATCTGGATGCTCGATCAACTGTGAGACGATCGTCGACCACTCCCGCGTCGCCTCGTCGGATGCCGGCATCAAAAGTTCCTGAGTCAGTCCACCGACGATCTCATCAGACTCATAACCCAGCGTGTTCAACCCGAATCGGTTGACACCGATGATCGTCCCGTCGAGTTTCCACCTGATGATGACGGTGTCGGTGCTCTCCAACTGCTCGAGCGCTAGTTCCAATTGAGCGGTGCGAGTATCGACCAGTTGTTCGAGGTGTTGCTGATACTCCATGACTTTGGCTTCGCTCTCCTCGAGCGAGTTCATCAGTTGGTTGTAGCGACCGGCAATCTGGCCAACTTCGGTAAAAGGCTCGACCGGAGCCCTCAACGACAGGTCACCACTCCTTGCCTGCCGATCCATGACTGTGAAGAAGTCGAGAAGCTCGGTCGAAGCTCCGTGCTCGGACACATTCAAACCGACTCGCTCATCCTCCTCCGACACTCGGAAAGGCTTACGACGGTTGATGGTGCGAACCACAAAGTAGGTGACTCCGAACGTCGACAAGCCACAGACCACGATCCCGAGTCCCTGGACTCCGATTTGTTGCCAGCGGCCGAGACCCGTTCCAAGAAGGTCAAACTCACCGAAGATCCCGACAGCGAGAGTTCCCCATATACCCGCACCCAAGTGAACGGGCACCGCGCCGACCGCATCATCGATTCTCAGCTTTTCGAGCAACTCGGAGGCTCCGATCGCGACCAACCCACCTACCGCGCCCACGATGGCAGTAGCGCTCGAGTCCATGGCATGGGCTCCGGCTGTGATCGCGACGAGACCACCAAGGGCGCCATTGATCACATGGTCGATCTCTGCCCTTCCCTTGAGCCGGTACCCCAACAACATGGCAGCGACAAGGCCGAACGAGCCGGCGAGGACCGTATTAGCAATCACGCGTCCGACGTTGGCTCCGATACCCAGGGTGCTGCCACCGTTGAAGCCCAACCAGCCGACAAACAGCAGGAGGGCTCCCATTGTCGCGAATGGCAGATTGTTTCCCTGAATCTTCTGTGGTGGCCCATCCTTGGGGAATCGACCAAGACGAGGGCCGATCACGAGAAGAACAGCCAACGAAGTCCACCCGCCGACACTGTGCACCACCGTAGATCCGGCGAAGTCGACAAAACCCAGCTTGGCCAGCCACCCGGTGACATCGCCCACATCAAGACCATTCCAGGCCCAATGGCCGAAGATCGGGTAGGTGAATCCGGCTACCAGAACTGCCAGGAACAAGTAACCGCCGAAGCGAACCCTTTCGGCTACCGCACCGGACAGAATAGTCACTGCAGTGCCTGCGAACATCACCTGAAAAGTGAAAAAGACCGTCGGCCAGGCAAAAGCCTCATCAAAAGAAGGCGCAAAGCCTTCGGTTCCGATCCAACCGCCCGCGGTTGCCCCGAACATTATGGCGAATCCGATCAGCCAGAAAAGGACAGTCGACATGCCGAAGTCGGCCATGTTCTTGATGGCGACGTTGATAGCGTTCTTGCTTCGCGTCAACCCCGCTTCGAGAGCGAGGAAGCCGGCCTGCATCAAGAAAACCAGGGCGGAAGCCGTGATCACCCACAAGAGATCAGCCTCAGGGATGATCTGAAGGACCTGTGCTATCACCCTGACATCACTGCTCCTGTTCTGTGGTCACTCCAGCGTCGGCCAGGACCATACTTGAGGAAGTTCAACAGATGATGACGGGCGGACGACCAGCGGGCAACGCCATCGGCTTGATAGTCGGTTATGACCCGGCTCGTCTGGCCTCATCCAACCAGGCATCCATGACACCGCGATTTTCCTCTATCCACTCGTCGGCGTGGCTACGGATGTCGTCTTCGGAGTTCTCGCCCTGCAGCATCCTGAAGTTCTGAATGGCGATGTCGGTCAGTTGGAATCCAACGAGCTCGAAGAGGCGTCTCGCCGAAGGGTTGTCATCCAGGAATTCACTATTTGCCACAACGCGAATATCGGCCGACGAGAACCCCATCTGGCAAGGCTGGCCTGGACAGTGACTCGGGGGTAGAGGTGTCGCATCATCCTGCTCGGGGAGAGGGTTCAATAGGCTCAACCAGAGAACGTCCTCTCCGGGTACCAATTGGATGATGAACGCGCTCGGCGCCCAGGTGTAGGCCAGGATCGGTTCTCCGGCTTGGTGTCGTGTCACCGTTGCCGCCCATAGGTCCGAGTACTCACCGGCGATTTGTTCAATCGCTGTGCCCCAGTCGTTGGCGACGATGGTTGCATCGATGGTGGTGTTGCATCCCCAGCCTTCGTTACAGCCGACAAGGTCGGCTAATCCGTTCCCGTTACGGTCGAACAAGGCAATGAGCTCGTCGCTAGCTGTGATGTCATCGAGACGCTCAATGCCGTACTTCTCGGCTGTGGCCTTGTCTACGAGGAAACCTTGGAGACCTCCGGCCGGGATGGAATCGCCTAGCGCAGTTACCATTTCACCGACGTCCACGCCGTTTTGGCTTTCAGCCAAGTTGGCATCGTGCAGGGGAAACCATCCGTTGGGCCAGAAATCTAATTCACCCTCCGCAAGCCGCGGATAGAACTCATCGGGGCCGAGTTCGTTGCCTGCAGGATCGCTGACCTCGTACCCAAGTTCTTCGAGAAGCGCTCGGTAAACGGCAGCCTGGAAATAACCCGTGTCCCAGTTGGCCCGGGCCATCGTGACCGAAACACCAGCGCCGGGAGTCTCGTCGACAGTCTCGGTCTGGCCACCGCCACACGCGCTAGCTAGGACCGCAAACACAAATACGGCTAGCGCCAACTTCTGTAAAGAGCGGACCGATCTCCGCCTCTCACCGCGTGAAGAGGTCTTGGTTCTCCGAATCATGTGGGAAATGTAGCCAGGTAAAACAGTTGTAGCGGACAACGCCAACAAGTGCTTACGTCTCGACAAATGGGCCTACACCGCAAACCCTTCAACCACCTTGGCTCGAACCCCCTTCTTCGTCTCCGCGTCACAGAATGCCGCATCGGTGGCACGCAGCGTCATCACACTGAGATCGTCCAATGTCATGTTGTGGTTCATCACGGCGTTCTCGAATTCTTTAGTCATCGTCGACCCGCTGATCAGCCGGTCGTCGGTGTTGACAGTGACCGCTAACCCAGCACGGTGAAAGAGACCCAGCGGATGATCCTCGGCTGAGATATCGTGCAGAAACGCTCCAGTGATGGGACACATCTCGAGCGGAATTTGCTCGTCCCTGATATGTGCGGCGAGGGCGCCGAGAACAACCGAACCATCATCAGAAACATCGATGTCGTCGGTGAGCATGTAAGCGACACCGAGTCGCTCGGCGTGACAGTCTTCCAGGGCCGATCGAATGTACAGAAGGGTGGCGGTGTCTTCTCCTGCATGGACTGTGACATGAACGCCATGCTCTCTGGCATGCCGGCACGCGATTGCATGGTCGGAAGGCGGATAACCCTCTTCCTTGCCCGCAAGATCGATCCCGACAACGCCATCGTCCGAATATGCCGAAGCCAGCCTGGCTATCCGAAGCGAATCGGGATCATCACGTACTGCCGTCAGAATGAGGTTGGCATCGATTTGGGCGGCTTCGGCACCCGTTTTCAGCCCTTCGAGTACGGCCTCGACACTCTCTTCGAGCGATAACCCGTGTTGTGAAAACCGGGCGGGCGCAAAGCTGGGTTCCGCGTATACAACACCGTCCGATGCGAGGTCGATTATTGCTTCATTTGCCACCCGGCTCAATGCCTCAGATGATTGAATCACGGCCACCGAATGGTCGATTATCCACAAGAGATTCTCGAGAGATCCCCTGCCTCGCATGGCAATCCACTCACTGAAACGGACCGCATTGGCCGTGGGAAGTCGTTTGTAGCCGAATTCTGCGGCAAGCTCTATCAAGGTTTCCGCTCGAACGCCACCATCAAGATGATCATGCAACAGCACCTTTGGTAGCTCGCGGTAGACGCTGGCATCCATAGTTCGAGCGTACTGTGAATTCTTGAGCCGTCCCAGCGTAGGGCCGATTCGGGAGTCACCAGCGGTGGTCTGTTATGCAGACCATGGCACTGACGGACGCTGCCCCTCATAATCTCGGACTCGACTGACTCCCTTGAGTCGCTCGGGACACGACTTCCAGGGTTGATGTATCACGCTCGTTCGACCAATAATCGACCAATAATTTCGGCGCTTTGACAACTCCCAGGAAGAGGAAAAACGACCCTCACCAGGGGGTTTCGAAGTGGAGCTGAGGGGATTTGAACCCCTGACCCCCTGACTGCCAGTCAGGTGCTCTGCCAGGCTGAGCTACAGCCCCATATTGGGGACCAGCATTTTAGGGCTAGCCGGTGTCGAACAAGAAAAGAGCGGCCGCAGGCGCGAACTAGTACGTGTTTTGGACCGTATACGGTCCGTAGTAGCTGAGGTTCGCGATTTTTTGGGGTCAGCCCTCGCTGGCGACTGGCTCGTCCCAGGTGATGCGTTCCGAGTCTCCCCAGAGACGTTCCAACGAATAGAACTCCCTTGCCGCGCCCTGGAACAGATGAACGATGATGTCGCCGTAGTCAATCAGCACCCACTCGGCTTCAGTCCTGCCCTCGAGTCGAAGTGGCTTGAGATCGAGATCGATTTTCAACTTCTCCTCGACCCGCTCGGCCAGGGCCTGCACATGGGGGCGAGAGGTACCAGTGGCGATGACAAAGACGTCAGACAACAGAAAAAGCCCCTCAACGTCGAGCAGTACGATGTCGTTGCCCTTGGCATCAAAAACGGCATCCGCTGCCATTTTGGCCAGTTCGACACTCTGCTCTACGACTGTTCCTCCACTTCCGGTGAGTCCCCCAGCCTAGGGGTTTCCCGGCGGTCTGGGTATAGATGGTTCTCCCGGATGTAGTCGTGAACGGCCCTCGTCACCAGAAACCGGAACGGCTGGCCGTCCCGCGCCAGGTTGCGAATCTCGGTCCCGCTCAGCTCAAAAACGGCCATGTCCAGGTAGACCGCGTCCGCTATCACCTCGGCGATGATCGTCGAGTCGGTCCCGGGACGGGGAAGCACGAGAACCGTCGTGCGAGCAAGAACATCTTCGAAGCGGTCCCAGGATTGGATCCGTGACGCAGCATCGGCGCCAAGTATCAGGAACAGTTCTTCATCGGGCGGGAACGAAACCAGAGTGTCTGCCGTGAATGTTGGACCGTCCCGTACAACCTCCTGATCATCGAGAGCGAAGCCTTCGACACCGTCGATCGCAAGTTTGGTCATTTCCAAACGGTGCTCCGCAGCCAGTACTCCTGATTGGTTTTTCTGCCAAGGCCTACCGGCGGGGATGAACAGGACCCGGTCGAGATGGGCCTGATGCAGCGCGGTCTCTCCGGCGTGGAGATGGGCGAGATGAATCGGGTCGAATGTTCCGCCGAGGATTCCGGTTCGCACGGAAACGAGGATAGGGCTGGGGTGGTGTCACCAGACGCAACGCCCTACTGATATCTGTAGCACGACAACCCATCTGGCCAACCGGATCGACATACTGTCCATCGATTCGCGTCGACATGTGAACCCCTGAAATCCCTTTCTCCAATCCAGCACTACCGACGACACTCCCACGTCGGACAACAGAGCCTCGAACCACGCCAACTGTCGCCAAATAGGAGATCGATACCTTGAACCCACTTACCGGTTGGATGGTCACTGACTTCATGCCGGCGACACTCCCGGCAAAGCTCACAGTCCCGGCGACAGGCGCATGGACTTCGTCGCCCACTTCTGCGGCGAAATCGACGCCCCAATGACCCGAATACTGGCCTGATGGGGCATACGGCTCAGTCACGGGCCCACTCACAGGTGCCACCAGGCAGACGGCCGCTGCCGCCAAAACAAAGAGCATTTCTTGTTTCTCCCCTCATTCGCCAACGTAGCGGCGCAGACTTGCGTCGAATAGGGGGCTGACGGCTACCTTGTGAAATTGCTGGAAAGGACTTGATGGAAACCATCCGATTGGGGCTTATGGGATTTGGTCGGATCGGCCGCAATATCTTTCGCCTTCTCAATGATCGTGCGGATCTTGAGGTTGTCGCCATCAGTGATGTCGCCGAGCCCAAGGCGCTCACCTACCTCCTCAAATATGACTCGATCTACGGACGTTTTCCCACGGAAGTCGAATACATAGAAGGGAACCTCTCTTGTGGGACGAAGAAAGTTGCGTTCACCGACGGGCAGACCCCATCTGACGTCTCTTGGAGCGACCACGATGTTGATGTTGTCCTCGACACCACCAGTCGATATCTCGATCGTGCCTCACTGCAAGGGCACCTGGACAACGGGGCCTCGCGGGTCGTCCTTACATCCAGCCCTGCGACCCCCGGCGATATCCCACTTCTTCTACGCGGTATCAACGATGAGGTGCTGGACGACAGTCCAGCCATAGTCGCATTGGGATCCAACACATCCAACGCTGCTGCTCCGATCCTGAAGACCCTGGACGAGGCTTTCGGGCTTCGATACGCCTATATGACAACGGTCAAGGCAATGTCCAATTCGGGACGGTTGGCTGATGTGCCGACCGACTCATTCCGGACCAGTCGGGCAGCGGGAGAGAACATCATCCCAACCGACACCAACTCAGCCGACATCATTACCAGAGCATTGCCAGCCATCAAAGGGAAAATCTCGGTCACCTCTCTCAACGTGCCGGTCACCGACGGGTCCAATATCGACATGGTCGCCCAGATCTCCGGCAGCACTACACGCGAGGCTGTAAACGAAGCGATGAGATCTGCAATCGACACCCAATACGCGGGGATCATTGAGTATGTCGATGACCCGATCGTGTCATCGGATGTCCGTCTCGATCCCCATTCGGGGGTCTACGACAGCCTGGCCACCATGGTGACCGGGGGAACCCTGGTGAAGACCATCACCTGGTTCAACAATGGGTGGGGTTACAGCCACCGCGCCCTCGAGGTGGCGTCGACGATCGGAGCTCAACTGAGCGGAGTGTCGTCATGAAGGTTGCCATCAACGGCTTCGGCCGAATCGGCCGCACCGTGTTCCGGATTATTGCCTCCCGCCCCGACTCGGACATCGAGGTCGTGGCAATCAATGATCTTTCTGACGATGACATCCTCGCCTATCTCTTGGAATACGACTCGGTGATGGGTCGATTTGATCAAAAAGTCACGGTCACAGAGGGATTAATGACGGTCGGGGGCCACGAGGTCGCCATGCTCATGGAGCGTGACCCGGCTCGACTGCCGTGGGCCGAACTCGATGTCGATGTCGTCATCGAGTCAACCGGTGTGTTCCGCGATCGGGCATCACTGGAGAAACACCTCCAAGCCGGTGCCAAACGGGTGATTCTCACCGTCCCCGCCAAAGACAAGATCGACGAAACTGTCGTGATCGGCGTGAATGAGGAGAACCTCGACGCCGACGACCTGATCGTCTCCAATGCGTCGTGCACAACCAACTGTCTGGCTCCGCTGGTGAAGGTATTGGACGACGCTTTTGGGATCAGGAAAGGTGTGATGACCACTGTCCACGCCTACACGAACGATCAGCGTCTCGCCGACGTGCCCCACGCAGACCTGCGACGCAGCCGTGCTGCGACGGAGAACATCATCCCAACCACGACTGGGGCAGCCAAAGCCGTCGGTGAGGTGCTGCCCAACCTGGAAGGGAAGCTGGACGGTATGGCGATGAGGGTCCCTGTTCCTGATGGCTCGACGGTCGATCTCGTGGTCGAGCTGGACCAAGAGGTGACGGTCGAAGAAGTCAATGCCGCGGTGAAGGCCGCTGCCGACGGTCCCCTCAAGAACATCCTCGAATATAACGAGGACCCAATCGTGTCCACCGACATAATCGGCAACCCACATTCTTCGATCTTTGACGCTGGCGGCACACACGTCCTGGGTGGGAATCTGGTCAAAGTGATGTCGTGGTACGACAACGAGTGGGGATATTCGAATCGCGTGGTTGACCTGATCGAACGTCTTGGCGAGGTCATTGCAGAGGAATAGCCACCCCAGATCGGAGAGGTATTCCCAACCCAACCTCCTCACATGGGAGCTACGAGAGGTTTGCCGCATTGATGCAATACCGCTGTGTCGGTTAGCGAATCGGTCTGATCGCTAGGGCCGCGAGCATCATCATCACGGACGCACCCACAACGGGAATGGCTCGCGAGCCGCTCGCGTCGGCAACAAAACCAGCCGCTACCGGACCGATCGAGCCAACTACGAGGGAAACAGTTCCAATGAGACCCATCGAGGTCCCCAAACTCTTTGCTCCGAACACTTCCGAGGAGTGCATGCCCACCAGAGGCGACGTAGCGCCTATCCCGAACCCGGCGACGACTGCGTATATGGCAGCCAGCCATGGACTGCCGGCAAAGGCCAAAGCCAGGATGCCCACGCTGGTCGCC
This sequence comes from uncultured Acidimicrobiia bacterium, assembly GCA_964195405.1. Classification (GTDB taxonomy): domain Bacteria; phylum Actinomycetota; class Acidimicrobiia; order Spongiisociales; family ZC4RG35; genus CAXMPK01. The sequence continues at coordinate 18,127 of CAXMPK010000033.1, forward strand.
AGGTAGGCGAGACGTAAGGATCCCGTCACGCCCAGCCTCCTCACAATGGGCATGAGAGGCAGACGCCCAAACAGTTGGGAGAACCCTCGGGCTCCTGCCCAGAAGGACGCCGCTGCCAGCGGGAGCCCGGCTGCTGTCATCGCAGGAACCTGATAGACCAGTACCGTTGCCACCCCGATCCCTGCCAAACCTTGAGCCAACAGAAGACGACGCCCCCTGGTCTGGCGCAGGGACACTCTGAGCTCGCCGAGGACGATCCGCGTTCCCGGCATCTCCGATGTCTTGGTTGTGACCACCCAGGCGCCGACCACCAGCGCAACCACCGCCGACAGGGTAAGAATTCGCAGTGTCATTCGCCATCCGAGGGGCTCGACGAGGAAAGCCGCTATCGGCATGTAGACCGCGCTGGCAAAGGCACCCCAAATTGTCAGAACCGCAATAGCCCGATCAGAAGTATTCGAGCTGATCCTGACCGCGGCCGTTTGGGTGATGTGATAGAAACCGAGGGCTCCAATAGTCCCCCCGCCGATTGCAGCGGCAATCGCAAATGTCAAGACATCGGTTGCACCTGCTGCGACTTGGAAAGCGACCAATGTCACCGCCGCCGCGACAGCAAACACGGATCTGCTTCCGAATCGGTCGAGGGACCAACCCCCTGCCATCGACCCGAGTCCGCCGATCAGGATCGAGGCCGAGAAGGCTGAAGCCAGGGCAGGCTCGCTCCATCCGGTGTCGGCGATGATCGGGTCGAAGAGAACCCCGAAGGCGTAGAACCAACATCCGTAGGAGGCGATGGTGATGACACCAAGGACCCCGATCCGCATACGGGGGAGGCGAGTGCCGACGGTCATCGGATCAGGTTATGACGTTTTATGTTTCGAGCTTGTTGCGTGTGCACAACGTGTCGGAAACCGCACCGTCATGCTATAGCAACGCTGCTGAAAAAAGCAGGAGACAGCGCGTCAGACGGCGCCGACGACCCTCATTCGAGTAGAGAGAGAACAGTCGACCTGAAGTCGTTGGGTTGGAACGGCTTGGTTACGAAGGCGTCGGCGCCTCCCTCATTGGCCCGACGTCTCGATTCTTCTTCGGCGTGCGCAGTGAGGACGACAACGGGGATCTCTTTGGTGGTGTCATCCTTGCGAATGCGATCGAGGACTTCCCAGCCGTCCATACCCGGCAAGCCGATGTCGAGAACGACGAGATCAGGAGATTCCGAGCCGACGGCGATCAGCCCAGTTTTCCCATCGTCACGGGTGACAATCTCGAGGTCGGCGGCACGCAGACACACCTCAATCAGCCGACGGATAACGGCCGAATCCTCAACAACCAGAATGCGCGAGCCCATAAATACACCTCAATATCACGGCCCTTTGTTGGGGACCTCAGGCATCCCATCGGCAGCAGAACCGGGGTGGTTTAGACATTCTGCATCGACTTTCGGGCAGGCAACGCGAGGTTCTCGACAAAATCCTCCAACTGGCGAAGGGTTCTCACCTCGTGAACGGAAGTGCAGTGCTTGGCGTAGTCGGACATTGTTGAGTCACCGGTGTCCCAATATGCGCGGGGCTCCGGATTGAGCCAGATGACAGCTCGGGATGCCTTTGCGATGTCATCAAGGACATTGTCCCTTGGGGGGCGATAGTTGTTGCGGGCGTCCCCTGTGATCAGGATCGTTGTCCTTGAGGTCAGTTCTCGGCCGTACCGGTCATAGAAGTTTTCCAGGGAGTTCCCGTAGTCGGAGTGTCCGTCGAGCCAAACAACTTCGGCTTCACTCGTGATGCGTTCCACCGCAGATCCGAAATCGATCCCCGGACCGAAGAAGTCGGTCACTTCATCAATGGTGTCGACAAATGCGAAGGATCGCAGCTTGGCGAAATGAGTCGACATGGCATGAGTGAACTGAAGGGTGAACCGAGAAAACGTGGCCATCGATCCAGAGATATCGCAGAGAAGCCAAACCTCAGGGCGATGCGGCCGGGGATGCTTGAACTGCGGATCGACCGGCACTCCACCCGTTGCGAGCGATCTGCGAACCGTGCGGCGGAAGTCGAGCCTCCCAGCTCTTTTCTTCCTCCGACGGGCCAATCTCGCCGCGAGCTTTCGAGTGAGTGGCCCGATGGCAGCCTCCATCTCGGAGAGTTCGGCGCTGGTGGCGTGCATGAGGTCGACGTCCTCCACCAGTGGCCGACGCAGCGTCCGAGCGACCGCCTCTCTTCCCCGATCCGCCACCAGACGGCGTCGAATCTCCTCCTGGATCTCTTCGCGGAGCGCTTTGATCCGGGCTTGGACGTCCTCTTCGACGAGACGCCGCTCGAACTGTGAAAGGTCCTCATCACCAAGCAGGGCCTCGACAAGAAGTGACTCCAATTCGGCCATGTCAAGACGTCGCAGTGTTCGATAGAGGTAATAGGTCCCTCCTACTGGCCGACCCGGCTCCATCCCGGCGAGTTGATCCACCGCCTCCCTTGCCCCTCTCCGTAACGCTTCGTCGTCGAGGCGGGTGAGAGCTTCCAAGAGTGACTCGAGAAGGCCGTCGAGATCGAATTCCGGCTGCTCCAGCTGCTGTCCCGGGTCCTGGGTCGATGCCGGATGATCTTCCGCCGAGTGAGATTCTGAGCCATCCGAGTCGACGACCGCCGGCACCATTGAGAAGTAGACATCAAACGCAGTGTCGAAGGCACGTTCGTGACGGAGGTTCTTGACCAGAGTGGCGCGCAGGGTTTCCCGAAGAGCGATTCGCCGGTCGATGTCGATCGACTCGACAGCTTGCATCGCGTCGATGGCCTCGACCATCGAGACCGGTACTCCGGCCTCCCGCAGTTCGTCGATGAAGCCGGTGATGATGCTGAACATCAGGGCACTCCGAGCGTCTCTAGTCTGCCGGCGTTGAGGTCATTTCCTTCGCCGCCTTCTCGATGTCGGTCTGATACTTGAGGAGGACGTGAAGTGTGTCGCTCAGAACCGCCTCGTCAATATCCTCGACTGAGAGAGCGATCAGGGTGCGGGCCCAGTCGATTGTCTCTGAGACGGAGGGGGACTTCTTCAGATCGAGGCTTCTGATCGAACGCGCCACCTTGGCCACCTGGCTTGCAAGATGGTCGGGCAGGCCGGGGACCCGCGCACTCAGGATCTCGGTCTCACGCTCAGGTTCCGGGTAGTCGATGTACAGAAAAAGACAACGGCGCTTCAGGGCTTCACTCAACTCACGGGTGTTGTTGGATGTGAGAAACACCATTGGCCGGCTTTGGGCAGTCATCGTCCCCAGCTCTGGGATCGAGACTTGGAAGTCGGAAAGGATTTCCAGGAGAAGGGCCTCGGTCTCCATCTCCACGCGATCAACCTCGTCGATGAGGAGGATCACGGGGTCGGGCGAACGGATCGCCGCCAACAGCGGCCTGGTCAGCAGAAACTCCTCGGAGAAGATGTCGTGAGAAATGCTGTCCCAGTCGTGGTCAACATCGGATTGGATTCGTAGCAGCTGCTTCTTGTAGTTCCATTCGTACAGCGCTTTGGCCTCGTCGAGACCCTCGTAACACTGAAGGCGAATCAGATCACGTCCGGTGACAATGGCCATCGATTTGGCGAGCTCGGTCTTACCCACACCTGCCGGACCCTCCACCAGGACCGGTTTGCCCAATCGATCGGCAAGGAAAACAACCTGCGCGATGCGATCGTCGGGCAAGTAGTCGGCGCCACGAAGTGCTTCTGCAACCGCCTGTGGACCTTCAAATTCCATCGCTCTCCTCGGGATCGGAGGCTCATTCTACGGACCCTGGTTTTCAGAGCCAGATTGCATCGAACTTCGCCATCCGATTCCCACCAGTCAGGGTTAGCCTGGAACTTCTGTGCCCACACAAATCAGGCGGAAATGCGAATAATCATCGTGGGAGCCGGGGCCGTCGGTTCCTATTTGGCAGAGCGACTGTCGTCGGAGGGACAAGACGTAGTAGTCATCGAAGACGACGAACGCCGGGCGGCACAGCTTCAAGAAACTATCGACGCCCTGGTGATCCGTGGAAACGGCGCCTCAGCACACAGCCTCGAGGAAGCAGGAGCCGCCAAAGCCGACCTCCTGATTGCGGTCTCCAACAGTGACGGCGCCAACGTCCTCGCATGCTTCACTGCCACCGAGTTGGGGACTAAAACGACGATCGCCCGGATCGAGGATTCCGAGATCCGAGAGGGTGCTGACCGTTTGGGTGTGGACGTCGTCATTGACCCTTCGGCCACCGCCGCTGAAGAGCTCGTCGACATAGTCGGTGTAGGTGGCGCCTCCGAGCTCATCCAGTTTGCGGATGGCAAGCTCGTGATGGTTGGTGGGATCGTTGCTCCCAACGCAACCATCACAGCCGGACCGTTGCGCGAGCTGAGGGGGCGCCAGGCCGAGTGGGGGTGGGTCGTAGCGGCTCTGGTTCGTGACGGCCGAACCATCGTTGCCCATGGTGACACTCTCGTCCGAGCCGGCGACCACGCCTTGTTGATGACGACTGACGACAGGGTTGAAGATGCTATTCGCTTGCTGGGACTGACACGTCGCAACCTCGACCGTGTCATCATTATGGGAGGGACCCGTCTTGCTGAGCTGACGGCCGATCAGATGACTGATGCCGGACTATCGGTCGTCATCGTCGACGAGGACATGGACCGTTGCAGCGTCCTCGCGTCACGACACTCTCACGCCCTTGTGATCTGCGGCGACCCCACGGACCCTGAGGTTCTCGGGGATCTCGACCTGGGCCCCAAGGATGTCGCCATTGGCCTGACCGGCTGGGACGAGGTAAACCTTCTCGGTTGTCTGGTTGCCAAGGCGAGCGGTGCAGGAATGGTGATTGCAAGATTCAATCGGATCGCTTACGTCGGACTCCTCTCCGGTATCGGCATTGATGCCGCGGTCTCGTCGAGGCTGATGGCCGCATCGGCGATCCTTCGCTTTGTGCGCGCTGGTCAGGTTGAACAGGTGGCAACCTTTTCGGATACCGACGCCGAAGCGATCGAAGTTGAAGTTGAGGCCAAGTCGAAGGCGTGCAACAAGACCCTCCTTGATCTGGAACTTCCGGTTGGGGTGATCATCGGCGGTATCTCTAGGAACGGCACCACCTTCGTCCCCGACGGATCCACAGTCATTCGACCCGGCGACCATGTGATCTTCTTTTCACTGCCCCGGGATATCAAAGAATCTGTGGCCTTGTTCATGGTATGACCACGCAGACCGAGCGAGCCGGCAGTCGGCCAACGTTGACGCTCCTCAAGACCGTGGCCTTTGTCCTCGGATCGGTTTTGCTCTTCGTCGCCATAGCCATGGTGGCGTCGGCGATCGTCTCGGTGCTCTACTCCGAATTCGAAACCGCGATATGGATCTCGGTATCCGCCGCTATCACCGCCGCTTTTGGCTACACCTCTCGACGCCTGGTACAACGCCCAAAATCGATCACAGTCAAACAAGGGTTTGCGACAGTTGGACTGGCCTGGTTCGTGTTCTCCATTTTTGGCGCACTCCCCTATCTGCTGTCAGGGGCAATTCCAGACATATCAAATGCCATCTTTGAGACGGCGTCCGGGTTTACAACAACCGGAGCCTCGATATTGGCCGACCCGTCAGTGCTCCCCCATGGGATCTCATTCTGGCGGGCAATGACACAGTGGCTCGGCGGAATGGGTGTCATCGTCCTTGGCGTGGCCATCCTCCCCCTCTTAGGCACTGGCGGCATGCAATTGGCCAGAGCCGAGTCACCGGGTCCGACGCCCGACCGCCTGACCCCCCGATTCCAAGAGACGGCCAAACGACTATGGCTGGTCTACGTCGTCATCACTCTGATCGAGATGGTTCTGCTCTGGCTTGGCGACATGACAGGATTCCAGGCGGTGGTCCACTCGATGACGACGATGTCAACCGGTGGCTTTGGCACCGAGGCCAGCTCGATCGCGCTGTTCAGTGATTACACCAAATGGGTGATCACCTTCTTCATGTTCGTGGCAGGTGTCTCCTTCGCTCTTCACTTCCGCGCATGGAGCAAGCCGCAGGAGTATTGGAAGAATTCAGAATTCAAGCTGTATACCTTCATCTTGGTCGGTGCCATCGTGATCGTTGCCGGGGGCCTCTTTCAGGACTCGCCACCTTCGGACGCGATTCGGAATGCGGTCTTTAACACAGTGTCATTGGTGACAACAACCGGGTTCGCATCCACCGACTTCAGCTTGTGGAGACCTGCGCTCCAGATCATGGTCGTTGGTCTGATGTTCCTCGGCGGCATGGCCGGATCAACCGCCGGTGGCATGAAGACCTTCCGAATTGGGGTTCTCTCCAAGGCCGCGTACGCAGACCTGCGCCGATTGGTCCACCCCAGAGGCATATTCGTCACACGGTTCGGACCCCAGCGTGTGACCGAGCCGGTCATCGAAGCAGTTCAGTCGTACTTCTTGTTCTACATGTTCCTATTCATGACCTCGACGTTTCTCCTCGCTTTCATCGACGCCAACTTGGCGGCAGACGGTCTCGATCTGGTGACCGCCGCTTCGGCGGCGGCCGCTTCGATCGGGAACATCGGGCCCGGGTTGGGAGGTGTTGGACCCTCAGGCAATTACGCTGATTTTCCCGACATGGCCAAATGGTTGCTGTCCAGTTTGATGATCGTGGGTCGGCTTGAGATCTTCCCTGTCCTTGTTCTATTCACCAAAGACCTCTGGCGGCGATAGTCAAACCTTGGTTCGAAAACGAGGGACGTCACTCTTCTTCGTAGTCAAGGGTGAACTCAAAGGCAAGATCGCCGATGTGAACCTCGTCTCCTTCGACAGCCCCAGCTGCTGTCAGGGCGTCGTCTACTCCGAGGGCAGCCAGACGTGTCGCCGCCATGTCGGCGGCCTCGTCCATGGTGAGGTCGGCAAAACCGACAGCACGCTCTGCGGATCTTCCTTCTACTCGCCAGACGTTGCCGTCGCGGGTGATCTCGAACATCGGTCCCAGCGGTCGATATAAGACATAGCCCCTGCGAGTAGGGGCCTCTCGTTCGGCCTGGTCGACAAGATCGGCGATGGCGTGAAGTGCATCACCGACCCCATCTCCGGTCATTGCCGAGAGGGCGATTGCGTCGACGTCTCCGACAACTCCAAGGTCGGCCTTGTTGATCAACACAAGCCGTGGGCGACCAGCAAGCTCTGGTGAGTATTGGGCGATCTCCCCGGAGAGGATCTCGAGTTGCTCAGCCGGTGTGTGTGTCTGTGTTTCAGCAGGGTCGAGAAGAAAGACCAGTGCGCGGGCGCGTTCGGTGTGTCGAAGAAACTCATGACCGAGCCCTTTGCCCTCGGCTGCTCCTTCTATCAGTCCAGGGACGTCTGCCAGCACGAATTCCCTGCCATCTACGGTTACAACACCGAGATTGGGCTCCAGTGTGGTGAAGGGGTAGTCGGCGATCTTGGGTTTCGCTGCCGACACTTTGGAGATGAGCGTCGACTTTCCCGCGTTGGGAAAGCCGATCAGTGCCGCGTCAGCGAGAAGTTTCAATTCCAGGATGAACCACTCCTCTCGTCCGTACTCTCCCTGTTCCGCAAGGGCCGGAGCACGGTTGTTGGGGCCAACAAAAGCGGCATTTCCCAGCCCTCCCCGCCCTCCACGTACTGCTTCGACCTCCTGGCCGTCCTCAACAAGGTCAGCAATCATCTCGCCGGAGCCATCGGTGACAACAGTGCCGAGTGGCACCGGGAGAACAAGGTCTTCCCCGCTTCGCCCATGACGCAGATCACCCTCACCGTGAGTGCCGTTGCCTGCCTTATTGTGAGGGTTTCGCCTGTAGCGGAGCAGAGTGGCAACAGAGGAGTCTGCTCGAAGAACGACGGAACCCCCGACTCCACCGTTTCCGCCAACCGGCTTGCCTTTTGGCCTTCCTTTTGCCCTCACAAACGAGACAACCCCTGCACCGCCGTCACCGGCGCGGAGGCTGACACGAACCCGGTCTACAAACACGGGGTGGAACTTACTTGTGCGAGCACGTAGGTCGCTGCACAAGCTGAGGGTGATTACTCGGGGTTGACCGAGACCAGACGACGTTTGTTGCGGACGCCGTATTTGACGGTGCCCGACGAAGTGGCGAAGAGGGTGTCATCTTTACCCTTGTCGACGTTTTCCCCCGGATGGATATGGGTACCACGTTGACGAACGAGGATGGCGCCGGAGTTGACTACTTCACCATCGAATACCTTGGCGCCGAGACGCCTCCCCGCTGAGTCGCGGCCGTTCTTGGAGGAACCGCCGGCCTTCGTTTTGGACATTTCTATTCCTCCTCTGAGGCTGCAAGTTCAACCTTTTTTGCAGCGGATTTCTTGGCTCCGCCAGGGATTGTGATCCCGGTGATCTCGATACGTGTGTACTTTTGGCGATGACCTTGCCGACGGCGGTATCCGGTCTTGTTTTTGTACTTGAAGATATCGATCTTGGGGCCTGCGGTTTCCCCAAGCACTTTTGCGGTGACGATTGCCTTACTCAAAAGAGTCCTGTCGGACACCGCAGTACCTTTGTCGTCCACGACAAGGAGGGGGGCGAACGTGAGCTCCTCGTCATCGGTCTTGACCCGCTCGATATCGATCACGTCTCCCGATTGCACCTTTGCTTGTTTGCCGCCTGTGCGGATAATGGCGTACATGAAAAACCTCTTCGAAAAGGGGGAATCGGGGCTAAATGCTACTTCGTCCGCGACCCTGAGCCAAAGCGGTCTACAAGAAGGGCCACCAGATCTAGACCTCTGCCTCGGCATTGGCCACCGGCGCCGGATTGGGTCCGAAGGATTCGTCGACTATCACACCACGACCGGAACAATGCTCACATTTGTGTGAGAACTGCTCCAGAAGACCTGCTGAGACGTTTTTTCTGGTCATCTCCACCAGACCGAGGTGCGAAACCTCGAACACCTGGGTGCGAGTCTTGTCCTTCGCCAGCGTTTCCTTGAGACGACGCAGCACCTTCTGTTGATTGTCAATGGTCTCCATATCGATGAAATCGATCACGATGATTCCACCGATATCACGAAGCCGAAGCTGTCGGGCGATCTCCTCGGCCGCCTCAACATTGTTGTGAAGTACCGTCTCTTCGAGAGTGCTCGAGCCGACGAACTTGCCTGTGTTCACATCGATCACAGTGAGAGCCTCGGTCCGATCGATCACGAGGTGACCTCCGGAAGGCAGGAACACCTTTCGATCAAGCGCCTTCTTCAGTTGATCGTCGACGTGATAACGATCGAACAACGGAATCGAATCCTCGTAGAGATTCACCTTGGAGACCAGGTCAGGCGCTGTCCCTTGCAGATATTTCAATACGACGTCATAAGCACGTTTGTCATCGATGAGAAGTTTGCGGAAGTCGGCAGTGAAGTGCTCACGGATGACTTTGATGAGAAGTTCAGGCTCCTCGTGTACCAATCTGGGGGCACCTCCAGCATCCGCCGCCGACTGGATTTTCTCCCAGTCCTTGAGCAGACGTGATATGTCCGCCGCCAGTTCTTCTGCGTTGGCGTGAAGGGCCGCCGTGCGAACAATGACACCAAACCCGGAGGGGCGCACCTTGTTGATGACTTCGCGTAGCCGGGATCGATCCTCATCGGGCAGTCGACGGCTGATTCCGACGTTATCCGAGTCCGGTACCAAGACCAGGTACCGGCCGGGGAGCGAGGGCATCCCAGTGAGCCGTGCGCCTTTGGCACCCATGGCATCTTTGGTGACCTGGACGAGAACTTCGTCACCCTCCTGGAGGATCTGTTCGATTCGGCGATGACTGCGACCGCCGTTCTTGCCAGGATTGGCAACGTCGGATGCATAGAGCACCCCGTTCTTGGAGACCCCAAAATCGAGGAAAGCTGCCTCCATGCCGGGAAGCACGTTCCTCGTAGTCGCCAGATAGATGTTGCCTGCCAGAGTGTGTGATGCGTCGCGGGCTACGTAGTGCTCGACCAAGACCGGACCTTCCAGCATCACAATCTGGGTTTGATGAGAGTTGACGCTGACCAACATCTGCTTCCGAGCCGATTCGTCCGGAAGGATGATTTCATCGTCGATCGGTCGGCGGGAGCGAGTTCGCGAGGTGGCAACGCCGTTTCGCGACCTGGACGAGCCGCCGCCTTTCGATCGCGACTTTCGACGGTCATGCTTGGTCTTGGTCTGAGCTGCTTCGAGCCGCGTTACCTCGACCTTCTGTCCCCTTACTCGAAGGGTTTTGCGTTCCTCGATAGTCCCCTCGGATGAGGACCTGCGTACGATTTCTGGGCCCTTCTTACGGAATAGAGCCATGTGAATTCACTCCTCTGCAAACTCGGTGGTTGGCGGGTGGAAGGTCCCTGCATCCTGGAAGGGGTCCATCCCGCAAAGGCTGGGGTCAGCCTGACGCCGCCTGACCGCCCCAAACGGCGGTCGTGGTGAAGATCTATGACGGTCAAGAGAAACGACCGGAATCTGGCAGTGGTCATCATTGATGACCCTCCGAAAGAAAAGGAATCTGGCGTCCGACGGACAATCGTCAGGCTAACAGACGATGGAGGCTGCACCTATCCACCATTCAAACCGAGTGGTGGTTGCTGGGCCTCGCCCGGGTCATAACACATCCGACAACGTGCCTCGTAGGCGTCGGTAGCTCCGAGCACCACAAGGTCATCGGAATGAACGATGCGTTGGGTGTACATCCCGGGGCCGCCACATCGGTGACAAACTGCAAGCATCTTTGTCACATACTCTGCCCGATCGCACAACATGGGAACCGGCTCGAATGGCCGACGTAGATAGTCGGTGTCCAGACCGGCAATGATCACCTGCTTGCCCTTGGCAGCCAGATTGTCGACGATTTCAACAATGCCAACATCGAAGAATTGGGCTTCGTCGACTCCAATCACCTCTGTCGCATCTTTGATGGCACGCAACATCTCAAGAGAATCCGCCACCGGCTCGGCACTGACTCTGAGCGAAGAGTGAGACACCACTTCCTCGTCCGAGAAGCGATTGTCGAGTTTGGGTTTGAAAACCTGGACCGGGATTCTCGCGATCTTCGAGCGAGTCACCCTGCGAATGAGTTCCTCGCTCTTGCCGGAGAACATCGGCCCGCAAATGACCTCGATCCACCCCTCTGTGCTCCGTCGATACATCGTGGGCGAGGCTAGTGGTGTGTCGCACAAATGGTGCCAACGTATCTCCGAGTCATCGGCGCTCGATTCGCAAGGACGCACAACGAAGACGCACCCGAAGGTGCGTCAAGGCGGAGGACGCCGCGAGCGGCGTCAAGGGGCGGAGAGACGTGGCAATCATTTGTAAGACAGGCCACGGACAACGTCGCCAGACTCAGAGAAAGAGCCAGAACAGGCCGACCACAATGGCTACGACTCCAGAGCCAGCCATCAACCTGGTCACACGCTCCGGTCCGCCACTTCGAGAGATTCGCCCGATGAAGAACCCAAAACCAGCCATACCTCCTACGGCCGCAACCAGATAGGCCAAGAGGTAAAGGACAGCCTGGCCCGTTGGCAAAGCCAACGCGGGAAACACCCCAAAGAGATGTCCAGAACCGGCCATCCCATGCAGAAGACCAACTCCCAGTGCCGCATGCCGATGGGTTGTGTCTTCTGACTCGTGGGCATGGAGATGGTCGTGGGCGCTTGCTTCGTGGGCGTGGGAATGCTGGTGAACATCGACTCTTCTTGACTTCACGATCGCCCAGATGCCTATTGCTATGAGCATGAACCCGACCACGAACTCAGCCCAAGCAGATACCGCGTCGATGTCGATGACGCTCCGAAACGCAAGACCAAGCCCACCGATGATGACCACTCCAAGGCCGTGACCAAGGCCCCATTTCGCTCCGGTGAGGGTCGCCTGAGTCGGGTCTCTCATCGCGATCGGGGCGAGAGCGGCGAGATGATCGACGCCGACGAACACATGAAGAAGCCCGGCGGCGAAACCGGTGACAATCGAAATCAAGTCAGCTGGTTTTCGCCTGGCACAGGTGTGCGCATCAACCACACCGAGTTGGCGATGCCCAGGGCGAGTGTCATCGCCATGTAAAACGAACCGCCCTGGCTGAGAAACGGCAGGGGGAGTCCGGTCACGGGCATGATCCCAACCGTCATCCCCACATTCACAACGACGTGGAACATGATCATCGCCGAGATTCCGGCAGCGATGAGGGCGCCGAACCGATCGCGCGCATTGGCTGCTATCACGAGAAGGCGCCAGACCAGAATCGCAAACACGGCCAACACCAGCAGACCCCCGACGAAGCCAAGTTGCTCACCAACTGCGGTGAAGATGAAGTCGGTCTCCTGTTCGGGCACGTACTCAAAGGCGGTCAGGGTGCCCTCCTCGAAAAGACCCTTGCCAAAGAGCTGGCCGGAACCGATGGCGCTCTTTGATTGTCGGAGCTGGTATCCGATCCCCTGCGGATCGGTGCCAGGTTTGAACAAGACCTCGATTCGATTCATCTGATACTCGCTGAGAAGCTCGAGCCTGAGCACAGCGGCCATGCCGACGACGGCCGATGTGACGAGGGCAACCATCTGTCTCCAGGTGGCCCCTGCAACGAAAAGCATCGAAAAGAGAATGAACCCGAAGACCATGGTCGTTCCCAGGTCAGGCTCCCGCAGGATGAGAACCGCAGGCACGGCAACCACAAGCACCGCCTGGCCGACCTTCTTCCACGTGAGGCTGCGGGCGCCAATCTCGTCCCGTTCCGGAATTGACGGAGCGAGCAAACCGGCAAGCACCACGATCACCACCACTTTGGCAAACTCCGCCGGCTGTAGGTTGAAGAGGCCAAGGGGTATCCAGCGATTCACATTGTTCACCGGATCGAACAAGAACACTGCCAGAAGAAGCAGAAGGATGAGAGCCGAGACAAACGGGACGATGCCTCGAAACTCTCTGTAATCGATGTTGGAGGCCAGCATGAAGATGATCAATCCGGCGGCCACGAAAACCATCTGACGTTCCATCGAAAACGTGCCCGAAGATCTGGTGGCCGAGTAGATCATCAGCAGTCCAAAAGCGGACAAGGCGACAATCGTCCCAAGGAGAATCCAGTCGGACCTGTTGTTACGCCGATGAACAGCCACTTCGCGCATGCGGGCGAGAACGGTCATCAGTCCGCTTCCTCACCTTCGACGATCGGCGTCGCCTCGTTTCCCATCAGATATTGGAGGATGTGACGGGCCACTGGTGCGGCGATACGTCCGCCAGATCCACCTTCTTCGACAAGAACCACCACCACATATTTCGGATTGTCTATCGGAGCAATACCGACGAACCAGGCGTGGTTGTCGCGATTCGCCGAAGTCTGACCAGTGCCGGTCTTGCCACCCACTTGCTCGAGCCCGGGCCCGAAATCGGCGAAGGCAGCCCGGGCCGTCCCGCTGCTGACCACCCGGCCAAGGTCAACCAACAACTCCCTCCGGGTCGCCTCGCTCATGGGAAGAGTCGCAACGGTTGGCGGGTCGATCGAGCGAACCAGATCTCCATCTGGGCTGATGATGCGGGCCACAACCCGCGGCTCTTTGACTGTTCCACCATTGACGAGAACTGCATACGAAGTGGCTACCTGAAGGGGTGTTGCCGTGAAGGCGCCCTGCCCGATGGCGAAGTCCATCAGATCTCCACCGAGGAAAGGGCTGCCCAACTCGAGACGCGACGGGTCGAGACGTGGTGGCTGATCGGGATTCTCTTCCTGAAATGCCTTCCACTCTTCGAAGAGCTCTCGTGTCGGGACTATGCCGGCAGCTTCGTTGCTCAGGTCGATACCGGTCTCCGACCCATAACCAAGATCTTTGGCCCAGTCCTGAATCACGTTCTCCTGTTGGGTCCCTTGATATGCCTGCCAGGTACCGAGAGCAACCGACCAGAAGTAGATGTTGCATGAATTCTCAAGCGCTCCGTGGATGTCACGCCATCCAATATTCCCTGGGTAATACCAATCACGCTTGATCTGGGCGGATCCGTCGGCCAATTCTGGAAGAACCAATTGACCATCACAATGGATCAAGCGATCGGCAGAATTGACGCCCTCTATCTCAGCGGGGAATGGAAGGTTCTCATGCTCGATGACGGTGTAGGTGATCGCCTTGAAGGTGGAAGCGGGGGGATATTGACCACTTATCGCGAGATTGTTGAAGGCCTGGGAATCGTTGAGCTGAGCAAACGTATCGGAATCGATACCCGCC
>CAXMPK010000034.1:0-16874 GCA_964195405.1 uncultured Acidimicrobiia bacterium
TCCGGCTGTCCTGGAAACAGCGTTCCCGAGCCATCCGCGTCGACTATGAGTGTCGCCGGCACCGCCACCACACCGACATCGTGGAACACGCCGGGTTCCCGCTCCCAGTTCATCTCAACAAACTCTTCACCCAATCTCTCGGTGAGCTTTCTAGATGCGGGCCGACAATCCGGACATGACGATGAGGTGAAGAGATATACCCCAGCGACAAGGCCAGTTGACTCAAGCTGACGGGGGCTGCCGGTGGCCCGGGAACGCAGGATCAAAGTGACGACAAGAGCCACTCCGAGAGCGCCCACGATGAGGGCCAGTCGAACCCAGATCTCATTCATCTGACACCGGCACGCCGATCGCCGCAACGGACGCCTGGGAACGATGTCCAGACCACAACACGACGGTTTCTCCAACCGACTCGATCAAATAGCCGTCGGCGGCTTCTAGGGCCAACTCGAGCAGAGAGTCAGACCCCACCGTCAGGGTTCTCACAGTTGTCCCTCGCCGAAGTGGCCGTATGGTCACCGTGCTGTCATCGATGGAGATATTGAGAATCACCACCGTCGCCCTACCCCCTGCCGGGACGCCTGCTCCTGGCAGCAGCCACCGGTTTGCACTGCGTGGGCTCGCCGTGGTGACACTCAGGCCTTCCTCAGACTCAATCCACAGCGTGGGAACAATCGGTGCGGTGGAGATAATTCTCAGCGCCACCGGTTTATCGCTGAGTTCGGTCACATCGATTGTCGCCCGCCCCCGGGCGGGCATGACCCCGCTTAGCAGACCCTCTTCGAGTCCTTCGGGACCGTAAAAGTCGACCTGATACTCAACATCAGCGTTGATTGGCGTGGCGACAACGACCTCGCGCCGTCCCTGACCGCCCGGGATGGGGATAAACCAATCCTGAGCAGGTGGAACGGCCTGCCATATGGCGATCTCCCCCGCCGCCGCTTGGCGCCCGACGCTGATGACACGTCCTCGACTTGTTTCAATGACAATCGACAACGTCTCACGACCTGGGACCAACTCGGTGAAATCGACAATGTGCGATGAACGCGGAGGCACAATCACCGCTTCAAACCGCGCATTGGACTCATTGCCGGCCTCGGAGTTGACCGTGAGCTCTACCACCGCCTCACCGGCATACGGATTCATCAGATGCAACTGGAAGGTGTCTCCGCTGGCCGTCGTGGCGCCTGTTAGGAAGGTGAGAGGGTGCGCAACCGATGAGCACGACTCAGAAGACATCGACTCTGCTCCCGAGACCAGGGCACCGGCGGCTGATGACGCCACCGGCATCTCGACAAGACCACCAACCGTGCCTACCGCTGACACGTCCACCACAGGGATGGTGATCGACCCCGATGATCCGGTCTCATGACCGATACTGCCGGTGGTTTCACCGCCGGCGAAAAGGGTCAAACTGACCGGTCCATCGACCGTGGAAAGAACCGAAATCGCAGTCGTCCGCCCACTGCCCTCCTCAATCGCGCATACGGCAACCGACGCCACCTCCTCTGGGACACTCGGCTCGGGCGATAGCGCTGCTGGAGCCGGGAGCAAGACAGCCACAGCCGCCAAGCCTGCAACGACTACAAACCCCAGGTATTTCATGATCGTCCCCTTCCGGTGGCGATCAGCACGAGCCCACTGGCTGCCAAGGCTGCCGAGATCAGGGCGAGCACCTGATCGAGTGTTGATCCGGCAAAAGAAGCAGCACCGTCAACGGCACTCACGCTCGACCACCATTCGATCGAGCCGGACTCTGGCTGCCAACCCGTCGCATGGTTGAGAGCAAGTGCGACTCGCCCCGACGCTGGTTCCCCAACGAAGCCGGCGCCATCACGTCGCCATACATCATCCGTTGCACCTTGGGCGAGAGCTACCGACGATGGGTTCTCAAAAACTCTCGAGGCCGGATCCAGTGGCGTCGGAATCAGATCGATCTGAGCGAGAAACACCTCATCCAGACGGAACATTGGGCCGTCGAGCACGATCCAATCGATCGCAAAAGGCGCAAGAACCTCCCCGGGCCGAAGTTCGGCTCCCGCCGCAATCCTTGAGAGGGCTGCGTCCAACGCCTGATCACCGAGAAGTGGATCAGGCAGCCAGGCTTGATCATTTGTTATCGCCTCGCCGTCCACCACTCGGTACCAGAATCCTGGCCCCGACCTGGCCTCGCCCGGAATGTCATCCATGTCCGTTGATGCAATCAGGATTCGGCCCGCTCCCTCCGGACCGGCGAGCGCTCCAGCGAACGCCAGCTGTGAATTGACGTCTCCTGGAGCAAGACCAAGACGTCCATCTCCAACAACACCAACCGAAAGGAGAAGGACGGCAGACGACGCAACAGCAGCCATCAGCTGGCTTGGCTTCATTGAGAGCCGGTCCATGCCGGCGGCAACCAACAGCGCAGCCCCAAACGAGGCTACGACCAGAAGTCCCTCCTCAACGCCCGGTCCACCGTACGGAACGCGGACCGCTGCCAGTGCTCCCACGGAGAGCAGCGCTCCGAGAACACCAATTCGCCTCGTGGTCTCGTTGCCAATCATCAGCGGAGCGACGGCTAGAGCAATCAGTATTGGCCAGATGACGGCGACCGTGAGACCGAGTCGACGAGACGGATCAAGTAGCCAACCAGGATCACCCAACAGGAAGGGAACTGCGACGACGCCGGCAACCAATACGGTAAAGCCAGGCACAATGCGTGACCCCCTACCGCCAAGAACCTTCCAGACAATGACGGTCAAGAGCGGCAACACAACCAACAGTGGTGAGAACGCGGCAACTGGGATGCCCAGAACCAGGGCCCAGCCGATACGTGTGAATTGGCTTTTTGCCTCGTCGTGAGGGTGAACGAACGCTGACCGGACGGCCCACGGCGTTACTGCTGCTGCCATCAGCGCAAGCCATGAACCCTCTCCGGTCAACAACGCCGTTCCGGGACCGGCGATCAGTACCAGTCCGCCAAGGTAGCGACCAGGCCCACGCAGACCGATGCGTCCACCGAGACGACCGAGACCGCCAATGGCAACCACTCCGGCCAGGATGGTCATGACAGTGCGAGCTGCACCTTCGGCCCCCAACCAGATCCACGAAAACAGACCCGTCAATCCGACCGATGGGTGGACAGTCGCCGGCGAACCCAGCCCAGATTGATTCCACCCGGCCAGCCAACGGTCTAGCGCTACTGATGGAGCTTCGAAAGGAAAGTTGAAGCCGATATTCGGCACCCCGGCAAACACCAAGCCGCGGATACCAAATGTCACGATGACAACAGCCAATACGGCGCCCCATATGCCGGGAGATCCCCACAACCTCCTACTACTCCTTGCTAGAGCCTGATCGTCATCAAACATCGAGAGCACCCGACTGCTGAACTCGGAGCCAATCTCGCG
The DNA here is from genome assembly GCA_964195405.1 of uncultured Acidimicrobiia bacterium. Classification (GTDB taxonomy): domain Bacteria; phylum Actinomycetota; class Acidimicrobiia; order Spongiisociales; family ZC4RG35; genus CAXMPK01. The sequence continues at coordinate 3,390 of CAXMPK010000034.1, forward strand.
AAGGCGCACCGAGCCTTTTGTCTGAAATCGAAATAGCTCCTCGTCGCCGGCAACTCGCACCGAACTGAACCGACGACGCTGCCCCAAGGTGCTTGGCAGGTGGATGAAATTCCACCCGAAGCTGACCATGTGACGTGCGGCCGGACGCCATCGGAGGAACAGAAGATTGGCCAGAGAGTCCAAAACCGACACCAAGAAGTCGTAGGGAATGAGCCAAACGAGGGTCAGAAGGCTGTAGCCAGTGAGCATCGCCCTCAACCGACCGGCCTGTTCTCGCCAGCCCCTACCTCTCTGGTTGCATCGGCCCTGGTGATAGACCTCCGAGGAGGGGATACTGACAACCCGGCCACCGGCAAGCCTCGTTCTCTGCGAGAAATCGAGACCTGCTGCAATCGGAGGTAGAAGGGGATCAAGACCGCCCAAGCCTTGAGCGAGATCGCGCCGTACCAGCATGGAAGCAGAGTGAACAAACGCCACCTCGCGGACCACGTCATACTGCTGTAGGTCGATCTCTCCTTCGTCGAGACCGGTGTATGGCTCGCCAAACACATCGGTGGCACTCCCGACGGACTCGAGCTCCTCATGACTCCCCGCAACAAGAAGCTTCGAGCCCCCCAGAGCGGCATCGTTGCGCAGGATTTCGGCAACGAGAGCGCTCAGGGCGTCAGGCCGCGGGCGGGCATCGGAATGGAGGATCCAGAAGTAGTCAACGCCGTCACCATGATCCGCAATGGCATCTTCCAGGTTCTCTTCCCAAGCCAAATCTTCACCGAGAACGTCGGGTGACTCTCCAACCACCACAACTTCGGGAATCGGCTCGTACACTTGCCTCGCCAGAATGGCCAAGGCTGCACTCAGGTCGGCGCCATCAATTTGGGTGAGGAGCACCTTGACGATGGGCGCCGCCAGGTGCTCTTCAGTTGACGTGGGTTCGGCCGCTAGCGGCGTCAGGGCATCGGTCATGCGGGGTCACATTGTGAACGGGTGCGAGACGCTGAGCAATATCAAGGTGAGAAATGAAGGTGGTTGAACTTTCGGGTGGGGTCGGTGGTGCACGAATGGCGGTAGGCCTGGCAAGGCTGTCGGCGATCGATCTGACTGTCGTCGTCAACGTCGGCGATGACGAAGAGATCCACGGGCTTCACATCTCGCCGGACATCGACACCGTTATCTACACCCTCTCCGACGCACAAGGCCCCGAGGGCTGGGGACGCGCTGGCGACTCGTTCAACGTCAACACCGAACTCGCCAGATTCGGAGTGGACAACACCTTTGTACTGGGTGATCTCGATTTGGCCCTCAATCTCTTTCGCACAAACCGGCTCGCTGCCGGGGCGAGATTGTCGACGGTAACGGGCGAAATCACGTCGAGCTTCCAAATAACTCCCAACGTGCTCCCGGTCTCCGACGATCTGCTCCGTACCGAAATCATGATCGACAAAGCCAACTGGATCGGCTTTCAGGAGTATTTTGTGATTCGCCAAAACCAGGATCTTGTAAAAGCTATCCGATTCACAGGACAAGACTCGGCGTCACCCGCTCCTGGGGTCATCGAGTCCATCCAACAAGCGGATCACGTGGTGATCGCCCCGTCGAATCCGCCATTATCGATATGGCCCATCCTGGCCGTTGAAGATGTGCGCAGTGCCGTGGCAGCACACCGGAACGTGACTGCGGTAAGTCCACTCATAGGTGGGAAGGCGTTGAAGGGTCCGGCTGACCGAGTAATGGCTTCACTTGGGCTCCCACCCGGAAACCTCGGGGTCGCCGAGGCTTACCAAGATGTTGTCGATCGGCTGATAATCGATTCTGATGATCGCGACGACGTCGCCAGGATCGAAGGTATCGAAGGTATCGAAGTGTTACCGACCGACATCAGAATCAAGGAGCCGGGGCATGCCGAACGACTGGCTAGAGAGATCGTCGGACTATGAACCTGGAAATTTGCCCTCTCGTCGACGTGCCCGAAGTATCCAGTGCCGACGACATCGCCTCGGTCCTCATCACGGCGCTCGAGCCGCTCAACCCCAGAGATGGAGATGTCCTTGTTGTGACACACAAGATCGTCTCCAAGGCTGAAGGAGCGGTCAGGACGATCACTGGTGACGAGGAGGAATTCAAACGTCGTCTTGTTGAAGGTGAATCGGTCTCAATCATCAGACGTCGTGGCGAATTGATCATCGCGGAAACGAAACATGGGTTCGTCTGTGCCAACGCTGGTGTCGATAGGTCAAATGCGGCGCCAGGGACGATGATCCTCCTCCCAAAGGATCCCGACCGCTCCGCTCATCGTATTCGCTTGAGACTTCAGCAAGCCTTTGGAGCGGACTTACCGGTGATTATCTCCGATACCTTCGGTCGACCGTGGCGCCGTGGCCTCACCGACATTGCAATTGGCGTGTCCGGTTTGATAGCTGTTCTTGATCTCCGCGGGTCAACAGACTGGTCCGGGCGCGAGCTCGAAGTGACCGAAATCGCAGTGGCCGACGAGTTGGCCGCCGCCGCCGACCTTGTGATGGGGAAGGCTGACGGGATTCCGGCCGCCCTGGTCAGGGGATACCAAGGGCCGAGAGGAGATGGGCGTGGATCCGATCTGGTCCGACCCGTCGACGAGGACCTGTTTCGCTGAGAATCGGCCGATGGGGTCAAGCCTGATCCGATGCGGACAAGGGTTCAGGCCCGGACATGACTCGTTGTCACTGAGGTTGCGAGTTTTAGGCCCTTGGGCGGCCCAACCCCCAGTAGTCCAGGCCGGCGGCTCGGACTGCTGCAGAGTCGAGCAGGTTGCGTGCGTCCACGATTCGATAGCCCTTCATTGCGGAGGCGACCTGTTCGAGGTCGACAGTGAGAAACTCAGGCCATTCGGTGGCTACAAGAAGAACGTCGGCGTCCCGAACGACCTCGATGGGGTCATCGAACATCTCGAACTGATCACTGGTTGCCTCAGGATCATAAGCAACAACTTCGGCACCGTCGGCCTGCAGAATCGATGCGATCCGCAAAGCGGGCGAGGCTCGCACGTCATCAGTGCCGGCCTTGAAAGCAACACCCCACATCGCGATCCGACGACGATGAAGCCCTCCACCGGCGGCTTGGCGAACCTTCTCAGCCACTCGAAATCGCTGTGCTTCGTCGGCCTCGATAACGGCACGAAGTAAGTCGAATTGGTATCCGGCATCTTCGGCAACGCTGATCAGCGCTGCGGTGTCCTTGGGGAAACACGATCCTCCGTATCCGGGGCCCGGTTGCAAAAAGTGGGAACCGATTCGATGGTCGAGACCCATCCCCTCGATCACATCGAGAACGTCAGCCCCGACGGCTTCGGCGACATTCGCCAATGTGTTTACAAAAGTGAGCCGAGCCGCCAGGTAGGAATTGGAGGCGTACTTGATCAACTCGGCCGAAGTCGGATCAGTGCGGACGACAGTTGCGTCGAGAGACCGATAGAGACTGGCGACGGTATCGGCATCTGCTTTCTCGTAAGCCCCGACAACGATCCGATCGGGCTCCATGAAATCCTCCACCGCCTTCCCCTCGCGGAGAAATTCAGGATGCGAAACGATTCCGGCGGGACTCCCCTTATCAGCAAGTCGTTTGCGCAGACTCGCCACAGTGCCGGGAGGGACAGTCGATTTGATAACGAACAACACGCCGTCGCCCACCTCGTTGGCGAGTTCATCGATCACCATGTCAATGAAGCTGAGATCGGCCCTCCCGTCGTCACCCTCTGGGGTCGGAAGACATAGGAAAACTAATTCGGCCCCCTGTGCCGCATCCCGGTTCGACGTGTGATAGCTGAGCAGAGAACGTTCGGAGGCGCGACCGAGAAGATCGGGAAGACCTTGCTCGTAGATCGGAACCTCGCCACGCTCGAGTGCAGCAACACGAGCCACGTCCACTTCCCCAAGCCGAATCGTGTGACCGAGATTGGCCAATCCGCCAGCTGTAACCAGGCCCACGTATCCGGCACCGATGATTGCGATTTGCATGAGTCCCTCAGTTTACGTAGTTGTTGATTCACTCACGACGCGTCGGCGCCAGTGATCACAACAGCGTCGTAACCGTTATCGACAATCCCCACCTGAACTACACCGAATCCAAGGGCGGCGACTATTCGATTTCCGTTGAAGCTGCCCTCAGGGACGAGGACGACAGTCTGGGAATAGGTAGCGGCCTCGGCGTCGCCGATCGACTCGACAGTGAATCCGTTGCTCTCGAGCGCCCGCGAGACCTTGCCCGCCGCTCCGACAATCCCATTCCCGTTCAACACTTGAAGACGAAGCTGCTGCGAGGCCAGGGGCGCTCCCACACGAAAGTTCGCAAGCATCGCTCCCGCCTCAGGCTCCTTGATGACAACCACCGACTTCCCGTTCTTGGTGGCTCCCGAAGTTGGAAGAGTGGCACCGTCGATGCCACCACCGAGTATGCCCTTGAACCCCCACGCCAAACCTGCCACCGACGATGTCGCCAGGTTCGAATCGATGGTCATGTGCTCTGCCATGGCCGAAGCGATACTGCCCGCCTCGGTGATGGAAGACGGACGTTTCAATTCGGTGAAGATGCCTCTGATGACCTCCTGCTGGCGCTCGGTGCGCCCGATGTCGCTGGCGTTGACACTGACCCAGGAACCGTTCTGATATTCCTGGTATTGGCGCGAGCGGGCGTAGGCGAGAGCCATGTCGCCATCGAGGGTCTGGCTTCCTGCTTCTACGTCCAGCCCGGACTTCGAATCGCGTGCCGCATAAGGAAAGGCGATCTCGATCCCTCCAAGCTCATCGACGAGGGCAGCAAATCCAACAAAGTCGATTTCGACGTAGTGATTGACCTCGACATTGAGATTCTGCTTGACGGTCTCCACCATGAGACTCGGTCCGCCGAAAGCGTATGCGGCATTGATCCGGTTTTTCGAGTGACCCGGGATGTCGACCCAGAGATCGCGGGGAATGCTCAACATCCGGGCGGTGGAAGTTGTTTGGTCGAGTCGCACCAGCATCACCACGTCGCCACGCTGGCCACCAAAGGCGCCAAAGTTGTCTAGGTCGTCGAGACCTGCTCTGGAGTCCGACCCCACAATCAGGAAAGTGAGGTCGTCTCCCGTCGCTGCATCAAGAACATCGGAAACCGCCGAGTCGGTGTCGGCCGTGGCCAGGACACCCTCTCCAGTCCGGACGGCCCAGAGGATGCCGAGCGCGGCCAGGTTGGCTACCACAAGCAGGACAAGGGTTGTGACCTTCAACCACTTGGGTAGCCCACGGCGAGACGAAGATGTTTTGGTGGACTTGGACATCGTCTGATTAGACGCCAACAGGGTAAACAGAGTTCCGCCTCTAACGCTGAGTTCACACAACCTTGAGAGTCGTTCCGGTACGGAGACGTTATCGTCTCGGCCGTCACATACCGGAGGTCTGACACTTGGCTGTGCTCTCCCACGAAGGGACTTATCCGATTCTCTACGGCACCTCGCCGATTCCGGTCGGCGCAGGCCATCGTGATGGCTACATCGCGCGCCCTGACGAGTTCGGTCAATTCCCGGTCGTCTTCGTCGTCCCCGGAATCGATGGAATGGGAAGCCTCGAGAAAGACATCTGTCGGCGATTTGCCCGATTCGGGATTGCAGCCATCTCGCTCGACCTCTACCGGAATGTGGGTGATGGGCTGGCTTCGTACAACGCCTTGACCGATGACCGCGCCCTAACCGACATCGACGAGCTACACGAATTCATCATTTCGGATGATGTTGTATGGAATATTTCTGGCGACGTTGGCTTAGTTGGGACCGAAATCGGTGGGCGCTTCGCGATCATCAAGGCAGCCACGCGTGACTGGGTTAAGTCGATAGCCGTCTGCTACACCCCGCTCACAGGGGACGAGGATCGAGAGCATCAAGTCGCCGACTACCTCGATCATCTTCCCGTTCCGGTGCTGGGGCTTTACGGCACCAACGACGAGCTCGTAGACACCGCATCGGTTGACGAGGCACAACGTCGCAACGATCACGGTCAATGGCTTCTCTATGACGGCGCCCAGCACGGCTTTCTGGACATCGACTCTGTTGGGTTCGACCAGGCCGCCAGTGACGACGCTTTTGCCCGCATGACCGCCTTCTTCGAAGCCACCTTGGCCAAGGCCGTCATCGAAAACCTTGGCTAACCCCGACGCCTCGCCTGCGAGGCGCAGCCTCAGGTAGTTGCGCCTTGCATGCGAGGCGCAACTGGTCCGATTTAGCTCATCGATGCCGCAAGTGGCGAACCTCACCCGACAAAACGGTCTCCGTTTTCCCGTCACGCTCCACAATCAGCCCGCCGTCGGCGGCAACGTCCATCGCCCGCCCGACATTGTTCGGCTCCCAGCTCACGTCACAATCCAGGGTCTCGCATATTGACCGGTATTCGTCGATGGGCCATCCCTCATCGTCGAGGAGACGTAGCAGCTCCGCTCCCCATAAGGCTCCGACCTCGGCATAACGATCGTCCCCAGGATCTTGATCGAAAAGCGCAGCCGATCCGGCAGGAGCGTCAGGCCACCAGAGGTTCAACCCGATCCCCACCACGACGACTTCGTTACTGCGCTCGACCAATATCCCTCCGACTTTCAGACCAGCCAAGAGAACATCGTTGGGCCATTTGAGAGAAGTGCCTTCGGTGGCCCGTATCGCCGCGATCCCAGCCATTAGCGAAAATGGCCGCCGGTCTGTCCGTGCGAGGTGGATCGCAAGCGAAGCCGCCAAGGCACGTTCCGCGTTCCACCAGTGGTTCCCGGTGCGTCCCCGTCCCTCGGTTTGGTTCTTGGCCAACACCAATATCGGGAGTTTTTCGAGCGCGTCGCGCGCCACGTTTTGAGTGGATGGAACAATGTCGTGGCATTGTTGGAAATATGGTGTAGCCATCTCGTCCTTGAGCGAGTCTGAAATTGAGAGATTACGGAGGAGTCTTGGGCACCGAGGCGCGGATTGAACAACTCAGAGATCTTCGAGACGAAGCTTTGCACGCCGGCACTCAACGCGCCGTTGCAAGACAACACGAAGCCGGAAAGCTCACTGCTAGAGAGCGCATCGAATCACTGCTCGACAAAGGCTCCTTCCAGGAGATTGATCAGTTCGTCCGCCACCAATCATCCGGATTCGGCATAGAGGACAAGAAACCGCTGGGTGACGCCGTTGTCACCGGGCACGGGACCATCGATGGCAGGCCGGTCTTTGTCTTCGCCGAAGACTTCACGGTCTTTGGTGGAAGTCTTGGCACGGTGGTCGCCGACAAGATCTGCAAGATCCTCGACATGGCCATGAACACCGGCGCCCCCATCATCGGTTTGAAGGACTCGGGCGGCGCCAGAATTCAGGAGGGTGTCGGGTCGCTGGATGGCTACGGACGGATATTCCAGAGGAACGTGCAAGCCTCAGGGGTGGTGCCACAGATCTCGGTGATCATGGGCCCGTGTGCCGGCGGGGCTGTCTACTCGCCCGCCCTCACCGACTTCGTGTTCCAGGTCGACCAAACATCACACATGTTCATTACCGGCCCTGATGTCATCAAGGCCGTCACGGGCGAGGAAGTGACAATGGAAGAGCTGGGTGGGGCTTCGACCCATGCCTCGAAGTCGGGCGTGACCCACTTTGTCTATCCGAGCGGCAGCGAGGCTCTCGAAGCGGTCAGGTATCTAGTTTCGTTCCTTCCAAGAAACAACATGGAGATGCCTCCGTTTTACGCCCCCACCGATCGTTCCGACCGGCTCGACGATTCCCTCGACACCATCATTCCCGACTCTTCGAGCCAGCCGTACGACATCAAAGAGGTCATACGAACTGTCCTCGACAGCGAAGAGTTCTTCGAAGTCCACGAACGGTGGGCGGAGAACATCGTTGTCGGGTTTGGGCGACTCGACGGACATGCCGTTGGCGTGGTCGCCAACCAACCGGCTGTCCTCGCGGGCACACTCGACATAGCGGCCTCGGAGAAGGCTGCACGGTTTGTCCGTTTCTGCGATGCGTTCAACATCCCGATTCTCACCTTTGTTGATGTGCCTGGTTTCCTCCCTGGCGTTGACCAGGAACACGGAGGGATCATCCGGCACGGAGCCAAATTGCTATACGCATACTGCGAGGCGACCGTCCCACGCATCTCCATCATCACCCGCAAGGCGTACGGGGGCGCATACCTGGTCATGAATGCGCGGGGCATCCGTGCCGATCTCGTGTTCGCGTGGCCTTCGGCTGAAATCGCGGTGATGGGTGCTCCGGGCGCTGTCAATATCATCCACCGCAGAGAACTTTCCAGTTCTGATGACCCCGACGGTCGGAGGTCCGAGCTGATTGAGGACTATGAAGGCAAGTTCAACAATCCTTACGTGGCCGCAGAGCTGGGCCTGGTCGACGAGGTGATCGAGCCAAGAGAGACCAGGATCAAGCTGATTAGGGCGATGGAGATGCTCAGGACCAAGCGGGAGAGCCTTCCCCCCAAGAAACACGGCAACGGACCTCAATGAAGTCACTTCTCATCGCCAATCGAGGTGAGATCGCTGTCCGCGTTATCCGCACTGCCCGTGACATGGGGATACGCACCATCGCTCTGTATTCGGAGCTCGACAGGGACGCCCTCCACATTGACCTAGCTGACGAGGCTTGGAACGTGGGCGCGGCGCCGGCTGCCGAGAGTTATTTGAACCAGGAAAAGGTTCTTCAGGTTGCTCACGAGTCGGGAGCCGAGGCCATTCACCCTGGCTACGGGTTTCTCTCCGAGAACGCCGAATTCGCCGGCGCTGTAGAAGAGGCGGGAATCATTTGGGTAGGCCCCCCTGCCTCCGCCATCCAAGGCATGGGTGACAAGATCACCTCTCGACGGAACGCCGAGGGGGCCGGGGTACCGACCGTCCCTGGGATCACTGAACCTGTCAAAAGCGTCGATGAGGTGACCGCTCTCGGGGAGGAGTTTGGCTACCCGGTCGCGATCAAGGCGGCCCACGGTGGCGGTGGCAAGGGTCTAAGGGTGGCTAGAGAAGGTGACGATGTAGCCGACGCTTTCGAAGGTGCCCGGCGCGAGGCAGACGCCTACTTCGGAAACCCGGAGGTCTACGTCGAGAAATACTTGGAGAGGTCGCGTCATGTTGAAGCCCAAATCCTCTTCGACAATCACGGCAATGGTCTGTTCCTCGGCGAGCGCGACTGCTCGGTTCAGCGACGTCACCAAAAACTGATTGAAGAAACTCCCTCGCCGGGTCTGAGCGCCAAGCAAAGGAAGGCGCTAGGCAGGGCGGCTCTCGCTGCCGCTCGTTCCTGCGAATACGTCAATGCCGGAACCGTGGAGTTTCTGGTCGACCCGAAAGGCGATTTCTTCTTTCTGGAGATGAACACACGTCTTCAAGTCGAACACACCATCACCGAAATGGTCACTGGTGTCGATCTTGTCGAATGGCAGCTCAGGATTGCTTCGGGCGACGAGCTGGATATCGAGGAGGTCGAGCCGAGAGGTCACTCGATCGAGTTCAGAATCAACGCCGAGGATCCGTTCAGCAACTACCTGCCGACGCCAGGCCAAGTGGTTGAGTGGCAGGAGCCGGCCGGGCCCGGCGTCCGGGTCGACTCCTGGGTTCGACCTGGCACAAGGGTGTCCCAGTACTACGACAACCTGATGGCCAAGCTGATTGTTTGGGGGGTGGATCGTGAGACGGCGATCAATCGGGGAAAGAGAGCCCTTGGAGAATTCAAGGTGCGTGGTGTCTCGACCACGATCCCTGCCCACTTGGCAGTACTCGACCACGAGGACTTCATAGAGGGACGTCATCACACCAAATGGATGGAGGACTCCCTCCACCTAACTGGGAGTGGCCCCGACAGCGCCCCGGCCGTTGCTGAGGACGAGGCCACCACCAAGCGAGACCTCACTGTCGAGATCGGCGGTCGACGTTTCGCCGTCTCGTATTGGGCTCCAGAGCCGCCTGCACCCGGGGGCCAAACCAGACGCCGCCCACCCAAGTTCTCCGACTCAGAGGCCGTGTCCTCCGATGGTGTCATCTCGGCACCCATGCAAGGAACCATCGTCAAGGTCCATGTCACGGCTGGCGAACAGGTCAACGCCGGCGACCCGATCTGCGTGCTCGAGGCCATGAAAATGGAAAACGAAGTCACCACCCCCAACGGGGGCGACGTCGTAGACCTGCGGGTTGAGCCTGGAGATGCCGTCACCCCAGGACAGGTGATAGCCATCGTCCGGTAGCGTTGCTATAGCAAGATGGATCGGATTCCGATCCGTTATGCACTCTCAATCCTTGTCGGTGGGCGGAAGTTGCACGTAGCGCAACTACAACGGAATCTCATTCCGCAGCGTCAGTTATTGCCTCAGTCATGGAGGGATGCACCATCAGCGTCTCTATCAAGATCTTGTCGGTGACACCTGCCTGTACGGCCAGCGCGATCACTCCGATGAGCTCGGAAGCGCGATGACCGACGATCGTCCCGCCAAGCACGACACCCGTGGCGGGGTCCGATGTCACCTTGACAAATCCTCTGGTGAAGTGTTGGAGCACCGAGCGGGCATTTGCAGCGAATGGAACCTTGGTAGTTCTGACTTTCCGACCCACGGCGGCGGCAGCGACGTCGACCAGTCCAACTGATGCTATTTCAGGTTCAGTGAAGATCGCCTCCGCCACTTTGCTGTAGTCGAGCGGGGTAACGGGAAGCGAAAGCGCGTGGCGCGCAATTTTGCGGCCCTGCATCGAGGCAACCGAACTCAACGGCAACTGACCGGTGACATCGCCACCTGCATAGATATGATCGACTGAAGTCCGTAAATAGTCGTCAACCGGCACATATCCGCTGTTTGTGTATATGCCGACGGTTTCGAGACCTAGTTCGTCTGTAAGAGGAACAGACCCGACTGCGAGCAACGCATGTGAGCCTTTCACCACCCGACCGTCATTACACACGACCGACACCTCGTCTTCTTCGACATCGATCGACTCGGCCCTTGCTCCAATAACCAGCCGGACGCCTCTCTCGAGAAAATCCTCCTCCAGAACAGCGGCGACCTCTGGGTCGCGATGAGGGAGGATTTGCTGGCGGGAAACAACAAGGCTGACTTCGGAACCCATACTCTCGAAAATGTGGGTGAACTCGACTCCGGTTACACCGGACCCGATGACCACGACATGTCGGGGGACCTCCGCAAGGTCATAACAATGGCGCGTGGTCAGCACCCTTGTACCGTCCACGGGCGCCCAGTCGGGCACCCTGGGGGCCGAGCCGGTCGAGATCATCGCCTTGTCGAAACTGATGTTTCGTTCGCCGTCGGCGGTCTGCACAGCAACTTCTTTTGGGTCGACGAATCTGCCGGTGCCGTAAATCAGTTCGATCTGTTGGGAGCCGAGCAGATCGAGCCAGTTCTCATGGATATCAGACGTGATCTCGACGATCCGTTTGCTCAGACCGACGGGGTCGACCTTGCCGGGATCATTGATGAGACCGAGCTTGGCCGCGTTTCTAACTGAGGTGTGACGCAGAGCGGACGCAGCCATTGTCTTGGATGGAATGCAGTCCCAGAGGTGGGCAGCGCCACCGACGATGTCCTTCTCGATCATCGTCACACGGGCACCCTTCATCGCCGCTGTTGTTGCGGCCTGGGTACCGGCCGGGCCTCCGCCGATGATCACTAGATGCGTTCGGTCATCTGCCATGGATTATTTCGAACCTAGCTGGTCGACCGATACTGACCGAAAACCCCTCGCAAGGCGTCTGAGATTTCTCCAACTGTGGCTCCAGAAGACAGAGCATCCTTGATGGCAGGCATCAGGTTTTGGGTAGTTGCGGCCGTCGAGGCGACAACTTCGATCGCGGTCTCAACGGCACTCTGGTCTCGACCTTCGCGCCAGTTTGCTACGGCAAGTCTCTGACCCGCCTCCAACTCCGGGCCAACCGCCAGAACGGGAAGCGGCTCACTGTCATCGGCCGTGAAGCGGTTGACCCCCACAACGACCGACTCCCCATCACTCTGTCTCTTCGCATCCCGATATGCGGAGTCTTCTATTTGACCCTGCATCCAGCCCTGTTCGATCGCCGCAACGGCACCGCCCATCGAGGCGATCGTGGCGAGCAGCTCCTCCGCCTTTTCCTCGAGTTGATTGGTCAACTCCTCGACAAAATAGGACCCTGCCAAGGGGTCGACCGTGTTGGCCACACCCGACTCATGTGCCAACACCTGCTGGGTGCGAAGCGCAAGGAGCGCACTCTCATCGGTGGGAAGGCCCAACGCCTCGTCGTATGCATTGGTGTGCAGAGACTGGCTTCCGCCGAGGACCGCCGCCAGCGCCTGAACTGTGGTTCGAACCACGTTGTTGAGAGGCTGCTGAGCTGTCAGCGTCGATCCCGCCGTCTGGGTGTGGAAGCGCATCAACCACGACGTTGGATTCTGCGCTCCCACTTCATCGCGCATGTGCCTGGCCCAAATCCGCCGAGATGCGCGGTACTTGGCGATCTCCTCGAAAAAGTCGTTGTGTGCGTTCCAGAAAAAGGAGAGACGTGGGGCGAATAGGTCAACATCGAGACCGACCTCTACGGCCGCAGCCACGTAAGCCAGTCCGTTGGCGATTGTGAACGCCAACTCCTGAGCAGCCGTGGACCCTGCTTCGCGGATGTGATAACCGCTGATCGAGATTGTGTTCCACTGGGGAAGGTGTTCCTGGGCGTAACCGAGCACATCAGTGACCAAACGCATCGATGGACGCGGCGGATAGATATAGGTCCCCCGGGCAACGTATTCCTTGAGAATGTCGTTCTGGACCGTGCCTCGGAGCTTCGCCAAGTCGACGTTCTGCTCTTCGGCCACAAGTTGATAGAGGAGAAGAAGGATCGGCGCAGTGGAGTTGATGGTCATCGAAGTCGACACTTTCCCGAGGGGGATTCCGTCGAACAGCCGACGCATGTCGTCGAGACTGTCGATGGCCACACCGACCTTGCCCACCTCACCGGCAGAGAGTTCATGGTCGGAATCCAGGCCCATCTGGGTCGGAAGGTCGAAGGCAACGCTGAGCCCGGTCTGACCGGCACTTAAGAGACCCTTGAATCGCCGGTTGGTTTCCTCAGCGGTGCCAAAGCCGGCGTATTGACGCATGGTCCACATTCGACCCCGATACATAGTCGGATAAGGTCCCCGCGTGTACGGGTACTCCCCCGGCTCACCGATACGCTCCGGGTCAGCGGGGGTTTCGTAAACAGCTTCGATCTCGATATCGCTTGAGGTGCGACGGGATTTAGTCATTTCCTTTGTATCCTGACACTCCCGGGGATCGTAGGTCGGGAACTCACCGACACCCCACGACGTCGAATACCCGTAGATGGCCAGAAAAGCCCTCATCCACCAGATCGAGGCGAGGGAACGGCGCGGCCGCTGGTTCGGCGCGCTGGCCACCCTCCTCTCAATGTCCCTTCTCCTTTCGGGTTGGGTCGGTCTCTTCGCGTTCCTGGGGGCTAGTTCGGCCTACGGCACTTTCGAAGAACTA
>CAXMPK010000035.1:0-2218 GCA_964195405.1 uncultured Acidimicrobiia bacterium
CGAGAAGCCCAATCATCCATAATGCCACCGCACCCGCGGAAGCCCGCCAACCGATCAATCTCCACCATGGGCGGTCCACCCACTAAACGCAGGTAGCGCATATGTGCCGATATGCGCTAGCTGGTGAAGCTTGTGCGCTTAGGTACGTTGCGTATCAATCCGGGTTGGTGACTGGTCGCCACATGGCGGTTGCGTCTGCGGCGATCTCGGATACGGAGACGACGTCGCCGGTGACATCATTGGCGGCTACCCAATCGTGGGCGTCTCTTTGGGTGTTGAAGAAGTTGACGAGGGGGCACCAGTCTTCTGTGACGTTTCCGCCGTCGTACCCGCCGAGGATGAAGAGGGTGGCATCGTCTTCGGGTTGTCCATCGACGACCTCGATTTGGACCCGTCGGCCAGTTTGGGGGTCTGTGGATCGGATGGTCCCGGTTGCGTTGAGGGCGCCAAGTATCCCGACAGCGTCGAGGGCGCACCAGGTCCATCGCTTCTGATCGCCGATGGTGATCTCGTGTTGAGTGGGAGACACGGTGAGTCCGGCTACGCCGAGAAGGCAGCCTGCATCGTCTAGCTGGACTCGACCTGTTGCTTGTTCGACGAGGCGCTCAACGGTGGCGAGGCCAAGATGGGCCGCATCGGCAAGGTCGGCAAGTTCGACAGGTTCGCCAGTGTCGAGCAGCAAGCGGAATCCGGCGGAACGTACCCGAGCTAGGTCGGTTGTTGTCGTTGTGGATTGGATCTGGTGGAGTGCCGTGCTGGTGCTTGCCTGCTGTGGTGTGCAGCAGTCGGCCATGACGTTCTCCCTGAGGGTGGTCACTTTGGTCTCCTCTCATCGAGTATCTTCGATGGAATAAAGCATCGAGAATAGTCGATATATTCCCATGGAGAAGAAACCAATGGCAAAGCTGGGACAGATCACCTGTGAATGCGACACCGAGGTGGCGTGCTGTGTTGCCCTCGATACCGCACCGATCGACACCGTCGCGGCTGAAGACCTCGCCGAAGCCTTCGCTGCGCTCGGCGATCCGTATCGGATGGCGATCATCCATCTCATCGCGGCCACCGGGGAGCCGGTCTGTGTCGTCGATGTCGAGCGGCATCTGCCCCTGGCCCAGTCCACCGTGAGCTACCACCTCAAGGCGCTGCTCGACGCTGGGGTAATCGACCGGGAGAAGCAGGGACGGTGGAGCTACTACTCGCTGAACCCGAATCGGTTCGGCTACCTCACCGGTGCGCTCGCCGAATACGGCACCGGAACGACGTCGACCGGCTGAAGGAGACATTAATGGAGATCACGCTGCAGCATTTCAATGACTGTCCCAACTGGCTCACCGCCATGGAACGGATCGAGCGGGTCGTCGAAGCGCGCGGCATCGACGCCGACGTGCGTGTCCAGCTCATCAACACCCCTGAAGCCGCTGAGGCATACGACTTTCGCGGCTCGCCCACCATGCTCATCAACGGCACCGACCCCTTTGCCGCCCCCGACGCCCCCGTCGGCCTGTCCTGTCGCGTCTACCTGACACCTGACGGTATGGCTGGCTCACCCACCATCGACCAAATCAGCACCGCCCTCACCAACATCGGAGCCACTTCATGACGACTGACACCATCCCGCAGGGCGACCTCGCCCTCCTCGATCATCCCGTGGCCAGCAAACTGCTCGACTCAGCGATCCCAGCCCGCGTCGGGTACCTCGCCCTGGATGGCACCCCACGGGTCACCCCGATGTGGTTCACTTGGAACGGTACCGAACTTGTCTTCGGGGCCGCCGGGACCGCCCCCAAGGTCAAAGCCCTCCAGGCCAACCCCCGGGTCGCGGTCACCATCGACTCTGACACCGCCCCCTACGAGGTCCTCACCATCCGCGGCGACGCCCAAGTCACCATCGTCGAAGGGGCCGTAGACGAGTACGCGGACGCCGCCCTCCGCTACTTCGGGCCCACCCAAGGCGCAGGGTTCCGGGACCACGCCAAAGCCACCATGCGTGGCATGGCTCGAATCACCATCAAACCCGACTGGGTCAGCCTCATCGACTTCCAAACCCGCTATCCCTCCAGCTACTAACCCCCACCCGCAGGTAGCGCATAACCGGCAATATGGGCGGGTCGTGGGTAGCCCATGAGGAAGCATCGCTCTCATGAGAAGGGGCGCCCCGGAGGACGCCCCTTCTGCTTCTCGTAGTCGCCGATTAGGTGGCGTCGACCGTCTGGCCGAC
>CAXMPK010000036.1:0-2555 GCA_964195405.1 uncultured Acidimicrobiia bacterium
CACCTGACCTCGATAGCGGTCAACCGCATCGGCCATTCTTTGATCGTGATTGTCTAGGAGATCGGTCCACCTGTGGTCACCCAGCCGACGGGCCACCCGGGTTGAATCAACAATGTCAGTGAACAAGAGCGTCACCAGAACTCGCTCCTTCAGAGTTTGAAGTGGACTGAGCCATGCCCTCCCACCCATCCAGAGCAGCGTTTCAGAAGGTTGGTCGCCAAGCACCCAGCCGTCGTGCCCAGCCGGGATGTCCATCAAGTCGCCCGGTCGTAAATCGAACTCAGTGCCGTCCTCCATCAACATTCGCATGTGTCCGCTCAGCACATAGCCAACGTGATGCGTTTCGCACCATTCAGTGCCCACAACAGGACGCACATGTTCCGCCCAGCGCCACCCAGGCTCATGAATGTCATGGGATAGGCTCACACCGCCAAGGCTGATGATATTCGACGTTGCTTTTTCCACCACAATGATTTCATCAGGTTCATCAACGTTGCGCCGGTGGACCTGGCTCATGTGGCAACCATACCGCCCCCCCCATTACCCCAAGGCGCGACGGTTTACCGCAGCCAGCCTCTTTACATGGCCGCACATAACGGCACTTATGGGCGGCTTGAAAACCGGAGTCAGAAACTCGTATTGCGGTTGGGTGAGATTGAACCGTTTTGAGGTGTCGGATAGAAGTCAGGCGGCGACTTCGTCCCCAGAATCCAGTTTTCTCAACGCGAAACCAATGAAAACGAAGAGGACACCCATCCCAACTGCCATTGCAGCTACCCCGAAAGCTACGACTGATGTGAACAACGAGGCCCGAAGAAACGACGAAGTCATTGCTGTCTCTCGGAGAGGGTCGTCTCTGTCCAACTCTGCGTAGGTTTTCCCGTCGGTGATGTCCAGGGTGTGTTGTTCGATGATGTCAGCCTGACACGCCGCGGTGAAAGGTCCCTTAACGGTGCGGTCAGGCAGACAAGCGTCGGAGGTTGTGGTGATGTTCTGATCGGCGAGCGTCGAACTCACTACGAACCACGTCGCTACTCCCGCCACAACAAGAACTATCCCGGCAATGATTGATATGAGTCCTGTTGTTTTGACCAATTCGAGCCTCCGTAGCTATTCGAGGCAGAGGACCATAGCTGCCGGTGTAGGCCGGGCGAAGCCGATCCACAACGCATATAACGGCACTTATGTACGCCTGTCCCAGGACATCAGGGACCGTACATAATGAATCTCTTATGTCAAGGTGCCGGCGGTTTGTGGACAGGACTGGGATGGGTCACACCGGATTGGTGGACAAGCTCTTATTAGGTCACACGGTCCGCCTAGAAGCCCTACCGACAGCTATGAAGAAACCCCGGAGGCGCAGAAAAGGCCATAAACCGGCATTATGCGCCTACCCTGGGGTCGGACGTTTCCCCAGGTCAGAGGACTGCCAGGAGAGATGGCCGGTGTCGCGTTCGACGACCACCGGGTGGAGTACGTGCCGCTTACGGGTACCGGTTCCTTAATGCGCGCCAAGGCCCAACCGGTTGCCTTATGACTTGGTGTCACGACAGGCGACGCTCACCTTGTGGCGGGTAGGGTCGCCGGCGAGCCTGGTCCGTGGGGACGCCCTTCCCCTCCTGCCCCCAATCAATGGTCGGGTAGCCATGTTGGGTCCGCCACACAACGAGTCCTTACCAGGACTCGGTGGACTCTTGGCAGTCCCCGCAGGCCGGGCTAGTTGATGTACTGGTTCCCGTCTTCGAGCCAAGCGTTGAGGATGTCGAGAGCGGAGACATGTTTCCGTTTGGCGACCCGGTCCGGTCCCCGGGTTTGTTGACGTCGTTTCTCTTGTTTGGCGAGGACACCTACAGGCACATGCGAACGTATCCCGTGGGTTTGTTGTTGGTCGCTTTCGATGAGTGGTCTTGCTTTCAACCATGCAATCCACGTGGCCATGGCCAAGTCGTCGGGGTCGCGGTGCGCCTCGAAACGGTCTTCCGTGAGGGCAACGTGTACTCAGCGAGTACTGAGCACCAGCAGACTGTTGTTGAACTTGTTGGTGGTCAGGGACGGCGTCGATCCGTCGACCTCCGGTTTTTCAGACCGGCGCTCTACCGACTGAGCTACCTGACCTCCCAAACCGAAATCCTTTCGGATCCGGCTGGCGGGCACGACGGGATTTGAACCCGCGACCTCCGGCTTGACAGGCCGGCGAACACTCCAGACTGTTCTACGCGCCCGGGACCTACCCGTGAATACGGGTGTGACCGGGGAAGTATATCGGTCGGGCTGTGGTGCTCAAGATGACGACCTCGTCTAAAGAGTCTTCAGGGCCGCGAGTGCATCCTCCAACGCCGCCTTGGCGTCAGCGAAGAACATGAGGGTCTTCTCGTCATAGAAAAGAGGATTGTCGATTCCGGCGAAACCAGGGGACAGGCTTCTCTTGACAACAATCACTCTGGCGGCCCGGTCCACGTTGAGTATCGGCATGCCGTAGATCGGAGAGCCGGTGTCATCCCGTGCCGATGGGTTGACCACATCATTGGCTCCAACCACCAGTACGACGTCGGTCT
>CAXMPK010000037.1:0-25551 GCA_964195405.1 uncultured Acidimicrobiia bacterium
CAAATTCACCAATGGCCCGCGCCCAGGTCAGCACAAATCCAGCAAGAAGCGAGGGTCCGATCATCGGAAGGGTCACCCGACGGAACACCGTCCAGCGACTCGCTCCAAGAGATGCCGCTGCCCCTTCGTATCGCTGATCAACGTTCCGTAACGCCGCCTCCACTGTGATGATAAGAAACGGCATCGAGACGAAAGTCACCGCGATGATCACACCCCAGATGGAGAACGGGAGTACGAGGCCAGTTGCCTCGTATAGCGGTTCACCGACGACCCCCCTGCGTCCCAACGCGAACAGCAAGGCGGCACCTCCAACGATGGGAGGAAGGACCAGTGGTAGCAAAACCAGGCCACGGACAAATGCTCGCCCTCTGAAGGCGACTCGAGCCAACACCCACGCCATCGGAACCCCCAGTAACGCAGACAACACAACCGCCGCGATTGATGCCACCAGCGAAAGGACCAGGGCATCAACCACTACCTCACTGCTAAGCAGCGATCCGAGATCACTCCACGGCGCCCGGGCAAGCAGACCGATCAGGGGTATCAGGAAAAACACGACGGCGACGCTCGCCAAAAGGAGCACTCCTAGAGGAGGTCTTCTCCTGTGTGGGCGTGGGACGGTCATGGACTCAGGAACCCATGATTCAACAAGATTCGCCGAGCTTCATCGGTGAACATGAACACCATGAAATCGGCTCCGCCCGCGGGGTTTGGTGACTCAACGATCTGTGCAACCGGATACGTCGCACTAAGTCGAACATTCGATGGGATCGGAATTCGGTCAACGTCCCCGGCAAGAACGTCGGTCGCGTAGACAATCCCGGCATCCAACTCACCTTCCTCGATCTTGGTCAATAGAGAGCGGACATTTGGCTCATTGGTGTCAGGCAGAGGCTCCACACCAGCCATCTGAAGGGACTGACGTGCCAGCCGACCACAGGGGACCGCCACAGCGCATAGCCCAAGAAAGAGGTCGTCACGATCGAAATCCTCGAGTCCAGTGATTCCGGCCGGATTACCCGGCGGGACCGCTATTTCAATGTTGTTCCTCGCAAACACGCCTATCTCGTCCTCAGTAAATCCAGCCGACTCGACCTCCTTCATGATCTCGACGCTTGCCGACGCGAATATGTCGACTGGCGCACCCGCGATGATTTGCTCTCGGAGCAATGAGCTGCCCGCAAGGTTGAGGACAACGTCAGTTCCGGGGTTGGCTTCCTCAAATGCAACCTCGAGGTCCGCGAAAACATCGATCAGCGAGGAGGCAGCCGAAACCCGTATCTGAGTCTCGCCATCAGCGCCCCCACAAGAGGCGACAATCAGGGCCGCTGCGACGACCACTGAGAATGCAGCCGGCGTAGATACGGGCACGTGTCGAGACTACCGCTGATTCGACAGTGGCGGCTTGGCACAGCCCTACGCTTGCTGCATGCCAAGTGTCCATCAGATCAATATCTCAAATGGCGGGGTTCCCAAAACACCAGTCGACCAGGCCGTGATCGGTGAGCGTGGACTGACTGACGACCGTCAAGGCGACATGGTCCACCACGGTTCCCCAGACCAGGCGCTTTGTCTGTATTCGCTGGAAGTCATCGAAGGCCTAAGAGTCGAAGGCCATCCCATCGAGCCCGGATTCGCCGGCGAAAACCTCACTCTCACCGGGCTCGATTGGCATCAGATCGTCCCAGGCGTGCATATCACCATTGGAGCTGAGGTCGAGGCCGAAGTGACCGACTACACGGCACCCTGCTCCAAGAACGCTCGATGGTTCATCGACGGAAACTTCGCTCGGATGAGCCAAAGGTTGCACCCGGGCGAGTCGAGGGTCTACGCCAAAGTTCTGAAGGGCGGGGTAGTCCGGTCAGGTGATGAGGTTGTCTCAACCGGGTAGATTTCCGGCCAGGAATTCGACTGTCGTCTTCCACGCCATCTCAAAGGCCTCCGGGTCAAAACTGTCACCGTCGAGCTCGCAGAATCCGTGGTTCGTCCCTGGATAGCGAATCACCTCCACAGGCAAGGACTCGAGACCCATGGTTGCCTCCATGAAGGCGGCCTCATCGTCGGAAACGTATTGGTCTTCCTCCGCAAGGTGAATCAGATAGGAAGAGCTCGACCCGGCGAAATCGATCTGCTGGCTGCCATAGAAAGAGACGACAGCCCCGACCCTCGTGTTCAGTCGAACCGATGTCCAAAGCCCCAAGGACCCTCCCATTCCAAACCCGATTAGACCGATGGGGCCTTCTATCGACTTCTCATGAAGCAGCTCGGCCGAAGAGAGCACCAGCGAGGCCAGATGATCAGGGCTCGCTGCGCCAAGGTGGTCGAGAGCATCTTGTTCCGACTCTGGGAGTTCGCCGAAATTCATGTCCGGCGCAAGCACCGTAAAGCCACGGTCGCCAAGATCGTCGGCCAGGTTCTTCACCGATGAAGTCAGCCCCCAAAATGAGTGGAGAAGCATGACCCCGGGACCGGGCCCATTGTCATTCTGAACAAAGTACGCGAGGTCTCGGACCACACGACAAACCTAGTGCTCCGCCTCATTTGGCAGGCCTACCCTCCTCGGAATGTCGTCGGCAGCCGCACCACTTCAGTTTCCTCAGTTCCGCGCTCTGTGGGCCGCCACTGTGTTCTCCGCGACTGGGACATTCATCCAGGCGGTGGCGGCATCGTGGTTGATGTTCGAGATAACCGACTCGAGCACCTGGGTTGGATGGATGGTCGCATCTACCACATTGCCACTGCTCTTCTTGGCGCTTGCCGCCGGGGCATTGGCAGACATGTTCGATCGCACCAAGCTGATGCTGATCGCACAGATCATCATGGGAGGGTCGGCGGCATTGATGGCCCTTACAACCTCCCTGGGGTTGATAACGCCACCACTGCTTCTCGCCCTCGGCTTGACGATGGGTGCCGGATTGGCTCTCAACATCCCGGCCTGGCAAGCGCTGCTGCCCGAGCTTGTGCCCCGTGGCATGATCGCTTCGGCGGTTGCTCTCCAGTCCGTTGCCTTCAACGGCGCCCGGGCAGTCGGTCCGGCGATTGGCGGTCTCATCCTTCTGACGTGGGGCGCCGCAGCAGGGTTTGCGATCAACTCGCTGTCGTACCTTGCGGTCATCATCGTGTTGCTGATCATCGGTAGACAGCTGGCGGTTAGAGAGCGTGAGATAACCTCGATGGGGTCGGCGATCTCTCTGGGACTCCGATACGCGAGGTTCACTCCGCCGTTTCGCAATCTGCTCTCACTGGTGGCCCTTTTCGCGATCTCCTCCGCTGTGGTCCAAGCCACGTTGCCGGTGCACACCAGCCATCTCGGAGGCAAAGAGGGCGCTTATGGCCTCCTACTCGGGGCGATGGGTGCGGGTGCGTTGTTCGGAGCGTTCCTCCGTCCTCGGATCATGGAACGACTCGACTCGAGCTCTGTGCCTTACACAATCTCCCTATTCGGTCTGTCCGGGGTTTTGCTGGGTCTTGCGCCGGAGATCTGGGTGGCCGGAGTCGCAATGTTTTTGGCGGGGTTCTTCTGGCTGTTGACTCTCACAACGCTCAACGCGACGGCTCAACTGCTTGCTCCGGAGTGGATCCGGGGCCGTGCGATGTCCTTCTATTCGCTGGCTTTCGGCGGGATGCTCCCGATCGGCGCAATTCTGTCAGGAATGGTTGCGGACCAGATCGGCACCAGTGGATCACTAATTCTCTTCTCGACCGGCGCGGTAATCTTGGGCTTCGCCAGCCCCAGATTCGGAGTTCCCAACATCAGGGACATCGAATCTCCCGAGTTCAGCACCGACGGAATCGGTCCCTCCCATGATGGCGACGTCTCCCTCGAGGGCGGACCGGTCATCGTTCTCAATACCTGGCAGATCGACGAGTCGGACTTCGGTGAATTCACGACGCTGATGAACGAAGTTCGACTCGTACGGCTCAGCACTGGCGCTTACCGATGGCGGTTGTTTCGCTCCACCTCTGATCCGACCCGGCTCACCGAGCTGATGGCCGTGCAGAGTTGGGAGGAGCACATTTCACAACATGGGCGGATCGACGACGCTGCCGCGGCCCTCTTGCGTCAGGCACGCTCATTCGATCGTGCCGACGGGCCCCGGACCAGACACCTCATCGCGATCGACGTTGAACACCCACCCGACTTTGACGGTCTCGTGGCGTCCCACGCAGAGATGCACGAAAGCGATGGCTCGATTCCGTACCCCGATCAGGACATGTGAGCGAACTTCATCTCACGCTCGAACTTCTTCCAATCAGACTTCTTGGTCGACCACAGAACGTCGGTGACGATGCTGGCCACCCCAATCGCCGGTAGCGCCCAAACTGCCCATGAGGGAAGACTTGCGGCAACCGCTGCACCGATCAGGGCAAACGGAACAACCTTGGTGACGATGGCCCCCGACGCATGCATCCATGCTCGGCGGACGGGACGGGTCTCCAGATAGGAGACGTAGTCAATCTTCACCCCTGGCTGCGGTCGACCGATCGTCCCGATAAACCACGACGTGAATCTGATACCGGACAACCGCCCCACGATGAGATGAGCGAGCCCATGACTGGTGATGAGCACGATGCCAAAGCCCAAATAGAAGACCACGACGGCAGTTAGATCTGTGAGGGCGTAGGCGTATCCGATCAGCATGATGCCGACAGCCGTGGCCAGCGACATCAAGGCCGTTCCGATCCCGATCGGCACCACGACAAGGGCCCAATGGCGGAAGGATGTCTGGTCGATCATCGCGATCCGATCCGCGTAGCGGTCGATCAACTCGTTGTCTGTCTTTACTCTCGCCACCGCCTGCCAAAATCCGGTTCCAGTCAGAGCCTCGCCACGGTTCGCGGCCGCCTCTGCCGCCGGAAGGGCCTGTTCAATAACAACAGGTTCCATATCCAAATAATAGGTACCGTCGAATCTGTGCAACCACCACAGTCCCTTCGGTGTTCTTCTAACTGATGGACAACATCGGATACGCCCTAGCCGTCGATCTCGACAATGCCTTCCCGGAGGTGGTCGAAGAGATGGGCACGAGGCTCTATTGGGGGCTTCGTCGGATGTCCGCCGATCACCAGGAAGCTGAGGATTTGACTCAGGAGACCTTCATCCGTGCCTACAACGCCCTTAACGGCTACGACAGACAGCGGATTCGAGACATGAAACTGGAATCCTGGTTGTGGACCATCGCCCTCAACCTGGGGCGAAATCATGTCCGCGACAGATCGCGAAGACCGACGTGGGTCGAACTCGAGGACTTAGGCACCGAAGATCCTGAGATCGCAGACGGTCACGCATGGGACCGACGGCTCGAATGTCTCAATCGACACCAGCGGACAGCCGTGGTCCTGAGACACGTGATTGGCATGGGCATCGCCGACATAACCGAAGCCACAGGTCGACCGGCGGGCACCGTGAAGGCCGATATCCATCGTGGACTCGCAAAGCTCAAAGAAGTCATGGAGGACGAAACATGAGCATCGAAACAGAACTATCGACACTGCTGGGCAAACTCCCCGACGGCATCAACGAGGGTGTTGCCCTCGGCACGGGCCTCGCCGAGGGCTTTGACCTCTACGACTCGGCAATCGGCCAGGTCGCTGTCACTTTCAACCCCGAAGGGGTCTCCTCGTTGGACATCGCTGATGTGGGATTTGAGGATCGCTTCAGAAGCCGTTTTGAGCGGCCTCTGATCCGTGCAGAAGCTCCGGGATCCTGGGCCAGACACATCCCTTCGGCCATCGAAGAAGGCCGCCCCGGCAAGCTCCCTGTTGACTTACGGTCTGTCACCAAGTTCCAAGCCGACGTTCTTGGTCGAACCGCGACCATTCCCAGAGGCGAGGTGCGTCCTTACGCCTGGTTGGCGAACGAAGTCCGTCGCCCCAACGCTGTTCGAGCCGCCGGGTCGGCTGTGGCCAACAATCCGATCCCGCTAATCATCCCTTGCCATCGCGTAGTGAGGGCAGATGGTCATATCGGCAACTATTCACTGGGCGGACCGGACAACAAAGTTGATCTTCTCGAACATGAAGGCACCAGACCCGGCTGGCTCGAGGGTCTGGCGGCGCAACACGTCCGCTTTCGCGGAGACTCCTCCACGGGCGTTGTTTGCCACCCGACCTGTCACGCCGTTCGTCGATCAGAGAAAGCAAACGTGGTCGGCTTCCGGTCGCTGAAGGCGGCCATGGATGAGGGATTCCTCGCCTGTGAGGTTTGCCGACCTTGCTGCTGAAAGCTGAGTGACAATGGCGACCCTCGAACACCGTACCGAACCTGCTGAGTGCTCCTGTTGCCGACTCTGCACGCTCGAGCCAGTCCACTCCAACACAGATGAACATCTGGTTGATTCTGCGCCTCACCAGCACTCCCACGAAGAGGCCGGCGGCCATGACCACGGTGGTCAAGACCACGCCGACCACGAGACGATCTTTCGTCAGAGGTTCTGGGTTTCCTTGCTCGTCACAGTTCCAGTGTTGTTCTGGAGTTCCACGATTCAGGGATGGTTCGGATACACGGCGGCTGAATTCACCGGGAGCTGGCTGATAGTCCCTGTCCTGGCCACATTCATCTTCTTCTATGGAGGCGCTCCATTTCTGAGGATGGCAGGGTGGGAGCTGCGGGCGAAGAAACCGGCGATGATGACCCTGATCTCGCTTGCCATCGTTGTGGCCTATTTCTTCAGCATGGCGACTCTGGTGTGGGATCTCGGTGAAGATTTCTTCTGGGAGCTCGTCACGTTGATCGACATCATGCTCCTCGGTCACTGGATGGAGATGCGCAGTGTGCGTCAGGCATCTGGAGCGCTCGACGCTTTGTCAAAACTGCTCCCCGACATTGCGGATGTGGTGTCCGGGGACGGTTCTATCGAATCACGTCCGGCGGATCAACTCAGAGCTGACGACGTCGTCTTGGTCAGACCTGGAGCGAGAGTGCCCGCCGACGGGGCTGTGGCCGAGGGTTCAAGTGAAGTCAACGAAGCGATGATCACCGGGGAGTCGAAACCGGTTTCGAAGGACCCAGCTGACGATGTGATAGCAGGGACAGTCAACAGCGGTAGTGGCAGCTTGCGGGTGAAGGTGACCGCGGTGGGCGACGACACCACGTTGGCCGGGATAATGAAGTTGGTCGCCGACGCACAGGCCAGCAAGTCACCCACCCAGTTGGTCGCCGATCGGGCAGCATCGTTTCTCTTCTATGCCGCCGTGGCCTCCGCGGCCCTGACTGGCATCGTTTGGACGGCCGTGGACGGTGGATTCGAAACCGAGACAATCGCACGAGTCGTGACGGTGCTGGTCATTGCGTGCCCTCACGCTCTCGGGTTGGCCATCCCCCTGGTCATAGCCAACACGACCGATATCGCCGCTCGCAACGGCACCCTCATCCGCAACCGCGAAGCCATCGACACGGCAAAGGACCTCAACATCATCGCCTTCGACAAAACCGGGACGCTCACTGCTGGAGAGATTGGCGTCACAGGACTCGCCACGACCGATGGGCTCAGCAAGGTCGAGATCCTCAGCCTCGCCGCCGCGGTGGAGGGAGATTCGGAACATCCGCTCGCCACGGCGATCCGTCAAGCGGGACATCAGCCAACACCACAGCCCGCCATCCCGGAGGTGACTGACTTCCAGATCATCAAAGGCCAAGGGGCCCAAGCAAAGGTTGGAAACGACCTCGTTGCGATCGGCGGTCCTCGACTCATCGAATCCCGGGCAATCTCGCTGCCAGACCAATTGGAGACATTCACAACCACTAGTGGCGAGAAAGGGGAAACCGTCATTTATCTGATCCGCGGCCACGAGGCCATCGGAGCGATCGCCCTCGCCGACGTCATCCGAGAGGAGAGCCGGACGGCAGTCTCGGCGCTCCACGACATGAATGTTGAAGTGGCGATGCTCACCGGCGATAGCCACGACGTCGCCGCCGCGGTTGCAGACGAACTCGGAATCGACCGGTACTTCTCTCAGGTGTTACCCGAGGACAAAGAGGAGCACATAAGGGACTTGCAATCGAAGGGAAAAAGCGTGGGGATGGTGGGTGACGGTGTCAACGACGCCCCAGCGCTGACTCGAGCCAATATCGGGATCGCCATCGGAAGCGGGACCGACGTCGCAGTTCAATCAGCGGACCTGGTGTTGGTGAAGAACAACCCACTCGACGTTCCTCGCATCCTCAAACTCAGCGCAGCCAGCTATCGCAAGCAGGTTGAGAACATCTGGTGGGGCGCTGGATACAACGTGGTGATGATCCCCCTGGCCGCTGGTGTTCTTGCTCCCTGGGGTCTGCTCATGCCACCGGCAGTCGGTGCCGTGTTCATGTCACTCAGCACCATTGTTGTTGCCATCAACGCGCAGTTGCTCCGTCGCGTTGACCTATCAGTTGGGTGAGCCGAGAGGTCTTCTCAATCAACTGGGCGGTACACGAGCACCCCACCACTGGCGAGTAGGAGGACTACCGACGCCTCGGCACCGACCCACGTCTTGGCCAGGTCGGTTGGAAAAGTGAACAGAGCGACGAAAGCCAGGAGAACGAAAGGGAGTGGTCATCGTCTCGAACCGCAATATCCGGCGTTACTCTCGCCGCCGATGCCGGATTCACCCAATTCTGAACAGCAAGCTGTCAACACGATCAAAGCTCTGTCAATGGAGGCCGTCCAGAAAGCCAACAGCGGACATCCAGGTGCCCCGATGGGAATGGCAGATATTGCAGTCACCCTTTGGTCCCAGTTCATCAATGTCGACCCCGACACCCCGGACTGGCCCGACCGCGACCGGTTTGTGCTGTCCAACGGTCATGGGTCGATGCTCCTCTACTCGATCCTCCATCTCTGTGGATTTGGGATCACCCTCGACGATATTCGAAATTTTCGTCAGTGGGGCAGCCATACCGCGGGACATCCTGAGATCGACCACAAGCTCGGCATCGAGATGACCACTGGGCCGCTTGGTCAAGGCTTCGCCAGCGGTGTCGGAATGGCGATGGCCGAAACCCATCTGCGGAATCGCTTGGGTGATGACCTTGTCAGCCATAGGACCTTTGGGTTCGTCTCCGATGGCGACCTGATGGAGGGCATCAGCTCCGAAGCGGCGTCGATGGCAGGACACTTCGGTCTTGGCCGTCTCATCTATCTGTACGACGACAACAGCATCTCGATCGACGGGTCAACCGATGTGACTTTCACTGAAGACGTTGCGAGGCGTTTCGACGCGTATGGCTGGCAAACTCTCACCATCGACGGTCATGACCGGGAGGAGATCGCATCTGCGATCCTGACCGCAGTCAGCGAACCGGAGCGACCGTCTCTCCTCCTCTGCCGAACTCACATTGCCGATGGTGCGCCCAACCTCCACGACACCTCTGCTGCACACGGCCAGCCTCTCGGGCACGAGGAGATCAAACTCACCAAAGAGGCGATGGGGTATCCGATCGACCCCGATTTCTGGGTCGACGACTCCGTCTATGCATTCTTCAGTGAGAAAATGGATCGGGGACGGGCCGCCCACCGGTCGTGGGAGGACCGTTTCGACACAGCAGGCGAGTCTTCGAAGAATCTCTGGCGCGATCTGTATTCACCGGCTGAGATCACCCTCGATGGGCCGGGTTTCGACCTTGGTGAGAAGATCGCCACTAGGGCTTCGTCTGCCAAGTTGTTCTCAGAGATCGCGGAGAAGGCTCCCGGGTTCATCGGTGGCTCGGCCGATTTGGCGGCGTCGACCCTTACCGTGATCGACGGCAGTCGCCTCTTCTCCCAGAACGACCCTTCTGCCCGCGACATCCCTTTTGGTGTGCGTGAGCATGCGATGGGAGCCCTGGTCAACGGGATGGCCGTCCACGGAGGGCTCAAACCTTATGGTGCCACCTTCTTTGTCTTCAGTGACTACATGAGGCCGGCCGTCCGACTCTCGGCTCTCATGGAACTCCCCTCGATCTGGGTTTGGACCCACGATTCGATCTTCCTCGGTGAAGACGGCCCAACCCACCAGCCGATTGAACATCTGGCCTCGCTTCGGGCCATGCCCAACCTGTGGGTGATTCGCCCGGGGGATGCCAACGAGGTGATCCAAGCATGGGAAATCGCGCTCAATCGTGAGGACGGCCCGGTGGCGCTGGTTCTCACCCGTCAGGGTCTGCCGACCCTTGAATCGACCCCCGGGGGAGTTTCCCGCGGCGGATATGTCATTCGAACCGGCTCAGATGTCACCCTCATCGGGACCGGCTCGGAGGTGGCGACCTGCCTGGACGCCGCGGACTCACTCGAAGAATCCGGTGTTTCTGCGCGGGTGGTGAGCCTGCCCAGTTGGGAGCTGTTCGCCGATCAGCCGGCCACGTATCGAGAGGAAGTGCTTGGCGGCCTTCCCAGAGTTTCAGTGGAGGCGGCCTCGACGTTCGGGTGGAGCCAGATCGTTGGCGCACACGGCCTTTCCATAGGGATCGACCACTTTGGAGCCTCGGCACCCGCCGACGAGCTTGGTGAGCAATTCGGTTTCACTGCCACAGCCGTGGCCAGAAGAGTCCGCTCCCTCCTCGACAACTGAAACAATGAGCGATGACGTTGACGTGGTCATCATTGGCGCCGGAATCGCTGGTGTTTCTACCGCATTCCACTTGAGCGCACGTCACGATGTCCACCGAGTGGTCATCGTGGAGCCCCGCCCCCCGCTGACACTCACCTCCGACAAATCGACAGAGTGTTATCGAAACTGGTGGCCCAATGCCTCGATGGTTGGCTTGATGAACCGTTCGATCGACCTCCTCGAAGAGATGGCAGCAGAGACGGAGAATGCCTTCAATCTGAAGCGACCCGGCTATTTGTACGTGACGACCAACCCGGAGACTTTTGCCCTGATGGGTCGAGAAGCCAAGGCGATCTCGGCTTTCGGGGCGGGCCAAGTGCGAAGGCACCCCGGCGACGGCCCTTACGGCCTGGCCAACGACGGTGTTGACCTACTCGGTCCCGACGAGTTGAGGGAGCACCACTCGTATATCACCGAAGAGGCGGTTGGCGCGCTTCAGATCAGACGAGCCGGCTACTTCAGCGCCCAACAGCTCGGAGCGTGGATGCTCGAGCAAGCCAAAGCCAATGGCGTCAGGGTGGTGGCGGCAGAGGCGACCGGAATCGGTGTCGTCGACGGTCGAGTCACCAATGTCCGGTTGGGCGACGGGGCAACCATCAGCACCAACACGTTGGTGATGGCCGCCGGACCGATGGCGAAACCAGTAGCGGCATTGGCCGGCGTGGAGCTGCCCGTCAAATCCGAGCTTCATATCAAGGTCGCCTTTCGCGACCATCTGCGAGTGATCCCGAGAGACGCTGGAATGTTCATCTGGGCCGATCCGCAACGGCTCGACTGGTCGGATGAGGAATCGTCGGCCCTTGAAGATATCGGCCGAACCGATGTAACCGGCGAGATGCCGATCTATTGTCACGGACGACCCGAAGGTGGGCCCGACTCGCCATATTTTGTCGGGCTTTGGGAGTACCACCGCGAGACGATCGAGCCAACCTGGCCTCTCCCCAGCGACGATCTCTATCCCGAAGTGGTGATGAAAGGTCTCAGCACCATGATTCCCGGCCTATCGCCATATCTGGACGGCCTCCCCGAGCACATGGTCGACGGCGGCTATTACACAAAGACCGAGGAGAATCGCCCGCTGATTGGCCCCTGTGGACCGTCAGGATTCCACGTGGTTTGTGGTTTCTCCGGATTCGGGGTGATGGTGGCGTCGGGAGCCGGCGATCTTGCCGCCCGCCACATCGTCAATGCTGCGCTGCCCGGCTACGCCGACGACTTCTTGCTTGATCGCTACCAGCGTCCGGAATACATAGAGATGATCGAGGCGCTGGGGTCCGGTCAGTTGTAGATGAGCGCATTCGACCCTATACGGTGAAGTACTCCTTGCGGCACGCGACTACCTGAGGTTTGGTTGTTTCTTGTCAGACCAGCGACGTAGGTTTGGAGCTCCGAAAGACCGCGAACAGGAGGACGTATGCCAACACGTGACGGATATCCCCAAGGCGTTCCCAGCTGGGCTGACCTGGTCACGCCGGACGTTGAAGGAGCAAAGGCCTTCTATGGGGAGCTCTTCGGATGGGAGTATTCACAGGAGGCATCAGACTCAATGCCTTACACAATGGCCTATCGCAAAGGGATGGCCGCGGCCGGAATCGGCGACCTACCAGATGGATCGCAGATGCCGACTGTTTGGTCCACCTACTTTGCCGTCGACAATGTCGACACTTCTATCGCCGCAATTAGCAAGGCAGGCGGATCGATCATGATGGGGCCAATGGATGTGACCGACGCTGGTCGTATGGCATTTGCGCTCGACCCGACCGGAGCAGTGTTTGGTATCTGGCAAGCAGGCACACACTTCGGAGCGGCAATCGTCAACGAACATGGCGCGATGAATTGGAATGAGTTGATCAGCAGCGATCTGGACAAAGCCCTTCCCTTCTACGAAGCGGTATTCAGGCATACTTTCGAGACTGCACAGACTCCGACGGGCCCATACACGGCGATCTCTGCAGGAAATCGTGCGGTCGCCGGAGCCATCCCCAAGCCAAAACCCGAGATCCCCGACGGCTGGGGTGTGTATTTCGCAGTTGATGACGCCAAAAGGGCCGTCGAAACGGTCACGAACAATGGTGGCAAACTGGATTATTACCCGATGGAGATACCCGATATCGGAGTCATCACCGGGGTTGCGGATCCTTACGGGGCCCATTTCACAATGATTCAATTGGCGCAACCGGTCGACTGACCGAGGCACAACAAAAACACATCTCCGCTGGGCGCTAACTAGCCGTCGATGTCCTCTCGCCCGGGACCGCACCTACCCACGCTGGTGGAGAAGGTGGCCGTGTCAGGAGAACATGGTCTTGGGTCTGTCGACCAATACCTCGTCGATGTAGACGTCGACCTTCTCGTTGTAGAACGAGACCATCCCGGTGACCTTCTGCGACTCGGGCAGTGGGGAGTCATAGCCCCAGAGAATGTTCTCATGGGTCTCGCCATCAATTTCAACGTTCCAGTATCGGGCAACGCCCTTGTAGGGACATGCCGTCTCTAAATCGGTCGCAGTCATCAGATCCATACGCAAATCTGTCTTTGGCATGTAGAACCTGGTTGGCAATCCGGTCTCGAAGAGAAAGGATGCGTGTGTTGTGTCGGCCACTGTGGTCCCGTTGATCTCGATTCTGACCCTTCGACTCGAAGGAAGGATGTCGATCCGGGTGTGTGGGTCGCGAGGGTGCACCCAAACCTCCTCATCTTCCTCGAACCAATGGTCCATCGTCTTCCACAACAAGGCGTAGTGACCGGCGAGCTCGGGGATCTTGGGATCGTGAAAGGCGTATGCAGCACCTTCAGCGTTTCCAGCCTTCACCACATACTGGGTGGCCTCGCCACGAGACGGGCTCCGACGGGTTTCCCCCGTCTCGACGAGAAGCTCTGTCTTCACGTCAGCCTCGGGGAGGTAGTAGGTCGGGTAATACGGCACCTCCCAGACGAGGAGGGGTTTGGTGGTGTCGGCAACGACTTCGCCACCGAGCATGGCGCGAACACGCCGGTCGGAGGTTTCAACGCGAACACGTCCACGATCTGACATTTTGAGGGACCTCATTGTTCGGGGCAACTACCCCCGGTTCAACCGTCCCGGTATCGGGATGATTCCTTAGAGATGAGGTGATGCGGACTGGGTCGGTCCCGCTACTCGGGGAAGCTGAGGTATCGGAATCAGTAGACGGTGATGGTGTCGAGAGACGCTTCGAGGGCCATCTTTCGGCTCTCCCAGTATTCGCCGAAACGATGCTGAAGCGAGGACGGCTTTTCCGCGTAGAGACGTCTGCCCAATATCTCAGCAGCCACCTGAAGCTCAGCTCTTCTTTGAGTGACCAACGCGGAGAACAGCGAGCGCTCTCTCGGGTTGGGGCAAAGCTCAGGCTGGGCCCGTAACAAGGCAAGAAGCTCGGCCAGATCGTGGTCCTCGCCAAGCAGCATTCCGAGATGATCAAGAGTCATCGCCAGCCCAGCTACCACCTCCGGCCAGAGCGGCGCCAAAAACTCCATCTGGTAGCGCAGGTATTTGGCACGTTTTCGCCACTGATGGAAGTTCTCGTCGGTTGGGGTGGTGTACGCGGCAACCATCTGTTTACGACCTCGACCATATGTGGAGTGGAGACCTTGCTCGATCGATGCGTAGTTGTCACGAATCCCGAGGCCGTAAACCTCACGTGCATCGGGATCGGTGGGCCAAGACGAATAGCGGTGATACGCCTTCTCCAGATTGCGGACCACCCGCGTCACCAGATTGGGATCTTCGAGAGCATGCAATTCGATGAGATCGCGGCGATGCGACAACCTCGAGGTCAGCTCTTCGAAGGTGCCGTCGGCGAGGAGGTCCCCGTACAAATCGCGGATCAACAGGGCGGTCTCGGTAACGGCCGTCACCGATCGGATCTCTCCGACTAGTCGAGCGGTGTCCCGAATGGTGTGGTCCTCATATTCATACACGCGCTCCGACAACTCGGGCCGTATTAGGCGAAGCAGACCTCGAATTCTCTTTATTGCTTTCCGCGACTCATGGACGGCTCCGGCAAACTCATCCTCACCATCGAAATATCCTCCGGCCGCCAACTCGAGCTGATCCATCGTCACCCGCTTGACGCCCACTGCCAGGATCTCCGCCTGACCTAGCTGAAGACGCTGATCGAAGGTGGAGACATCGGTGTCGTTTCTCGAGTAGGTGGCCAGGGCGGTCACGTCGGTGAGCGTAATGTCGTGGCTTATGAGATCCGCGGGTCTTCTCCCCTACCGCCTCGACCCGTTCGAGGTATTGATCGCCCATCCAGGTGGGCCCTTCTTCGCTGGACGCGATGAGGGTGCGTGGTCATTGGTCAAGGGAATGGTCAAAGACGGCGAGACAGACGAGCGTGCCGCTGCTCGCGAGTTCGCGGAGGAGACCGGGTGGCCGGCACCTTTGAACAACTGGATCCCACTTGGAGAGTCGACCATGCGGTCCCGCAAAGTTGTGGTCGCCTGGGCCGTCAGCCAGGATTTCGAGATGTCAACCTTCAACCCGGGTACCTTCACAATGCACGGACGCGAGTATCCCGAGGTCGACCGGGTCGACTGGAGCACCGCAGAGTTGGCCAGGTACCGACTCAACACGGCGATGAGTGTCTTCGTTGACCGACTAGAGGAACACCTCGGCTTGAATATTGGTTGAAGGAGTTGCAATGAGTGATATGCCCGAAACAGAAACAGAGTGGCGGGACAAGCTGAGTCCCGACCAGTATCAGGTGCTCCGTCAGGGAGGCACCGAGCGAGCCTTCTCCGGCAAGTATTGGGATTCGAAGGATTCAGGGACTTATCGTTGTGCCGGTTGTGGCGAGAAGCTTTTCGCTTCGAAGACCAAATTCGAGTCGGGCTCCGGCTGGCCCAGTTTCTTCGAACCGCTTGACCCGGCCATGGTGGACGAAGACCAGGACCGATCGTTTGGCATGGTTCGCACCGAGGTCAAATGCGCCAACTGTGGCGGTCATCTCGGTCACGTCTTCGATGACGGGCCCGGTCCGAACGGTCTTCGCTATTGCGTCAACTCCGCTTCTCTAGAATTGGACAAGGACCAAGACCCGGAGGACTAGTCCCAACCATTCCTTGGCTCTATCCGCTTCGAGAGACCAACGGTTGGCGCGATCTGATCATCTCCGTGGCTCGACCAAAGCTTCTTCTAGCTCCGAAACTTCTCGAGCACGTCCACGAACCCATCTTCGAGCCGATCTTTCGGGATCTCCCCGGTAACAAGCCTGCCCTCCATCAAACCGTCAACCAGCGTGGTGACGGCGCCGATGGCCGAGAGTTTGGCGAGAGTCGCGGTGTTGTCCGGCACAATCTCAAAAACCAGCTCATCGATCCCATCATGACGAGCGATGCCTACGAGCGCCCGCATCAGAATGGTGCCAAGGCCCCTCCCTTGGAAGTCATCGAGGACTGTGACAGCCACTTCTGCGCTATCCGTGTTGGGAATGGTGATATAGCGTCCGACACCAGCACCGTTTCCGCCCACCGATGCACCCCAGGCCACGTGGGTTCGCTGGTCGACATCAGCCAGATAGTCGAGCTCGTTTGCGGTCAGACCTCCAACACCCATCCCGAAACGGGTGTATCGACTTCGCACCGATAGCTCGTCGAACCCTTCCTCGAGCCAGTGGCGATCCTGGCTGCTCAACGGGCTGAGCAGCGCCTCCGACCCGTCCGAGAGGGTTAGGGCCATCTGGGGTCGGTCGGGCTGTAGGTCTACTTTCATTTCCTGCCCATTGTCGTCCCGATGACATCATTGCGCGGCACTGGAGGTCGACGGAAGTAACTTCATTCCCGTGACGAGGCAACGGCTGGCGACGAGCACATCAGATTTTGGCTCAGGGAAGCGTGAGTCTCATGACGCGACAGCTTTCTACGAGCGTTTCTCGCCGCCCGTCATATCTCCCGACGAACGGGTCTCGAAGCCAACAACCGTGAACATACTCTTCGTTGCAGACGCCCGAGAGATGACTGACGCCCAGGTGGCCGACCGCTCAGTAGCACTGTTGGTGACCTCGCCTCCCTACTTCACCGGCAAGGAATACGAAACGGACGTGACCGCCGGTCATGTTCCTTCTAGCTACGTCGAGTACCTGGAGTTGCTTCGCGACGTGTTTGCCGTATCGCTGCGCAAGCTCGAGCCAGGGGGGCGGATGGCGATCAATGTCGCCAACCTCGGTCGCAAGCCGTACCGATCGCTATCGGCCGACATGATGTCGATCCTTCAAGATGACCTGGGCATGCTTCTCCGTGGTGAGGTCATCTGGCAGAAGGCAAAAGGCGCCGGCGGCAGCTGCGCCTGGGGCTCATACCGCTCTCCTCAGAATCCGGTCCTGCGCGACATCACCGAGCGAGTGATCATCGCCTCCAAAGGTCGGTTCGATCGGGCGGTCAAACGGGCCAAGCGGGAGACGCAAGGCCTCCCCCACACACCAACCATCGAAACTGACGAGTTCCTCGAAGCAACACTTGATGTCTGGGACATCCCATCAGAAAGAGCAACGCGCGTTGGACATCCAGCGCCTTTCCCAGTTGCACTCCCCCGTCGTCTGATCGAGCTCTACACCTACCAGGACGATTTGATTCTCGACCCTTTCCTCGGCTCGGGCACAACCGCCGTGGCCGCGGTCGAGGCCGGACGCCACTACGTGGGCTTCGACACCGAAGAGGAGTACATCACTCTTGCCGAACAACGAATTGCCGGTGCAGGACAATGAGCCTCAGAATCCTCACCGTCTGTCTGGGAAATATCTGCCGATCACCCGCGGCGGCTGCTGCCATCTTGGAAGCCGCTGAAACCTTTGGCGTTGACGTCGAGGTTGACTCGGCGGGGACCGGATCCTGGCATATTGGCCAGCCGCCTCACCCCGATGCGATCGCTGCCGGCAAGCGGGTCGGGCTCGACGTCATGGGTCGGGCTCGTAAAGTGCATGCCGCCGACTTCGGTCGTTTCGACATCATCGTTGCCATGGACCGCTCCAACATGCGAGATCTGAAGCTGATAACACCGGGATTGGAGGACCAGGCAAAGGTGCGGCTGTTCCGCACATACGACCCATTCTCAGAGGAAGATGAAGTCCCTGATCCTTACGATGGACCACCGGAGGAATATGACGAGACGATCAGAATCGTCCGTGCCGCCGCCGCCGGGATGATGGAGTCCCTCTCCTCAGCCCGCATGGAGGACGCGATAACCCTCGAGTAGGAATTCCATCGCACGACCATGTGGATCCGAGCTGGAGATAATCTCCTGGTAGGTCAGGCTTCCACCGTTGAACGAATCATCATTCCAGAAGGAGTTGGACCGATCGACGTCCGACCAAGAGGCCACATACAGGTATGGCTCGGGGTGCGACCCATCACCTGTTGAGGCGCCAAAACTCGCCCGCTGCCCTTTGTCGTAGTCTCCCAACTCAGTCGCCGGGTCGAAATGCTCGGGCCACAGCTGAACCTCGGACACGTCGTCTCCCTCCTGACCGTGGGTATGCAACTCGTTGAGCACGTCGACGCCAAAGTTGAACCAGCCCCCAATCGCGTGGCCGGCGGCATCGTCGACCTCGAGCTGTGCGTCAGGATCAGCAGGCGACAGTGGATCATGGAACTCTGTGAACCACTCGACCTCATATTCGTTGCCAAAGAACTCCGAAGCGGCTCGAATCGTCGTGATGGTTTGAGTAGCGACATTCTCGTCTTTGGTGTCCACCAACAGATTTCCCTCGACCCTCACCACCCTTCCTTCAAATTCGGGGGTGCCGTATCCACCGGGAGTTGCGGTTAACCCCATCCGACCCTCCGCCTTGTATCGGGCTGGACTCACTGCGAAGAAAGCGATCTGGTGCAGGGCATCTCTGGTCATAGCAAAGGATGGGGGCAATTGTGCAAGTGTCATCCGGGTATTTCCTCCTTGGCGGGCTTTCGCCAGAACATGGCGATCTGACCGGCCGCCGCGAGGAGACCGAGTGCAAATATGCCGGCGCCGACCCAGCCGGAAAGGGTGGCATCGATTCCGAGCGTTGCATCGATCGAGATGGCACCCGGCCCGGCGATTGCCAGGGCAAGAGAAATCGCCATCAAGGTGAATACGTACTCGTATCCCTCGTCTGGTCGATGGAACACAAAGAATCCGACAAAGCGGTGAATCGCCCAGAACGCAACAAACATGGTGGCGGCGAGACCGGCTGCCGCCAACGACGTCAACAAGCCGACGATTAGGCCCAGACCGACGGCGACCTCCATGCCCGCCGACAGGAAGGCATTCATCCTGGCCTGCCTGAAACCAACCTTGGCGAACCATTCGGCGGTGCCCTCCAGACTTCTGCCATGGTTGATGCCGTGGGCGATCATGACGATCCCGGCCCAGACTCTGAGCACGAGTAGTGCAATGTCGACTTGATCCATTCTCTCAACCTTTGAAGCTCAACTGATAGATGTCGTCACCCAGTCTCTTTATGCCGCCCCTCCCCACAATTGTCACCATCATGACAATCTGCGACGCCCCACCGCAAACTTCAGGTTCTGGGCAACGCCAACGTGCCCTGAAACCTGAGGCTCACCTATAGAGGGGCCAACCCAATGGGTTGGCCCCTCTGGTTGTGGGAGCGGATAAAGCTAGGAGGAGTGCTAAGCCAGCTCCCGCAGTCGTATCGCCTGGAACCTGAGCACCTTGATAATGGTGGCAAGACCAAACGTGATCGCAACCAGGTACACGGCGACACCGAGTCGACGAACCGCCTCCAAAGTGATGGCCGCAGTCTCGGCACTCGCCAAACTCAGCGATCCCGAAGACACCTGAGCTGCAACAACCAGGTGAGCGATCGAGGCGATGAGCAATGCCATCATCCCCATTGCCATTCCCAGGATGAAGATCTTGGCCGTCGGCGGCATCTTCAGTGTTCGCACCTCTGTGGTCACCAATTCTTGGACCTCACCGCCACCTTTACGGAACTCCCCAAGGATCCGAGCGATCGCAAAGGAAATCGCCGCAAACACCGCCGTGAATCCAATGAACATCACTCCGGTTGTTACGTGGCCCAGGGCGGCGACTGTGGTCTCAGCCTCACCACTGGAAACGGCGTTGGAACGAACGATGCCGAGAATGAACGCGGCGGGGAATGCCATGATCGCCATGACCCACATCGGTCCCCACAGCTTGCGCCCCATCTGCTGCGGCTTGTTATAGCCGAGGCCCTTCTTGCTGACATCGATGGCGAAGTCGTTGCTTGTTGTAGTTGTCATCTCAGCTCCTCTCTCCGTTCTTGATCAAATTCTCAACGCGCCAGAACTGGAACCCGAGAACATTTCCGATGGCCACAAGTGCCAGAGTGATCCCGGCGAGGATCAAACCCAGCCCGAATTCTCGAAATGGCCCTAGCCATGCAAACGCAGCGGCCGGATCGGCCGACCCTGCAACGACGACGTAGCCGATGAACTGGGCGATGGAAACCATCAAACCAAGCATCATCAGAGCTACAAATGCCTTGGCTACGCCTGGCATCTTGGGCGTATACACCTTCACCCCGAGGGACTCCTGTACCTCACCTCCGGCGGTTCGGATCGCCCAGAGAATCGTTCCAAGCAAGAAGGAGATGCCGCTGAGCAACATGCCCTCTCCGAGGAACTGAAGACCCTGCATCCACGCCAAAGCCCTGGTGTTGGGTACCGACCCTGCGGCCACGAACGAGACCACAAGTCCAATCATGACGGCCATCAGCCCCATGGCGACCATGGGCCGGAACAGCTTTTTTGCCATCTTGTGGATAGGGAGCGGTCCGGGTGCCTTTTCGGTGATGGTCGCTTTCCCAAACGGGGTATCGATGTCACCAAGTGGTTTGGGATCGACTCCGGGTGTTCCCACCAATTTGGGAAGTGTCGTCTTGATCGAGTCGGCTCGGAGCCACAGCTTCAGGATGATCCCCCAAAGAACGACGGCAATCGCCGTCTTTGTCAGAGCGAATCCTGTGGTGGTGACACCAAATGTCCATGCCAGAGTTGAGGCCTGGTCGACGCCGGACTGTCCGACTGCGGCCAGGTTCCCAACAAAGGCAATGCTTGTAATCGCCAGCCCTGCCATGGCCAGGCCGATCCCGCGGGTTCGCCATTTCGAGGCTGCCCTGTAGTCGGCATCGGCCGCCGGGCGGAGCTTGGCGTCTACTGCATATGTCATGTGCCCTCCTTTCGGTCACGATCGGGAAAACCGTTGGAAGGGAGGACTTAGGCCGACACTGTCAGGCAGCCGACACTATGGAACTGTCAAGTAGGCGACACACATCGCTCCTGCCCAAGCAAAGGCGAGCCGATGCGGACCGGATACGGTCCGTAGTACCTGAGGTTTCGAAATTGGTGGGAGGGTTAGACCTCTTCGACGATCCAGGCGGTGACCATGCCGAACATGCCTTCATCCCGTTCCACATGGGTGAGAATGTGACAGTGCCAGACCCACACGCCCGGGTCCTTGAGCTGAAGAAGCACCGAATATCGCTCTCCTGGAGCGACGTTGACGGTGTCCGACCAGTAGGGCTGATCAAGAGGAATCCCGTCTTTGGCAAACACCAACTGTGGGAACTGGTGTTGATGCATCGGGTGGATCTGAAGGCCTTCGTTGTAATAGTGCACAACCACCCAGTCCCCCACCTTGCCGACATATGGCTCGGTAGCCGGAAAGGACTTTCCATTGAGGCTGAGCCCGATCACACCGGCGTCGTTGAGAACCATTGGGATCTCGTGGTCGATCTCCAGGTCGCTCGGTATCTCCACGCCGGAGACGGTCATCCCGCGTGGTATTGGGGTGTCTCCGATGATGAAGGTGCCAAAGAGACCATTGGGAATCTGCATCTGCCCATGATGATGAGCGTGGTACATCCCTATCGCCGGCTTCTGGGTGGTGAACTCATAGACAAAGGTCTCGCCCGATTTGATCAGTGGCTGGGTCAAGGGCGCAACACCATCCATGTTGTTGGGTGTGATTATGCCGTGCCAATGGACGTCAGTGCCCATCGGGAGTTGGTTGTCGACAATGATGCGAACAGAGTCGCCAACGTCCACCCGTATCTGTGGGCCGGGCACCTGCCCGTTGTAGGTCCAGGCATCGACGAATTTCCCTGGCTCGACCTCCCACTTTTCGATCGATGCCTTGAGGAGGAATTCTTTGGTGCCGTCGGCGAGGATTGTGGGCTCGAGGGGCTGGTTGCCTTTGCCCTCGGTCTCGGCTGGGAAAGCCAGCATCGAGTCCGTCATCGCCTTGTCGAGAGCGTCCCAGTCAATTTCGGCGCCGCTGGAGTCTTCACCATCGCCTGATCCGCCCGATTCGCCGGTGACAACGAGGGTCGTTTCCATCCCGGCTTCACGATGTCCTGAAATGGTGCAGAAGATCGTGTAGGTGCCCGGGTTCAGAGTCCCCACATCCAGCGAAACCGACTCACCTGCGTTCAGGTCTGGACTGCCTGGCCCGCTCTCAAAAACAAGGTTGTGAATCACGGACCCAGAATTGGAGATCTCAAACGTCGTCGGTGCAGAGGCGATCTCGGTGTCGCCGTCAATGGCGAACTCGGTGAGCTCATAAGAGATGGTTTGGGGGCCTGCACCTGAGCTATCCGCGCTGTCGCCGCCATTTCCTCCAGCCCCCGCCACGGCAAACACGGCGAGGACCATCGCCCCGGCAGCGATGATGCCGACAAGGATCAGAAGTTTGTCGAAGGCGCCCGCGGGCGTATCACTACTACTTGAGCTCATCCGAGCGAGATTAGCCACACCGATCTCGGCGTTTAGGGCACAAAGTCCTTATCAACCGGGGCGAAATCAGCGGTGACAGACTCGAGTTGTCTGGAGGCGGCTGTATACCCGACATCGAACAATTCGAGAGCCCGGGCCGGGGCGACATCGAAATCGAGGGAATCTTGATCGACGACGATCTTCACCGTTTGAGTGAGGGGGCCACAAACCGGCGGAAGGTCCTCACGTGCAGTGATACCGGCGCCAATTACTGCGGTGGCGAGGGAAACCGGTCCATTGATCGTCTTGTGGTGATGGCTCCCGGTGGGAAAACGCAACCGAAACCCAATGGCCGAACCGTCCCGCGTGACCAGTTGGGCCGGGAACCGAGCCGTCATTGCACCGTCGGCCATCAGCAACTCCTCACCACTCACTCGGTCGATGATCCGAACCGGCTGGAACACGAACGGCACCGAAGCTGACATGAGCACAGCCCTGGCCACCGAGAATCCCGATGGGTCGTAGCCAAGAGATGGCAGAGCATCCGGGAAGACGATTCCGCGACCATGGTTCAGATCGGTGGCAACCACCCTGAGTGATTGATGTGGGATGTCCCCAAAATGGCGGACACCTTTCCTACCCAGAAGCTCGCGTAACACCCGTTCCAGTCGCTTGCCGGAATGGAAACCAAGTCGTCGAACCATCGCCAGGTTCTTGCGGAGAACACTCTTGTGCCCTACCAGCATCGGCCAGTCGACACCCACCACGGCCTCGCGAAGCTCAGAGGAGTCGTAACCGGCCGCAAGAAGAGAAGAAACGATCGCTCCCGCCGAGGTACCCACCAAACGGTCGAACTCATATCCCTTATCGATGGCAGCAGCGGCTGCTCCGGCGATGGCAATCCCACGCACTCCACCACCTTCAAAGACTCCAGTTGCCAACCTTTTCATGTCCGCGTGAACCCTTATAAGGCCCCGGGAGTTCGAAGAATGTCGTTCTGTCGACAAAGTCGGCAGAACCCTCCAGGACACCGAGTTGTGGAAGTGGAGATGTTCAAGATGACACTCAAGAACTGCATACCGAGCGCCGACTGGTTGGGCGGGCCCCTTCGTCGGACCCATCTCCGACCCTGGGTGAAGCGATCTTCGGAGGGTGAATCTGGCGGGATTCGTCTTAGCCGCCCATTCGACGTTGTCTCCACAGAAGAAGCCCGGCGCCGGCGACAAGCAGCACCGCCGACCCGGTCAGCACCACCGGGATGCCAGACGTGGCTTCAACGTCACCAATCGCCACCGGGATCGTGGTCGGTGGCGTGGCTACCGGAGCCAATGTGGTCACTGGACTCGTTGGAGTGCTAGATGCCAATGACGTCGTAGTACTAGGCACAACCGTGGTGGTCGTTGACGGAATCGTGCTGGTCGTGGTGGTTGGTTCCATAGTGGTGGTCGTGATCTTCGCTTGAGAAGCAGTGGTGGTGGTCGGCTCTGTGGTGGTGGTCGTTGTCGATGAAGTCGCAGTCGGTTTTGGCGATCCGCCGACCCTGATGGTCTGGACATCTGCCATCAACCCTCCGACAACATACGAATAGAGGTTGTCACCGGGACACGACGTCTTGCTCATGTTCCGGTGACCGGCAATCGTCCTGGTGGTCACCTCGGTGCCAGCTGACCACTTGTTAGAACCCCTGGATGTGAAAGTGACCTCCGACCCCTCCGAAGTCGCCACCGCGTGGCGATCGGCAAGCCACGCAAGCATTGCCCTCAACGAACTCAGGGCTGCGCTCGTTGGCTGCCCGGTGTTGAAGTCGCCGATCACGCAAACCAACTGACTAAAGCCCTGGTTGCCACCAGTAGCGTCACCGGCCACCGCTCCGGCCAAGCTCCCCTCCCGTCCTTCCCACATGACTCCCCCAGAGTCAATGATGAAGTTGTAGGCGATATCGTTCCACCCCTTGTCCGGGCCGGTGTGATAGTTGAACCAGCCACGGAGAATGCCCGGTGTGTCGGCGCTGGTGTAGCCGTTGTGGGATGCCGAGTGATGGACAAGGAGAAACTTCACGTCCTCAGCCGAAAGCGGTCCGTTGGGTGGATGATTAGAACCCCAAGCCGATCGAGGGTTGATTGTCAGCGCGGCAGCGGGGAGTGCAACGGCTCCACTCGATAGCGAGAGACCTGCCGCTGCGGTGATCAACTGACGACGGGTGAGCAGTCCCATGTCGGAGACAAGCTAGGCGACCGCTGGCGACTCAGAATGACATACCGCCATGCAGAACCTGAGGTTTGCCGATAGCGTTGTCTACGGTTCAGTCTTCATGAGAACCTGGACCGAGGGTGCCCTCGCCATCGCTGTTGTTGTCGCCCTGGGTGCCGGATTGTTCCTGTTCTCCGGCGAATCGCTTGGCGATGGCAGCACCGACACCACAGTTCCCATCGGTTTCGACGCAGAATCGGCCGCTCAGGGTCAGGCCCTCGCTGAAAGCAAGGGGTGTCTGCAATGTCACACGGTGGACGGAACACCTAGTTCGGGCCCAACATGGAAGGGTCTTGCTGGTAGCAGTCGACCTCTGACGTCAGGCGAGAGCGTTATTGCCGACGATACTTATCTTTTCAACTCGATCGTCGACCCGTCGCTGCAAGTGGTTCAGGGATTCGATGCCATCATGCCACCCGACTACGGGGAAACATTGAGCAACGATGAGGTCGACGATTTGATCAATTACATCAAGAGCGTGTCCTCGTAAAAGTCCAGGTCAAGCTGTAGTCACTACTCAAATGTGACAATAGAGCACTCAGGTTGTAGTATTTGTCTCGACTCAATCTGAAATTGGAGGTTTCAACCAAATGTCACGCGCCGTAGGTATCGACCTGGGCACCACCAACAGTGTCATCGCCGTCCTCGAGGGCGGCGAGCCAACCGTGGTTGCCAACGCCGAAGGGGCACGTACCACCCCATCCATTGTTTCGTTCAAAGACGGCGAAGTGCTCGTCGGCGAGGTAGCGAAACGTCAAGCCATCACCAATCCCGACCAAACCGTTCGCTCAGTCAAACGGCACATGGGCACCGACTGGTCGATCGACATCAATGGGAAGGACTACACCGCCCAGGAGATTTCGGCACGCATTCTCATGAAGCTGAAAAGGGATGCCGAATCGTATCTGGGTGACACCGTGGCCGATGCGGTGGTCACCGTACCGGCCTATTTCAACGACTCTCAACGACAGGCGACAAAAGAAGCCGGCCAGATCGCCGGACTCAACGTTCTTCGCATCA
>CAXMPK010000038.1:0-44598 GCA_964195405.1 uncultured Acidimicrobiia bacterium
TGCGAACTCCTTCATCTCCACCGCTATCGCCGACGCCTCCCATTGGGTCTCAATCTCGCGCACGTCGGTAGACGCTACACCCAGTGAGAGTGACACAACGGGGAAGGCGTATCGCTCCCCGCGTCTGTCGATGACTTCGATATAGCCGCGCAAGGCATCGGCCGTGGCATAGAGATCGAGGAGGCCAGCGTCGAACCGCTCGATGACCTCTTTGGCGAAAGACTCTGACACTTCTGGCGGGATGATTGCCACGAAGTCGTCTCCACCAATGTGTCCTACAAACGCGTTCTCGATGGCGAGGTTGTCCGCGGCCTCGTGGAAGCATTTGGCACAGAAACGAATGACCTCATCGCCACGTATGAATCCGTAGTGGTCGTTGAAGGCCTTGAAATTGTCCAGATCGCCATGGACCAGAGCGAAGTCCTGCTTCGAACTGATGCACTTCTCGATTTCTGCGGTGATCTTGAAGTTGCCGGGAAGTCCTGTGAGAGGCGAGAGATCACGGGCTGCCTGGGTACGTCGGAGGACCGACCGGACTCGCGCTGCCAATTCAGTGATGTCGAACGGCTTGGTGATGTAGTCGTCGGCTCCCAGCTCCAAGCCGCGGACGCGGTCTTCGGGCAGGCCGCGAGCTGTCAGCAGGATGATCGGAATGTTGGCTGTCGAGGCTTGGCTGCGGAGACGGTGCA
Source organism: uncultured Acidimicrobiia bacterium (assembly GCA_964195405.1). GTDB lineage: Bacteria > Actinomycetota > Acidimicrobiia > Spongiisociales > ZC4RG35 > CAXMPK01. Next base: position 690 of record CAXMPK010000038.1, read on the forward strand.
GCGCAGTGAGGCCGTCCATCCGCGGCATCATGATGTCCAAGACAATCACATCGGGTGGATCGGCAGTAGCCTTCTGAAGGGCATCTTCCCCATCAACCGCTGAATCCACTTCAAAACCGTCAAGCTCAAAATTGATCTTGACGACTGTCAGGATGTCCGGGTCGTCGTCTGCCACGAGGACACGTTCACTCATTTCTGTGTTGCTGCCCTTCTCATCATTTCTATGACCTTTGCAGGATCTTCAGCCCTGAACACCGCAGACCCGGCAACAAGAACCGTGGCCCCGGCGTTGGCGGCCAAGCCTGCATTCTCAGGGGTGATACCCCCGTCGACCTGAATATCGGTCGCCAACCCGCGCTCCTCAACCCATTCTCTGGCTGCTTCGACTTTGGTAAGTACCTCGGGCATGAAAGCCTGCCCGCCAAACCCGGGCTCCACCGACATGACGACGATGACGTCGCATAATTCGACATACGGGGCAACGCTCTCGAAGGGAGTTGCCGGTTTGATCACCAAACCGAAATGGAGACCATTGGAACGCGCCTTTGCCGCCGGTCCAGTCGGATCCGGGATCGCCTCGATGTGCATCGTGACGAGATCGACTCCAGCAGACGCCAGCTCCGGGAGATAAGTGTCGGGATTGGTCGTCATGATGTGACAGTCGAAGTACAAGTCGGTCGCTTTCCGAACACTCTCGATAACGGGGATGCCAAAGGAGAGGTTGGGCACGAAATGGCCATCCATGACGTCGAGGTGCAGCCAGTCGACGTGATCCTCGACTCGTCCGATCTCCTCACCGAGTCTCGAGAAATCGGCGGCCAACAGCGAGGGCGCGATCTTTACGTCCATCGAAGCGCTGCCGGGAAGGGAGAAACGTTCACTCTGGCGAGTGTATGCCCCGCGTCATCTTTGTAGGGCTTCTAGCTGAGCCCGACCCGACCGGTGTTGACCCGGCGCCCACGGGCCCAATCCGGCCCCAATTGAGGAGTCTTCCCAGGAGGCTGAAGCAACACGACTTCAACGGCACCTCCTTTGACGCCAATGACCACCGCCCCATCCGTCGATACCCATGAGCCGGCTTTCACATGACGGCTGCTGGTGGTGGCTTGCAGGATCTTGTGAGGTCGGCCGTCAATGTCAATGATTGCTCCTGGTCTGGGCGACAGGCCACGAACATGGTTGAGGAAGACCTCTGGAGTTGCCTCGACGCTGAGACTCCGATCCTCGGAAGTGATTTTGGCAGCGTATGTCATCCCATCGTCGGACTGCTCGACTGGGCGCAACACCCCATCGAGAAACTCAGGAAGCACACGTATCAGCAAACCGGCTCCCATCTTGGCAAGACGTTCTGTGAGAGTCCCCAGGTCGACTTCGAGGTCGATGTCCAATGCCTGGGCCGTTAACACCGGGCCAGTGTCCAAGCCTTCATCGAGTTTGATAATGGTGACACCGGTCATCGTGTCACCTGCCATCAACGCCCTGGCAACAGGTGCCGCACCACGCCAACGTGGCAGCAGAGAAAAATGAACGTTGATCATTCCTTGGCGTGGCATCGCCAGAACGTCTGACCGAAGAATACGGCCATAAGCAACGACCACTCCAATATCAAAAGGGCCATGAGATTGCAATGCCCCGCTCAGAGCTTCCGCAGAACCAGGTTGGACGACCGTCAAGCCGGTCGAGATGGCGAATTCCTTGATCTTTGGAGGCGTTGGTCGGCCCGACCTTCCTTTGGGCCGATCTGGTTGGGTCACCACCAGACCTACATCGTGTCCGTCGCTCAAGGCGTCCAGGGTGGGGACCGCCGCTTCCGGTGTCCCCAAAAAGACAATCCGGCTCATCACAAACCCAAGGCTTCCTCACGAAGTTCCTTCAAGGCACCCTTTCTCACCCGTTTGGAGAGTCTGTCCAGAAGGAGCAAACCGTCGAGATGATCGACCTCGTGCTGGAGAACCCTTCCGAGCAGACCGTCTCCCGCGTATTCGACCGGGTCTCCATTGAGATCGAGTGCCGTCACACGGGAGAACGCCGGCCGATTGACCTCCCAATACCGATCAGGCACTGAGAGACATCCCTCCTCATAGTCCCACTCACCCGCGGTCTCCACCACCTCGGGATTGATCATCACCCTCGGGCCAAGGTCGTCCTGGACGTCAAACACCGCAACTCGTCGAGCAACACCAATCTGGTTGGCGGCCAGGCCGACGCCAGGCGCCTCATACATCGTCTCGATCAGGTCCCGAACCAGCGCGCGCACCTTCTCGTCAATGTTCTCGACCGGCTTGGTATCCATTCGCAGGACCGGATCGCCAAACACTCGGATCGGATAGATGGCCATGGGATGTCGGCAGCGTAGATGGCTGCGACAACAAGCTGAGTGACAGGCTGAGTAAATCCGGCGGCGATTTCTCGGTGTAGCAGACGGCCAACGCAATATGGGACCAACCCGGGTTTGGTTGAGAGAGATCGTTTGTTTCCTCGATAACGATGTTGGGATAGTCGGCGAGCCACGCAATCACAACCGCCTCGAGGGCGTCGAATTGTGTCTTGATGTTCCCGGATTTCACAGAGAAGAGCTTCAATTTTGTTCGACCAGCTCAGGTTTTCCCCGGAGTCTGCCTACAGATCAATCGGATCTGAGTCGATTCGCACCGTGGCACCCTTATCTCGCCACCGGCCAACAAGGGCCCTCAGTTCCCGTCTGGCCTGACGCAGCTCCCCTTGGAGCAGCCAACGCTTGCCGTCATCGATGTCGAGCGGGCCGAGCACGGAAACGTCCGAAATAGCCGTGAGCGAAGCCGGGACATCGTCAGGTACCAGACCCCGTAGCTCCACGGCCAGCATTGAGGTCGATGGAGGCACGTCGGCCCTGGCCCTCTCGACGAGGACCCTCTCGAGATAGGGCACCGGATCACCTCGGCGCAGTGTTTGGATCAGATCGGATCCTGGCTCTCTGGTCTGCACCATCATTCGATGTCCTGTACCTGGGGAGACCGCGTTGGCTAAACGGGCAAGGAGACGAAGGGTCTCCTCGCTGCTTCTGTAAGACCGACTCAGCAGCATCCCATCCGGATTGGATGCGACGGTCAGTGAAGTCGGACCAAGGCTTGCGAGGTCTCTTTCCGTACCTACCAATACGGCGTCATCGGCGCCCGGTCCCAGTCGACCGCTTACCTCTTCTCGAATCGGCTGGCTCATATTGTGACTTGTCAGCACAAAAGCCTTCTCTTCTCTGTCGCGATTGCCTCGCAACGCCGCCAACACCGAGTCGGATAAGAGACCACTACCGGGCGCCTCATCGGAGCGATCGATCACCTCCACCAGTGGCCAGGCTCTAGTCCCCACGTGGGCGACCTGAGCACCGGAAGCAAGCACTTCCACACTCGGCGTGGGACCGAAGAAGACCGCGGTCACTCCTTCGAGCAGAGATCGACTCCGAACAATCTCACGCACATGGAGAGTTGGGGTCTGGCGATCCTTCATAGCCCTGCGGGCTTCCTCCAAGACCACGACCAATCCGAGGGCACCTGCTTGCCATGTAGAAATTCGGGGAGTTCCAACAATCACTTGGCCAGCGTTCTGGCTTTGCTCCCAGCACCGGGTCAGCGAAGCGTCGTCGTCCCCAGCAATCGTCACGATGGACCCACCGAGAGCTAGCCGCGCCGCGGCCGCAATTCTGCGCACTTCGGCTGCTGATGCGGCAATGACCGCCACCGATCGACCGGCCCTCACGAGGGTTGACAAGCACGAGATCCACTCCAGCTTCTGCCAGGGGCCGACAATGACTTGGGTCGGTCTACGGACGCCCCTAGCCACAGACTTGGCTATCTCGCCGAGAGGGTGGCCACAATCGATCTCCGCCAGGTCCGGGGAGTCGGTTTCTACGGTCTTCTTTGGAAGATTGGGTGGGGTCGCCTTCGCCAGCAACACCGAGACCGGGGCAACGTAATGAATTGCTGCCCAGTTCAGCGTCTTGAGCAAGTCGGGTGTGAACACCGGCTGGGCCCCGGAAACTCCGGCAATGTCCTTTAGAGCACCCTCGCGTTCGGCAGCCATATCCACGACCCATCCCCGGACACGTCGTCCTGATAGAGGGACTCTGACGATGGAACCAACGTCGACGCCGTCTGCCAGGTGATCCGGGATCGAGTACCAGAACCCGCCGTCGACCGAAAAGCTGGGAACATTGGGGACGATACGGGCGGCCCGATTCAGAGGCCGGCCGCCGTCCTGATTTCGTCGACCCGGTCGAGTTGCTCCCAAGTGAATTGGGGACGTCCGAAGTGTCCGTAAGCCGACGTCGCACTGAAGATGGGATTCGTCAGGTCAAGTGCCGAAATGACGTGGGAAGGTCGAAAATCATAAACCTCGGTGACTATTCCCTCGATCTTGCCGGGATCGATGTGTTCACTGCCAAAGGTCTCGACGTGGACAGAGAAGGGTTCTGCTTGGCCGATCGCATAAGACAGCTGGATCTCGAGCTTGTCGGCAACACCGGCAGCGACCAGGTTTTTTGCTGCCCACCTGGCTGCGTAAGCGGCGGACCGGTCGACTTTGGTGGCGTCTTTCCCCGAGAACGCTCCCCCGCCGTGGCGGGCATAACCACCATATGTGTCAACAATGATCTTCCTCCCGGTGAGACCTGTATCAGCGACAGGACCACCGATTTCGAAACGGCCACTTGGATTGAATATGAATTCGAGACTGGGCGACATCAGGTCATCGGATACCACCTGACGGACCACGGCATCAAAGACGGACGACTTCATCTCGTCGTTGTCCTGGTCTTTGGCATGATGTGTGGAGATCAAGATCTTCTCGACAGAAACGGGTTTGTCGCCTTCATACCTCACCATGACCTGGGTCTTGCCGTCGGGACGCAGAAATTCGAGTTCGCGTTTCTTACGGGCTTCGGCCAGTCTCTCGGCGAGTCGATGGGCAAGCTGAATCGGCAAGGGCATGAGTTCGTCAGTCTCCTTGACGGCGAAGCCGAACATGAGACCCTGGTCGCCCGCTCCCAACTCACGATCGACGCCTTCAGAAATATCCTGGCTCTGGGCCTGTAGCCGATCCTGGACCTCGATGGTCGCCGCGTCGAATCCGTGGTCGAATCCGTCGTAGCCGATTTCGGTGATCCTCTGGCGCACTATGGACTCGACGTCGAGGTCAGAGCCCGCTGAGATCTCTCCACCCACGATGGCGATACCTGTTGTCACGAATGTCTCGCATGCCACCCGAGCTCGACTGTTCTTGCTCAGAGCGGCGTCCAGAATGGCGTCAGAAACCGCATCAGCGACCTTGTCCGGGTGACCTTCGGTGACAGACTCCGAGGTGAAGTAGAAACTTCTCATCAGGGCAGTGACGTTACTCCCGGGGTTTCGCCTGGGAGAGAATCAGGTCGATAATCCCTGCTGCGACTTCTCTCTTTGTCATCAGTGCCCAGGAGTCGGTCACACCCTTCGAGTCGATGATGACCACACGATTGGTGTCGGTGCCGAATCCGGAGCCGGGTTCGCTGACGTCGTTGTAAACGAGGAGGTCGACGTTCTTATCGAGGGCCTTGCCAATCGCTCGCTCTAGATCTCCCGTCTCAGCCGCAAAACCCACAACGAAGGGGCGCTCCTCCCGAGCGACCACAGACGCGAGCACATCGGGAGTGGGCTCGAGTTTGATGGCGTCGAGGCCTTCACCGCGTGGGAGTTTCGTGGATGACGCCTCGGAGGGGCGAAAGTCGGCCACTGCCGCGGCCATCACTGCGACATCGGTGTCAATGTCGGCGACCGCATCGGCCATCTCCTGTGCTGTCTCAACTGATATGACCTTGACCCCAGCAGCAACTGGCAGCTCCGAGGAAGTCACCAGCGTCACAACCATGCCCCGCCCAGCAGCCTCGTTGGCGATGGCATGGCCCATCTTGCCGCTCGACCGGTTGCCAAGATATCGGACCGGATCGATTGGCTCCTTGGTGCCCCCAGCCGTGACCAGGAGCCTCAACGCATCGCTATCGGGTGCCAGGATGGCCTCAGCAGCCTCGAGGATTTGCTCCGGCTCCGCGACTCTTCCCATTCCCACGTCGCCTCCAGCCAGAGGTCCCGACGCCGGGCCAACAAATCGGTAGCCGCTCCCAGTCAGCGTTTCGATGTTCCGCTCGGTGGCCGGGTTCTCCCACATCTCAGTGTGCATGGCCGGAGCCAATAACACTGGACACTGTGCTGCGAGCAGGGTGGCTGAGAGAAGATCAGACGAAATGCCTGTCGCGATCTTGCCAAGCGTGTTTGCGGTGGCCGGTGCAACGACAATGAGATGAGCCCATCGGGCGAGTTCGGTGTGTGGCGAGACCGAGCGATCCTCGCCGAACATCGATGTGTACGGCTGGTTTCCGGTGATGCCAGCAAATGTTTGCGACCCGATGAATTCGAGCGCGGAATCGGTGAGAATCACTCGCACCTCGGCGGCCGCCTCAACCAGACGACGGGCTAGGTACGCAGACTTGTAGGCGGCTACTCCCCCAGTGACGGCGAGAAGGACTCGCCGACCGTCGAGCACTACTCCTCGATGTTTTCGACGGCGACTTTGCCCTCGGCGATCTCCTCCATGGCAATTGTCAATGGCTTGCGAGAGAGCGTGTGTACCTGGGGTGGGACAAACTCACCGTAGCCAACACCAAGCTGGTGGAAATAGCTGTTGATTTGGCGGGCGCGGCGTGCAGAAACGACCACAGTGGCAAAACGGTTGCCAATCTGATCGATGACATTTTCAAGCTTCATGGGGTCCTTCAGAAGGGAGTAGCAGGCTCTTAGGGTACCTCACGCGGATCGTCTACGGCGACATGGCCGTTCCAGTGTGGTCGACGATTGCATCGACGACCTGGTCGATGGTCAGGCTCGAGGTGTCGTGGACGAGGTCATAGTGACTGTGATCGGTGTAGTCGAGGCCGTAATACTCCAAATAGCGCTTTCGCTCGGACTCAGTCCTCGCCTCGATCGCACTCTGAGTTGATTTCAGGTCGACGTTTTCTCGCTCGGCTCCACGGTCTGCCTGGAACACACGCCTGGCGGCTTCTTCGAGAGTGACATCCAAGAACACCTTCACCGACTCAGGAATGAAGTTCCAGCCCAGCCTGGCGTCGATGACGAAATCGCCGCCCTCCGTCGCCAACTGAACAGTGCGTGCGTCGATCGCGCGATCGATCGAATCAGATCCCTGCGCGGTCCGAGACAGCTCCAGAATCGAAACGCCGCGCTCCGCTGCCATTTCCCTCATGAAATCACCCGCCGAAACATGGGGGACACCGAGCGCCTCCGCCACCCGAGTTGCGACCACACTCTTCCCTGAACCGGGCCGACCCGAGATGGTGATGATCACATCAAGAGAATTCGAGGAGGAGTTTCGCTTTCTGGCTGTCGCCCAGACCCCGAATCCGACGATTCTGGGCAATACCGACACTTTCCATGAGACGTTTGGCCTTGATCTTGCCGGTGCCGGGCATTGCCCCGAGCAAAGACTCAACTTTGAGACCCGCGATGAGCTCGTTGGCATCAGCTTCCTCGAAGAGCTCTGGCAGCGTCATCGAGCCCGTCTTGAGCAACTCTTTGATCTCAGCTCGGACCCGCCGGGCTTCGGCGGCTTTTGCCAGGGCCTGCCGGCGCTGCTCGTCGGTCAACTGTGGGGGCTGTGCCATGTCTTCAACGACTCCTCGGTCGGGTGCCCGCTCAACGGGTCTTTCGGCGGACCATAGCCCCCAGACCTGGCGGTCTGTCCCACAGAAGATGGGCACATCTCCACTCTGGCTCCATCGCTGCGACAGACCACCACAGTGAAGCGGCTCAGATGGAGTTCTCAGATTGCAGCGAAGCGACGATCTCGTCCACGGCTCGCTCGGGGTCATCGGCCTCGGTGATCGCCCGGCCGATCACCAACAAGTCCGCACCGTTGCTCAAGGCACTGCTCGGAGTAGTGACCCTCTTCTGGTCTTGTCGGCTCCCGGACGACATGCGGATGCCCGGTGTCACCACCAAAAGCTGATCCGAAGCGTGTTTGACGATGAGCGCCTCGTTTGGCGAACACACCACACCCTCCGCACCGTTTCTCAAAGCGAGGAGGCTTAATTCTCTCACCTGCGCATCCACGGAACGGCTGATGCCTGTGGCTGCGAGGTCATCCTCGTCAAGCGAGGTCAGCACGGTGACAGCCAGGATGCCCGCCTCATGCCCACTGCTCCCCTCTCTGAGGCCTGTTACGGCTGCGGAGACCATGTCGGAGCCCCCGCTGGCGTGGATCGTCACCCAACGTGCCCGATGCCTGGCGAGCTCATATGCAGCCTTTCTCACCGTGTTCGGAATGTCGTGCAACTTGACATCGGCAAACACTGGCGCACCTAATTCTGCAATCTGGGTGACCGCGGTTGGCCCCTCCGACATGATCAACTCGAGTCCGACCTTGAATCCGCCAACCCTGCCAATCAACCGGCTAGCCAGCGCCCGAGCGGCACTGATGTCTCCGGTGTCCAGCGCAACCAGGATTGGGTTCACCATTCGGACACCGTCCCAATGATCTCATCCAGAGTCGTCACGCCAAGACGACCCAGGATGGACGTCAGCTCCTCTTCGATGCGAACACCGGCGTTTGGTTCCGCCATCAGAACCGTGCCCATCTCGACTGCCGAAGCACCGGTCACCAAATACTCGATGACATCGGCGCCGGTGAGTACACCGCCTGATCCGACAATCGGAAGGTCAGGGTTGGAACGAGCCACTTCGTAGACACATCGCATCGAGATTGGCTTCAGACCCGGCCCGCTGTAGCCACCGACTCCGCCGCTCAACAAAGGCCTGCGGTTCTCGATACTGACTCCAAACCCGTACGCCGTGTTGGTGAGAATGATGAAGTCCGCCCCTGCGAAAGCGCATGCAGCCGCTACTTCCACGATATTGGGTGTGTTGGGCGACAACTTTGCGCCGACGGGGAGGTCCACAGCCGACGCCACCGCTCCGACTACGCCAGCGCTCGCTTCGGCGCTGAACGAAAACATGTGACCATCTTCGAGATTGGGGCACGAGAGGTTGATCTCGATGGCGGCGACTCCCACGTCTGTGAGACCTTTGCTCACCTTTGCAAAGCCCTCCGGATCAGCGGCGACTGCTGAACCCCAGATCGGAACGCGGACCTTGGGAACCTTCGGCTTCATCGTCGATGCCCACTGCTCAATCCCAGGGTTCTGGATCCCAACACCATTGAGCATCCCGGTTGCTGTTGGAGCCACCCGTGGTTGAGGGCGTCCCGGCCATTCCTCGGGCGCAACCGATTTGGCGACTGCTGCCCCAAAGGGCCTGACATCGGCTACTTCGGCCCATTCCCACACCGAACCGACAGTTCCCGAAGCCGCGATCAGCGGCGAGCGCATCTCGACCCCTCCGAGGGTTGTGGTCAGATCCGGTGCCACTCTTGGAGACTCCTCGGTCGGTTGATCGCCTCACGTCCAGCCCTGAGACTTCTGGCTACAGCCAGACCACCCTGAATAGTGGTGACGCAAGGAATCGAGTTTCTCCTCGCTGCCTGACGGATGGTGGTTCCGTCAGACCGTGCTCTACCGCCACGTGGAGTATTGATGACCAGTTGGATCTCGCCATTTTCCAGACGCTCGCCGATATCACGCTCGCCTTCACCAATCTTGTGGACCGCCTCGGAGTCGATGGCATGATGACGTAAGTAGCGAGCCGTGCCACCGGTGGCGATGATGTTGAAGCCAAGCATTGTGAATGACTGTGCGACGGCCAACCCCATCGGCTTGTCCCTATCGGCAAACGACAGGAACACATTGCCTTGTTCAGCGAGAACATTGCCCGCACCCAGCAGAGCCTTTCCGTAGGCCACCCCCATGTCGGATCCGATGCCCATGACTTCACCGGTCGCTTTCATCTCAGGACCCAAGACGGAATCTTCTTCAGGGAACCGATCCCAAGGGAGCACCGCGTCCTTCACAGCCACGAAGTCGGGCCGCTCCCCACTCGCGTGGATCATTCCCTCCGATCGGAGGTCTTCCAACGAGGTCCCCATCATTACCCTGGCAGCGACCCTTGCCAGTGGGATACCTGTGGCCTTGGAAATGAATGGCACGGTACGACTACCCCTGGGGTTGGCTTCGAGAATGAACACGTCATCGCCCTTGACCGCGAATTGGATGTTGATCAACCCGAGCACACCGAGGGCAACGGCGAGCTCGTGGGTCCCTCGGAGAATCTCCTTCATAGCTTCGTCAGAGATTGTGGGTGGCGGAGTCACGCAACCTGAGTCACCCGAGTGAACCCCTGCCTCCTCGACGTGTTCCATGACACCACCGACCAAGAGCTCGGATCCGTCGAAGATCGCGTCGACATCGACTTCCACGGCTGATTCGAGAAAACGGTCGATGAGTATCGGGTTGGCTACCACCTCCGGGTCCCCTTCTCCGTAGATCTCTCTCACGTAGTCGCCCAATTCCTCGAGGTTGTAGACCACTTTCATCTTTCGGCCTCCGAGGACAAACGACGGCCTCACCATCACCGGAAGACCAATCTGGTCAACCACCTCTTGAGCTTCAGCGGCGCTGGTGGCAGCACCCGCCGGGGGCTGCTTCAAGCCAAGGTTGCGACACATCTCAGCGAACTGCTCTCGATCCTCTGCCTTTGCAATGGAAGCCGGCGAGGTCCCGGCGATCTTGACACCCGCAGCTTCGAGACCTTCCGCGAGATTCAATGGTGTCTGACCTCCGAGTTGCACGATCACGGCCTCGGGTTTCTCGGCGTCGATAACTGCGAGCACATCTTCGGCGGTAAGTGGCTCGAAGTAGAGCCGGTCGGAAGTGTCGTAGTCGGTGGAGACCGTATCCGGATTGCAATTGATCATCACGGTCTCATAACCGGCATCCCTCAACGCAAAGCTGGCATGCACACAGCAGTAGTCGAACTCAATCCCCTGACCAATCCGATTGGGGCCAGAGCCGAGCACCACGACACGGGGCTTGACTGCCGGAAGGACCTCTGTCTCATCCTCATATGTGCCGTACATGTACGGCGTTGACGCCTCGAACTCGGCGGCACAGGTATCGACTGTCTTGAATGTCTTGACCAGCCCTGCTTGGAGACGTTGCGCCCGGACCACCGTCTCCTTCTCGTGCCATAGGTGGGCGATCTGGCGATCGGAGAATCCAAAACGTTTGGCTTCGCGCAACAGCACACGGCCTCGTGCCGATTCCAACTCGTGACGCACCTCGATGACCTGGGCAATCTGATCCACAAACCACGGATCGACCATCGACATGTCCGCAACATCATCCACCGCCCAGCCGCGGCGGAGGGCTTCTCCAAGGGCGAAAATTCGTTCCGGCGTCGGTGTTGCGACAGCCACTGAGAGCTCTTCATCCCCCATTGCCAGGAGATGACTTTCGGTCGGATCCGCATTGAGCCCGGAGTGACCGTTCTCGAGAGATCGGAGGGCCTTCTGGAGAGACTCCGTGAACGTTCTGCCAATGGCCATAGCTTCGCCGACGCTCCGCATCGAGGTGTTGAGCTTGTTGGAAGCCGAAGGAAACTTGGCAAAATCGAAACGAGGGATCTTGACGACCACATAGTCGAGAGCCGGCTCAAAAGAAGCCGGGGTGGCCCCGGTGATGTCGTTGACGATCTCATCGAGTGTGTACCCGACTGCAAGCAGTGCAGCGATCTTGGCGATCGGGAAACCAGTGGCCTTCGAGGCCAGGGCGGACGATCGACTCACCCTGGGATTCATTTCGATCACCAGTCGTCGTCCGGTCTCAGGATCGACGGCAAACTGCACATTGGAGCCACCGGTCTCTACCCCAATAGCCTGAAGAACCAAGATTGCCTCGTCGCGCATTTCTTGGTACTCGCGGTCTGACAGGGTCTGGATGGGGGCAACTGTGATGGAGTCGCCGGTGTGAACACCCATCGGGTCGAGATTTTCGATCGAACAAACGATCACTGCGTTGCCTTTTCGGTCGCGCATGACCTCAAGCTCGAATTCCTTCCAACCGAGAACTGACTCCTCGACCAAGATCTCGCTGACCGGCGAGGTCTCGAAACCTCGTTTGGCGACTTCGAGAAAATCTTCTTCGGTGTCCGCGATCCCGGTGCCGCCGCCGCCAAGAATGAAAGAAGGTCGCACCATCACCGGATAGCCGATCTCCCGTGCGATCTTCAGAGCCTCAGCCATCGATCGGGCATACCCCGCTCGTGGCACTTCCAGACCGCACTCCTCCATCGTGTCCTTGAATTTGCCGCGGTCCTCCGCCCGGTCAATCGCCTCCAGACCGGCACCAATCATCTCCACGCCATGGGCTTCGAGGACTCCCGACCTCGCCAACTCAGTGGCAACGTTCAGAGCAGTTTGCCCACCCAATGTTGGGAGCAGCGCGTCCGGCCGTTCCCTGGCAATGATTTCGGCCACCACATCGGGTGTAATCGGCTCGATGTAGGTGGCATCAGCGATTTCCGGGTCGGTCATGATTGTGGCCGGATTTGAGTTGACCAGGATGACTCGATACCCCTCGGCTCTCAGAACCTTGGCGGCTTGGGTCCCGGAGTAATCAAATTCACAACCCTGGCCAATGATGATCGGCCCGGAACCGATAAGGAGGATGGAGCGAATGTCCCGACGTGGAGACATCAGACCCCCTCCCCGATCAGAGTCACGAAGTCATCGAACAGGGCTCGGGCATCGCTAGGGCCAGGAGCCGACTCAGGATGGTATTGGACTGAGTACGCCGAAGCATCGACCAAAACCATGCCTTCAAGAGTTCCGTCATTGAGGTTCTGATGTGTCGGCCGTAGTTCGCCGAATTCGGTGTCCACGGACTCCGGCAGCACATCAGGGCCCACCATCGGGTCCCGGGCGGGTGGCTTGTCCCCGGTCATCGGCCAGAGGTCGACGGCGAAACCGTGATTCTGCGCGGTGATCTCGATCCCGCCATCGGAGTATCGGCGGACGGGATGGTTGCCACCGTGATGACCAAACGGCAGTTTGAAGGTGGAAGCACCTGCGGCAAGCCCCATCACTTGATGGCCAAGACAGATACCAAAGACCGGCACTTTGCCGATCAAGCCTTTCAAGGTCTCCGTTGTGGCCAGAAGCGGCTCCGGATCGCCGGGACCATTGGAGACAAATACACCATCAGGACCGGCTTCCAGAATTGCTGTTGCCGGGGTGTCGGCAGGCACTACCTCGACATCGAAGCCGCGTCTCGTGAGGTTTCTGAGGATGTCTTTCTTCAATCCAAGGTCGATGGCGTGAACATTCCCCAAACGCTCTCCTTTGGCTTCGAGCCGATAGGGCTCAGTTGTCGTCACCAGAGAAACCAGGTCTTGGCCCTCCATCCTCGGTGCGGCCGCCGCTGCCTCCTTCAACTCTCCCTCGGTCATCCCGGCACCCATTGCAACCGGCATTGCCCCCTGAGTGCGGAGATGGCGAGTGAGTCGCCTGGTATCGATTTCACTCAGCGCCACAACCTGGTTGTTGGCTAAATAGCCGGAGAGTGTGCCTTCAGAGCGCCAGTTCGACTCGCGACGTGACATCGAGCGGACAACGAAGCCGGATAGCGCTGGACTAGCTGACTGTTGATCGAATTCGTTGACTCCGTAGTTGCCGATATGTGGTGAGGTCATCACTACCACCTGTCCGGCATAAGAAGGATCGGTGAGGATCTCCTGGTAGCCCGTCATCGAAGTGTTGAACACCGCCTCGCCGGTGACCACACCGTCGACTCCTATCGACCGTCCTTCGAATATTTCGCCGTCTGAGGTAGCGAGCAGCCCTGTCGGACCCTCAGTCATCTGTCTCATCCAACTGGTATGTCATCTTTCCCTGATAGATCGTGGCCTGCACACGTCCGCTCAACTTCTCTCCCAGAAAAGGGCTGTTGACAGATCGTGAAGCGAAACCAGTGGGCAGCCAATTCTCGTTCGGATCGAACACCACAACATTGGCGGGCCCACCTGCCCTGAGCCAAAGGCCCTGGGTCGCCATCCCGGCAATGTCAGCCGGTTTCGCACTCATGATTTCGAAAAACCGCACCGGTTGCTCGATGACCGACCACGCTACGGACGCTGCGGTCTCCAGCCCAATGACTCCTCTGGGAGCTTCCTCGAATCCGACGTCTTTCTCAGACTGTGAGTGGGGCGCGTGATCTGTGGCAACTGCGTCGATCGTTCCATCTTGGAGTGCGGTCACCAGCGATTGGCGGTCGGCCTCCGACCGGAGCGGCGGATACATTTTCAGGTTTGTATCGAGGACAGCGAGATCCTCATCGGTGAAGTAGAGATGATGTGGCGTTACCTCAGCTGTTATGTGAAGGCCCCTCTTCTTGGCTTCACGGATGAGGTCAACGGTGGCTGCTGCGGAGACATGTTGACAGTGGTAGCGACATCCCGTCTCCTCGGCCAATTTGAGATCGCGAGCCACCACATCGGATTCTGCTGAAGAGGGGAGTTGACCGAGCCTGTGCATTTTGGCAGTTTCGCCCTCATGCATGTGCCCGCCAAGTGTGAGAGTTGTGTCTTCCGCGTGTTGTGAGACGACTGCACCGGGAAGTCGGCTTATAAGCAGCATTTGGTCCTTCAGCAGGGCCGAGTCCTCTACCGAGTCACCGTCGTCGCTGAAGATCCGGGCTCCAGCCGCATAAAGGGCGGTGACATCTGTTGCTTCAGTGCCTTCTCGGCCCTGGGTGAGGGCTGCGGCAACCGCAACATCCATCAACCCGATTTGTCTCCCCCGCTCGATTACGTCCCTGATGGCCCCCGGGTTGTCTAGTGGCGGGTCGGTGTTCGGCATGGCAACGACGCCCGTGTATCCACCGGCAGCGGCTGCTCTCGACCCCGTTTCGAGGTCTTCCTTCCAGGTCTGTCCGGGGTCGCGAAGATGGACATGAAGGTCAACGAAACCGGGGCCGACAAGACAGCCGGTGGCGTCGATCACCGTGTCCGCCGAAATGTCGAGTTCGGGAGCGACGGCGGTGACCGCGTTTGCCTCGATTCCGAGGTCGGCGTTGGTCGGACCATCAGGCGTCATCACCACTCCGCCTCTGACGAGGATCATCGACTACCACCGAAACTCCCTGCGACTTCGGCCAGCACCGCCATCCTTGTCGGGACGGCGTGACGAACCTGGGAGAGAATCAGAGACCGGGGACCGTCTGCCACATCCGCGGCTATCTCGACCCCCCGATTCATCGGCCCCGGATGCATGATCACTGCCTCAGGTTTCATCAATGACGACCTGCGCAAATCCATGGTGAATCGATCTTCGTAATTCGGTCCAGCCAGGGATCCTCGCTCTTTCTGGACTCGAAGCAAATAGACCACATCGAGTGTCGGAAGCACCGAATCCAGATCAGCAGATGTGACGATCCCGTCGGGTGTGAGCTCCGGCAACAGACCGTCCGGTCCGATGAACATGACTTCGGCACCCAACGTCGGCATAACCCGGACCAAGCTGCCCGCTACCCGGCTGTGCCCGATGTCTCCCACTATCCCGATTTTGAGACCTGCCACCTCACCGAACCGCGTCACCAGGGTCGCCGCATCGAGCAGAGCCTGAGTGGGGTGCTCGCCCGCCCCATCGCCGGCGTTCAGCACAGGCACACCAGTCCACTCATGCATAGCTTGCGGAAGACCCTCATTTTCGTGACGAACAACGAGGATGTCCGCGCCGATGGACACGATTGTCATCACGGTGTCTCTCACCGATTCGCCTTTGACGGCTGAAGACGTTTCGGGATGAAACGTCAGGACATGGGCACCGAGGCGTTTCGCGGCGAGCTCGAACGACATTCTGGTTCGCGTCGATGGCTCGAAGAAGATGTTGGCAACAACTCGATCTTGCAACACCGGACTGGGAGTTTCTCCAGAGTCGAGCGTTGCCGCGTATTCAAGGGCCCGATGGACGATGCGGTCGAGATCGTCGCGGCTCAGGTCGGCCGCAGAGGTCAACGTCTTCATGCCGCCGCCGTTCGGTCGATCCAAACCTCATTGGCCCCGTCGATCTCCATAACTCGAACGTTCACCGTCTCAGCGAGCGAGGTGGGAACGTTCTTACCGACGTAGTCAGCCCGAATCGGGAGCTGGCGATGGCCACGATCGACCAGAACGGCCAGCTCGGTGGTCAATGCGCGCCCGATGTCGGTCAGGGCGTCAAGGGCGGCTCTGACAGTTCGACCCGTAAAGAGAACATCGTCGACAATCACGACCCTCATACCGTCGATGCTTACAGGAATCTCGGTGGCCTTCGGCTCAATGTCCGCTCGAATATCACGATCATCCCGATATCTAGCGACGTCCAATTCCCCAACCGGAATGGTTGTGTTCTCGAACTCTTCGACAGTGGAAGCCAGATACCGCGCGATGTGAACGCCGCGAGTGTGGATGCCGATGAGGACCATGTCCTCTGGACCTCGATGCGTCTCAAGAATCTCGTGCGAGATACGACGGGTGGCGCGACCGATATCGTCGGCGGACATCACCTGATGCAAAACTTCTTCCTTTCCGGCCTCACTGGACCGTCCTTAAAGGGCACACCAGACAATAACCGCGCTCGAATTGGTCGTCTAGCCCATCAGCCGCGGATGTCCTCGGCCAACGCGGCGAGGACGCCATTGACAAAGGAGCCAGAGCGTTCCGTCGAATAGGTCTGGGCCATTCGAACTGCCTCTGCCACGATCACTGCGGTGGGCGTATCTCGATCGTTTTCCAATTCGTAGAGTCCGATTCTCAGAATGTTTCTATCAAGAACCGGCATTCGGACAACACTCCAATGATCCGACGCGGCCTCGATCCGAGCATCGAGTTGATCCAGCTGCGATGTCACGCCGGTAAACAGATGCCCAGCGCGCCCAGAAGGCGCTTCCGCGAGCTCACCCACTGATTCGTAGGTGTACAGGCATTCGAGCGTCAGGTCGCGCGCTTCGATGACAACAGACGCACCAAGCACGTTTGCGGTTTCTAACGCCAGGTCGGCTGACAGAACATCTTCGGTCCCATCTGGCTCCTGGCGCGCAGTCAGGATCGCTGTCACTTCGCTGACATTCCGACCGATCGCATTGGCAAGCTCCTGGGCGGTGATCCTCGCCGGGATGGTCACCGCATCAGCGCGGGGACGGCTCATACTCTGGTCTGGTAAGCGCCGGTGCGAGTGTCGACCTTGACCCTGTCGCCTTGCTCCACGAAGAGGGGGACCTGAATATCGATCCCGGTCTCGAGAGTCACAGTCTTGGTAGCGCCTGTGCGAGTGTCGCCTTTGACTCCAGGCTCCGCGTAGGTGACCTCCATCTCCACTGAGGAGGGCATGTCCACCCCTATCGGCGTGCCCTGAAACATCGAGAGACTCACGGTCATCCCTTCCACCAGATAGCTCGATGCTTCACCGACATCGGCTGCACTGATCGAGAACTGGCCGTAGTCGGACAGATTCATGAAATGGTATCCGAGATCGTCCAGGTAGAGGTACTGGTGGTCACTTCGATCGATGACTGCCTGTTGCACGTTCTCGTCGGCTCGAAAAGTGCGATCCATCACCTGTCCGGTTTCCAGCTTCTTGAGCTTCATCCGGACAAACGCCCTGCCCTTGCCAGGCTTGACATGTTGATACTCGACGATCGAGAACAGACCATCGTCAAGTTGCAGAGCCATTCCTGGTCTGACGTCGTTGGTGCTGATCATGAGTTGTCCTCGGGTGCGGCGCTCCGGGACGGTACCCGGCTCACAGACCTACAGCAGCTAGCCCTGCTTCTATGTCACCGGGATCGACATGATTGAGTATGGGCTCTCCAACTTCTTTGAGCAGAACCATCCGAAGCCCCTCGCCATCACGTTTCTTGTCGACCTCTAGAAGGTCGCGGACCCGTGCAGTGTCAAGACCCACCACCGTTGTTGGCAGGCCGAGACGGGTAAGTGTCGCGCTGACCATGCCGACTCCACTAAACCCATGAACCCTCTCCGAGACGTGGGATGCAGAGACCATCCCGAGACTCACACTCTCACCATGTGACAGTGGCGAGGCGAATTCGATGGCGTGCCCAACTGTGTGGCCAAAGTTGAGGAATACCCGCTCACCAAACTCCCTCTCGTCTCCAGTCACGATTCGTGCCTTCACAGCAACCGCCCGTTCGATGACGTTGGGCAGGGGCGCATCGAGCCCCGTGTCCCGCAGGAGGTCACACAGAGCCTCGTCTCCAATCAGACCTGCCTTGAAGGCCTCGGCCATTCCCTCCCGTAGAAGAGCCACAGGGAGCTTTTCGAGTAGCACGGTGTCGATGACCACGCGTGTTGGGTGCCAGATAACGCCAACCAGGTTCTTGCCGGCCAAGTTGACACCTGTCTTGCCACCTATCGACGCGTCGACAGCCCCGAGCAGTGTTGTTGGAAAGTGCACGACTTCCACTCCCCTGAGCCATGTGCCGGCAACATATCCAGCGAGGTCGGTCACCGAGCCTCCACCGACACCCGCGACGGTGTCATCCCTATTGAGCCCAAGCCGAGCAAGGTCCTCATAAACCGACATGGCGACTTCGAGAGTTTTTGCCTCATCCCTGTCGGGAAGACCGATCACTTCGCAGATCAGGCCGTCAGCTTCAAGTCGTCCGGCTATCTCTAGCGCACGTGTAGTCGCCGCTGGCTGAGTGAGCAGGGCAACACGCCGACGACCGGAACGTTCCGGCAATAGAAGCTCGGGAAGACCTTCGCCAATGACGACGGACGTAACGCCTGCAACAGTCAGATTCGCCATATCTCCTCGAGAGCCAGGGCGACTGAGGCAGGATCGAGTGTCTCGGTGTCGATCTGATGGGTGGCTACCTCGGCATAGAGGTGCGACCTTTGACCCAACATCTCTGTGAGAACTTCCACACCAGGCTTTTCAGACGCGACCAGTGGTCTGGCCTCTTGGCTCTCGATTCGTGCCGCCAATGTCTCTGGCTCAGCAACCAGCCACACCACTTTGAGCGACTCGCTCAAAATATGCCGATTCTCCTCATCAAGCACGACCCCTCCCCCGGTGGCCTTCACTCCGGCACGACCGGCCAGACTGGCAGTGGCCACCTTCTCGACTTCCCTGAAGGCTGCTTCGCCTCGCTCACCCCAGAATTGGGCGATTGAACAGCCCATCCGTTCAGTGATGACGTCGTCGGTGTCAAGGAACGCAACTCCGAGGTCATGGGCGGCGATTCGACCAGCTGTTGTCTTTCCGCTGCCCATCATCCCAACGACCCACATCTCATCTCGCCATTCGAGTGGCGACATCGGCGCGGTATCGCTCGACTGAAACAACGAACTCGGCGACCGTGTCTCCTCCGAACTTTCGTTGAAACTCGGCGGCGAGCGTGAGAGCCATCATCTGCTCGCCGACCACCGCAGCGGCCGGTACCGCGCAGACGTCCGACCTTTCCCGCACCGCCTGAGCATCTTCACCGGTGGACATGTCGACGGTTCTCAGAGGCTGCATCAGGGTGGAGATTGGTTTCATGGCTGCTCGCACCCGGACCGGTTGGCCGTTGCTGATGCCACCCTCGACTCCGCCGGCACGGTTGGTCGCCCTGGTCACAGATCCTCCAAGGCGAACGATCTCATCGTGTGACTTTGATCCCGGAAGCCTGGCGACCTCGTAGCCATCACCGATTTCGACTCCCTTGATAGCTGGAATCGACATGAATGACGCGGCGAGTTGGCTGTCCAGCCTCCGATCGTGGTGCACATGTGATCCAATCCCCACCGGAACTTCATAGGCGAGCACTTCAATCACGCCACCCAAGGTGTCCTTATCAGCACGTGCCTGATCGATTGCCTCGACCATGCGTGTTGAGGCTTCGCTGTCAAGACATCGCACAGGGCTCCCGTCAACCTCGCTCCCATCACCTGGCCCCGGTGCCGGACCTTTGCTCACAACGGCACCGATGGCGACTACATGGCTGACGACGGTCACTCCAGCAACTGAGAGGAGTTGTCTGGCCAAAACACCGGCAACCGTTCGAGCGGCGGTCTCTCTAGCCGAAGCACGCTCCAGAATGTCTCTGGCATCGTCGGTGTCGTATTTGATCATTCCGGCCAAATCGGCATGACCAGGTCGGGGTCGTGTCACCGGATTGCCTGAAACCTCTGGCTCGGGACTCATGACGTCCGCCCATTTTGGCCATTCGGTGTTGCGTATCAACACCGAAACTGGTGAGCCCAGGGTCTTCCCATGCCTGATCCCGCCCAGTATCTCCAACTCGTCAGTTTCGATCGCCATTCTTCGTCCGCGGCCATAACCCTGACGCCGTCGCGCCAGCTCGGTGGCGAAGTCCTCGGACGAGATGTCAAGACCTTTGGGCAATCCCTCGACGATCGTCACGAGGCCCGGTCCATGAGACTCACCGGCGGTGAGGTATCTGAGCATGGTGCGATGCTACGACGAGATCGGGAAAGTTCCGATCGCGGCCAACACGATGGCCAGCCATGCACCCAAGATCATTGGCGGCCCGTAGGGCAATTCTGTCTTCATCTTCGCCGCCCCCGCGATGACCATCGCAAAGGCGATCACACCGCCGATCATGGCTGTGGCGAACACGGCCCATCCCAACGTTCCCCACGAGATGAACGTTGTGAACAAACCAAGGACCGGTGCAAGCTTGACGTCTCCGGCCCCAAACCCTCGACCGCGCGCCACGATGAACATCAGCATGGCACCGAAGAAATAGGCCGCTGCGCCACCGAGCCCCCTGAGAAGAGCGGCTGGTTCGCCGGCGAGCAACGCCAACACAGTCAGGAGCACCGCCAAGATTGCTGTGCCAGCCAGGTTGAGCCGGTCGACAATCCGGAACTCTTCGAGATCGGTGACGATTAGAGCCGCGGTAAGGGTCAGGAACCCGAAATATGGCACCAGCAGCCAATCCAGTCCGATTAGGTGAAACATCGCAGCGGCCATCAATGAGGTGGTGAGCGCTATCACCGGTTCTCTTTGAATGACTCGATCACAGTTGGGACACCGGACATGGAACCAGCCACGGTTGTGCCCGCACTGGGGGCAAACACCCTGAAACGGTCGTAATGGACGATCATCGCTGAGACCCTGCACAGCTATGTCGTGTGCGCTGAGACCCAGCAGAAAACCGAAAGCTCCGGCGATGATGATGCCTGACATCGTCAGGTCGACGTTCGTCTCCACCGCCGAAGCAAGATAGTTCTAGTTGTCCGTCTTGTCGGGTTATGCGTCGCTGGAATGATCCCTGATCGCTCCCATGCGTCGACGTCGGAGTAGTCCGTATCCTTCTTCCTCAGGCTCGTCCTCAGGAGTCTCCAGCTCCGAGAAGACCTTCTCGAGGAACGCTTCGGTGTCTTCTTCAACTTCGCCAGTATCACTATCGGCAGCCACGGTCGGAATCTGTGACGCTGCTACCTCATCTTCGGCTACCGCTTCGACTCCCTCGTCTTCGGCTACCGCTTCGGCTACCTCTTCGACTCCCGCTTCGGCTACAGCTTCCGTTTCGTCTTGTCCGTTGACTTCAACCAGCATGTCTTGAAGTGTGGGCGGCGTCGCCGACACTTTTGCGCCGACATTGTCGTCGTCGGTAACCGCTTCTTCAGAGGTAACCGCTTCTTCAGAATCGGCTTCCGGCTCCTGCCACCACGATTCGTCTGGATCAACGTCTTCATCAACAACCTGATCCGACTGTGCCTGGTCGGCGGCGGGCACCTCGGGGGATTCGGCGATGACCGGGGCCGCGGCCGGAGCTTCTTCAGCCGTGAACGCAACAAGATCGATGTCGATCAGTCGAGAAGCGATTCGGGCAGTCCAGAACTCTGTAGTTCCAAGCTCATCAGCCATCTCGCTGACACTGGCGCCGGAGCCGACCTCGCTGAGGACCTTCCAAGACTCACTATCGATCGTGACCTCTTCGCGATCACCGAGATCGCGTACGAAAGCAATTGGAGCCTCGAGATCATCGACTACTCGCGAGACCTCGATCCAGTCTGTGAGCCGCTGTTTCGAGTCCGTCAGGAGCTCCTCCAGTTCGAACGCCTTGGGACTCACGTAGTGCGACTTTGCACCTTCCTCTACCTCAAACGTGTCGCCGTGAAGGCCGAGTTGGTAGATGCTTTCGACTGTCATCTCTCTGATGAGGTCCACAACCGCACCGCCACTCTTCTCGACGGTTGGCCCGAGACCGGCCGAGCCGGATTCGAGTTCGCTCAAGTGGGTGTCGTCAACGAGACCGGACTTCGCTAGGTGACGAAGAAGACCCTCATCGTCGGAGGTGGTGGCAAGGCCAATACCTTTTTTGGTGACGAAAATTCGACCACGGATCTCCCTGCCCCGAACGTCCACGGATCCCTGCTGACTGGAACGAGTCAGTAAGCGTAAAACTTCGTCTAGTGAGACGAATCCCAAGTTCCCAGAAAGAGACACATCAGCTCCTTGCTTTTGAAAGCCTCGAGTTGGTTTCGGTCCCATTTCCCCCGCCCTTTAGGCGTTTCTGGCTATCTCAGCGAGCAATTTGAAGTCTACGACAACACCTGTCCACCATTCGAAAGACGCTGCTGCTTGACGCGCCAAGAATTCATAACCGTCGACTACCGGAAGCCCCGCTCTGAGGGCTTTAGCTACGGAAGGTGTCCTGATCGGTCCATATGGAAGGTCGACCAGTGCACCGGCAACATCAACTATCGATGTGGGCAGGTCTTCGGATCGCATCCCAATCGGGGTGCAGTTGATGACGATTGCACCGGCAACCGCTGCCTCCCACGGCACAGCCATCACACCATCATTTGATCTCACAATCTCGGAGACCCGGGAAGGGTTGCGTCCGGAGAGGTAGATGTGTTTGTCCTTGATCGCCGCCACCGCGGAAATGGCTGAACCTCCGGCACCCAGGATCAACACAGTGTCCAAAGCACCAAGAGACTCGACACGGAGAATCTCTTTGAACGCCTCAGCGTCGGTCGAGATGCCTTCGATCCGGGGGTCGCGGTATCGCAGGGTGTTGATCGCTCCGGATTCACCCGCGAGATCCGCAGCGGCTTCCTTGAGTGGCATAGTCACGTTGAGGCCGTCGAACATGCCGGCTCGGAGTTCGTCCAGCGCGGTGACCAACCTCTTCTCGTCGGCCTTGATTGCCAAGAATTCGCCTTTTAGCCCGGAAAGGCGAAGTGCTTCCTGGTGAATCACCGGTGACCTGGAGTGGCTGACCGGGTCACCAAGCACAGCAAACCTGAGTATCCGCGTCACCAGCGGACCATTAGGGAATGACCCCGTCTTCCCGCGCCTGTTGCACATTGGTGTTGTGCTCGTCGATTGTCTCGGAGAAGGCATGATGGCCTTCGAGATCGGACAAGACGTAGAAAATGAAGAGAGTCTCCTCCGGACTGGCGGCGCCGTCCAGAGAAGCTCGGCCGGGTGACGCGATTGGCGTTGGTGGGAGCCCAGCGACCACATAGGTGTTGTAGGGCGAGTTGACCTCACGGTCGAACTGAGTGATGTCACGAGTCGCCAGTGCGTAAAGAACCGTGGCATCGATATCGAGCTTCATTCCGACTTCGAGTCGATTGTGGATCACACTCGAGACGACAGAGCGCTCGATGTCGAGAAGAACTTCGGTTTCGATGAGCGACGCCAGCACTATCCCTTCGTAGGTGGTGTAGCCGAGTTCCTCCCAGGCGCTCCAGTCGACACTGTTCACCCTCTGTTCCATGGTGGACGCCATCCGCTGGAGGATTGCCTCTGGTGCGGCCGACCTGGCGAACTCGTAGGTATCTGGGAACAGCAGACCTTCCCAGTCCCTGAGCGTTGCTTCCTGCGGCAATTCGACGAGCGACGTGGAAACCGATCCACCAAGAAGCGCTTCCTCAAAGTCGGAAAACTCATGGGGAGTGTTCTCGGCGAGTGAGACCAGAATCTCCTCGGTGCGAAGCCCCTCAACGACTGTCAGCCGGTAGACCGCTGGGGCAGGCCCTGCGACGACCATCGCGACTACTTCAGCAGGGTCCATCAGAGTCAAGAAGTCGTAGGTGCCGGCCTGGAGCGCCTGTGCGGCATCAACCGCACGCACCGCTACTTCAAATTCGAGAGCAGATCGCACGACACCCCGTGCAGCGAGCATGGCACCTATGTCCTGACCGGTCGATCCACTCGGGATCTCCAAAGTGACCGGTTGACCTGGTTCGACATTGACAGGGGCGCTACCGACATCTTCGGCTCCGATAGCAGTTCCGACGGCTCGGCCAAGATATGACGCGCCACCCAGAATCACGAAGGCGACCAGAACAACCGTGCCGACTATTACACCGATCTTCAGTATTCGAGCCCAGATGGGCTGTTGTGGGACAGGTTCAAAGGTCATGAGTTTGAGGGGTCATGTAATCCGACGTTTCAGACGACGCCCGGGTTCCCCGGGTTGGAAGTTCCTCGAGCCCTTCGGTCGAGAAAGCCCTGCAAGATGATGGCAGCAGCGACCCTGTCGACCGTGTCACGTCGATCCCTACGTTTCATTCCCGATTCGAGCAAGACATCTTCAGCCATGCGCGAGGTAAACCGTTCATCCATGAACTCCACCCGGAGCTCAGGGGATTCCAATTGCGCTGCCAAGGATCTCGCCTCCCGCGCTGACACACCCTCTCCACCACTGAGACCAGTCGGCAGGCCCATCACAACCGTCTCCACTCCATATTCGGCCACAATCTCGAGGATCCGAGCAACCGCTTTGGCTCTCGCCACGACCTCGAGCGGCCGTGCCGTTAGACCGAGACTGTCGGAGATTGCCAGACCTACCCGCTTTGACCCGTAGTCGATGCCGATGAAGCGGATCACAAGCTGCTCAGTGCCTCCTCCGCTTCGGTTCTCGCAACCTCGAGAGCTGCACCGAGTTGGGCACCGTTGGGACCTCCCGCCTGGGCCAACTCGGGATCCCTCGAGCCACCGCCTCCCAATTCGCGGGCAGCCTTGGCCAATAGCTCGCCGGCTGAGAGGCCTTGCGCTACCAATTCCTTCGCCATTACTGCGACGAGGGCCCCTTTCCCCCCTGCCGACGAGCCAATCACAACCAGTCCGCCATGTTGCAAGCGATCTCGCACACCAAGGGCGATCTGACGCAACTCATTCCCATTGACGTCTCCCGCATCAGCCACCACGAGTTCCCAATCACCCACCTTTTGTGCTCCGGCCGCAAGCTCCTCTGCAACCGAACCGTGTTTCTGGCTCCGTAAGATGTCGAGCTCTTTCTCCATACCGGAGACCTGCTCGAGAAGTGCCTCCACTCTCGATGGCACGTCAGAGGGGCCGGTCTTGAGCATCCGTCCTGTTTTCGAAAGAGAGTCGCGAACGGAGACAAGATGGTCATAGGCAGCCATTCCCGTCAGTGCCTCCAGACGTCGGATGTTCGATCCGATCGACGATTCTGAAGTAAGAAGCAATGGCCCAACTTCGGCGGAACTCCCGGTGTGTGTCCCACCACAGAACTCGGTCGAGAACTCCCCCACCTGTACAACACGCACCACTTCGCCGTATTTGTCACCGAAAAAGGCGATTGCCCCCATTTCCTCGGCATCGTCTTTTGATGTCACAGTCGTTTTCACCTGGCTGTTTGCCACCAGTCGACGGTTGATCTCCGCCTCGATGATCGTGAGCTCCTCGGCTGCGACCTGTGAGTGGTGGGAGAAGTCGAATCTCAGACGTCCCGGCTCGACCAATGACCCTGCCTGACTGGCATGATCGCCCAGGACGTCCTGAAGAGCCCAGTGCAGGATATGGGTTCCGGTGTGGCTTTGGCGGGTGGCCTGGCGGCGGGGGCTGTCAATGGCTGACTGCACAGACTGACCAACTACCAGGTATCCACCGGTCACTCTCACCCGATGACCATGCAGTCCCTGAATTGCATGCTGGGTGTCAATCACGACAGCACTGCCCGTCTCGGTCTCTATCGAGCCGACGTCTCCTACCTGTCCACCCGATTCTGCATAGAACGGAGTCTTGTCGAGAAAGACTTCCACTTCTGCTCCCTCGTCGGCCCGATCGGGAGACGTTTCGCCGTCGACGATCGACAAGAGAACTCCGTCGCCTGCTTCGAATTCGTACCCAACGAATTCGGTTAGTCCGTGGGTGTCGATCAAAGCCCGATATACATCCGCCGAACCAGCAGTGTCGCTTCCTTTCCAGGCAGCGCGTGCCCGCTTCCTTTGCGCATCCATTTCGATCTCGAAGCCTTCGATGTCGACATCTACCCCCCGCTCCGAAGCAATCTCCTCGGTGAGTTCGATCGGAAACCCAAACGTGTCATGGAGCTTGAAGGCTGTGGATCCGGCCAGCCTGGTCGGCTCGGTCTCGAGCTCAGTGTCGAGAAGCTGATGCCCCGATTCAAGAGTCCGGCGGAAATTCTCCTCCTCGCGCGTCACGACTTCGAGGATGAGGTCTTGTTTCTCGACCAGCTGGGGATAGGCGTCGCCCATCGCTTCGACGGTCGCCTCCACGAGTTTGGGTGCCACCAGGCCTTTGCCCCCGTACTTCCAGGCGTGGCGAACTGCACGGCGCAACACTCTTCGAAGTACATAGCCGCGCCCGTCATTGGAAGGAACGACTCCGTCACCGATGAGAAAGGTGACCGCCCGTCCGTGATCACTCATGATTCGAAGAGACACATCGGAGATCTCATCGGCGCCATATTCGAGACTCGTGTACCGCTCGGCGGCTCTCAACACATGACTTGTGGTGTCAATGTCAAAAACCGACGGAACGTCTTGCATGACCGCAGCAATCCGGTCAAGACCCATGCCTGTATCGATGTTTTTCGACGGCAAGTCACCGATGACGTGGTAAGGCTTGTCCTGAATATTCTGCATGAACACCAGATTCCAGATCTCGATGAACCTGTCCTCGTCGCCGCCGATCGGACCGCCGTCATCACCGTATTCGGCGCCACGGTCCCAGAAGATCTCGGAAGCGGGACCGCAAGGGCCGGGAATACCCATTTGCCAGAAGTTGTCTTTGCCACCCCGCTGGACGCGCTCGGCGGGGACGCCGACCCCATCAACCCAGATCTCGGCCGCTTCGTCGTCGGTTTCGTGGACCGTGAACCAAAGGCGCTGTGCATCGAGACCTAGGATTTCGGTGCAGAACTCGTACCCCCATGGAATCGCCGTTTCCTTGAAGTAGTCCCCAAAGCTGAAGTTGCCCAGCATCTCAAAGAAGCTGAGATGTCGCTTTGTCGTCCCGATGATGCCGATATCAATTGTGCGAACGCACTTCTGGACTGATACCACCCGGGGCCAGGGCGGTTCCTCCTCGCCAAGGAAGAAAGGCTTGAACGGCACCATGCCGGCATTTGTCATCAGAAGCGTCGGGTCTGTGGGAATCAGAGACGCGGAAGGACGGGATTCGTGGTCCCGCTCGACGAAGAAGTCGATGAACGCCTCCCGTATTTGTTTGCTATCCAAGGGTTTGCCTAACGGTTTGCCTCACGGTTCGCCTCGCCTAAGACTCGTCGACGGCTTCTTGGACCTCGTCGCGGCGCATCTTCGCTGCCGCGGTCAAGTCGACACCAAGTTCTCGAAGTTGGATTTCGTCCACCCAGGTGGGAGCGTCCGTCATTGGATCTGTCCCGGTTTGGGTCTTGGGAAATGGTATGACTTCACGAATCGAAGTCTCGTTCTGAAGGACCATCAACAGCCGATCGACACCAAAGGCGAACCCTCCATGGGGTGGTGCGCCGTACTCAAGGGCCTCGAGAAACCAGCCAAACCGTCGTTGGGCGGTCTCCGGATCGATCCCAAGTATCTCGAACACCTGTCGTTGCACATTTGGGTCGTGGATTCTGATCGAGCCACTTCCCAACTCGATGCCGTTGAGAACAACGTCATAAGCTTGCGAGAGTGCGGTGTCGGGCGTATCCCGCATATCCTCGATAGAAGTCGGTGACGTGAAGGGATGATGGGAGAAAGTGATCTTGCCATCCTCTCCTTCTTCAAAAAGTGGAAAGTCAACAACCCAGAGGAATGCCAGCTCGTCGTGGGTGTCAGGTCTGCCGAGATCGAGTCTGAGACCGCCAAGCACCTCGACTGCGGTGCGCCAGACGTCGGCTGCTATCAACAGGACGTCACCAGGGTTTGCGTTCAGACGACGCCTGATTCCCGCAATTTCGGCCTGCGACAGAAACTTGGCAACTGGCGAACGAAGCGAGCCATCTTCCTCGACCACCATCCAGACCAATCCCTTGGCTCCAAGCTCCTTGGCGCGATCGGTCATGGTGTCGGCTCGGCTGCGGGGCCAGACCTGTTTGCCGGCGTTGATGGCGCGGACTGTGCCGCCCGACTCCAGCGCACCTGAGAACACACCGAACTCGGACCCGACGACAACATCGGACAGATCGGTGATCTCCATCCCGAACCGCACATCCGGCTTGTCCGACCCATATCGATCCATTGCTTCGTGCCACGTCATTCGAGGGAACGGAAGAGACACATCAATTCCGCGCAGGTCTCTCACCACCGCTGCCAGGACCTCCTCAATTGTCGCAAGAACATCGTCCCGGCCCCAGAATGACCCCTCGAGGTCGAGTTGGGTGAACTCCAGCTGTCGATCGGCCCTGAAGTCCTCGTCCCGGTAGCAGCGCGCTATCTGGAAGTAACGTTCCACTCCCGAGATCATCAAAATCTGTTTGAAAAGCTGCGGTGACTGAGGAAGGGCATAGAACTCGCCTTGCCGAAGCCGGGACGGGACAAGCATGTCCCGGGCACCTTCAGGTGTCGAGTTGACCAAAGTCGGCGTCTCTACTTCGAGAAAGTCAAGATCATCGAGTGTCCGGCGAATTGCCGCGGTCGCGGCGGATCGAGCCCTGAGGTTGGCCGCCATCCGAGGCCGGCGGAGATCCAGGTAACGGTGCTTCAAGCGGACCAGCTCATCTACGTCGGTCCGGTCATCGATCATAAAAGGCAGAGTCTTCGACGGTGACAGCACTTCCATTCTGTCTGCGCCGATCTCCACGCTGCCGGTGGCAAGGTCAGGATTCTCGGTCCCCTCGGGTCGGGGACGAACCGTCCCTGTGACCAAGACGCAGTACTCCATCTTCAGGTCACCTACGCTGGGGTGCTCACCGGGATCGGCGACGACTTGGACGATCCCACTCACATCCCTGATGTCGAAGAACGCAATCCCACCGTGATCACGGCGGCGTTGAACCCAACCGGCCACCGTCACTTCTGAGCCAATGTCCGATTCGGTCACCGTGCCGGCGGCATGAGACCTCATCCCTGTTCTGTGAACCAACGCGCAACCTCCTCGAGCGGTGCTTCGGTCCGCCCGTCATCCCTTTGAATATCCATCAATTGCCCTTCGCCTTTCCACACGAGGATCGCAGGAACGCCGATACGACGCGCCGATCTGAACTGGGCTTTGACCGATCGCCCTTCGGTGTCGAAATCGACCCTCAATCCGTCTGCCCGAAGCCGCGACGCCACTGCGAGCCCGTCCCCGGACCCGGTCTCAGAAACCAGGTAGGCGTCGAGATGAGACGAGTCGGGGTCACCCATCGAAAGCATGATGCGATCCAGTCCTAGCGCAAAGCCCACACCTGGTGTCGGGCGTCCGCCGATCGACTCGGCCAGACCGTCGTAGCGCCCTCCGCCACCGACTGCATTTTGCGCGGTGTCGAGGTCTCCACCGATCCATTCGAAGGTTGTTCGCGTGTAGTAGTCAAGACCTCGCACCAGCCGGTGATCTTGGAAAAAGGGGATGCCCAGGTTGTCGAGCAAAGCCAGCAGGGTTCGATAGTGATCGGAACATGCTTCACAGAGATGATCGACCATCCGGGGCGGTTCTCCCATCACTTCGCGATCGGTCTTCGAATCGAGTACCCGCAGTGGATTTCTGTCGATGAGTGAGCGGCTCTCGTCGCTCAGGTCTTTCTCACGGCTTCTGAGGTAAGCCTTCAGCGTCTCCACATACTGGGGACGACATTGCGGGTCCCCGAGACTGTTGATCATCAAAGTGAGGTCCGGAACACCGACATCGGACAGGTATCTGTGCCCCAATTCGACCACTTCGGCGTCGGCTTGGGGGCTCTCGATGTCGAGATACTCAACACCTACTTGAAAGAACTGACGGCGTCGACCGGCCTGAGGACGTTCATATCGGAAATAGGGGCCGGCGTAGGCACCCTTCCATGAACTCTGCTGACCTGAGTTGAGATAGGCCCTGACAACTCCGGCAGTGCCCTCTGGTCGGAGTGTGAGCGACCGTCCCCCTCGATCTGTGAACGTGTACATCTGTTTGGTGACGACTTCGGTGGTTTCGCCAACACCACGCTCGAATAGCTCTGTTGACTCGAAAATGGGTGTCATCACAAGTGGGTATCCGTACCGCCCAGACCACGATTCCCACTTGGACAGGGCCTCGCGCCACGCCTGCGACTTGGGCGCGCTGAGATCGTCGGTGCCCTTGGGAGGTTGAAAGTTCATGAAGGCAGCCAGGTTACTGGCGCCACACGATCAGCAGCGGTCGCAAATCCTTCGCTACCTTGCGTCGGTCTCCCAACCAAATGATGGATGTGAAGCAGAAGCGAAGTGAGTTTCTCGCGCTGATGGCCGCAGCGACCGCGGTGACTGCGATAGCGATTGACGCGATGCTGCCGGCATTAGACGAAGTCCGCGAGCACTTCGGTTTGCAGGACACTCCGGCTGCCACCGCCGCCATCGTCTCGGTCTTCCTGGGCGCCATGGGCCTCGGCCAGATGATTTATGGCCCACTGTCGGACCGGTTCGGCCGCAAGCCATTCTCACGTTTGGTCTCATCCTCTATGTGGTCTCCGGTATCGCTGCCACGTTTGCTCCTAGCTTCGGGGCTCTACTGGCTGCCCGGTTCGTTTGGGGTCTTGGATCCGCCGCGCCCCGGATCGTCTCCAGAGCGATTCTCCGCGACAGATTCAGTGGCGACGCCCTGGCGCGTGCACTGGCAATCGTCGTGTCGATATTTCTGATCGCCCCCACTTTGGCCCCTCTGATTGGTCAAGCTGTCTTAAGCCTGGGTTCATGGCGTTACACCTTTGCGGTGGGGCCGGTATTTGCGATTCTCGTCCTGCTCTGGTCATCACGTCTCGAAGAGACTCTCGACCCCCAAGATCGGCGGTCTATCGCACCCCGGAGGATCGCCGGCGCCATCTGGACGATTCTCAAGACACCTAGTGCCTTGGGAAGTGCCATAGCCCTCACTGCTTTGACCGCGGCATTCATCCCCTATCTCGCCTCTTCTGAGCGCATGTTCGGAATGATCTACGACCGCGGCGACGAATTCTTCCTTTGGTTCGCTCTCACCGCAGCAGTCATGTCGGGCTTCACCTTCCTCGCCGCGCAGATTGTGAAGAAGATCGGCACCGAGCGGACCATCCGCGGCTGGCTGTTCACACTCTTGGCGACCTCGGCCGTTTTTGTGGTGGTGGCACTCTCGGCCGACGGTGTTCCCGGCTTCTACGTTTTCTACCTGATGACATTGGCAGTGGTGGCGGCTGATACATCCGTAGTGCCTCTCCTAACCGCTACCGCACTCGAGGATGTGGGTCACATCGCAGGCACCGCTGTCTCAACGATCGGAGCCCTGAGTCTTTTTGGTGGTTCGGTTCTCTCGGGCTTCATCGATCAGGCGATCGACGACACTGTGACGCCGTTCGCTGTTGGGTATTTGGTTGCGGCGATAGTGGCCATCGTCTCAGTGACTTGGGCGCGACGTGCCCAATCATCGGCTCAAATGGCCCAGTCCTGACGAAACGGGTTGGTTCGGCGTTCATGCCCTATCGATGTCTCAGCACCGTGACCGGGAAGCACTCTGACCTCGTCGTCGAGAACCATCACCCGCTCACGCATCGAGTCCATCAACTCCTGGTATGAGCCTCCGGGGAGATCAGTCCGTCCAACACTCCCGGCAAACAATTGGTCACCTGAGAACAGCAATCCCTCTGACTTCCAATAGAGACAGCAATGTCCAGGTGTGTGACCAGGGGTCTGACGCACCTCGAGGCTGATACCACCGATCTCCAACAACTGACCGTCTGAAAGATTTTCAAATGTCTCAGGAAGGTCGTACTCCCCGGGTGGTGTCATCCCAAACATCGCCCTGAGCTGCTCCCCAGGATGTTTCGTCAAGAAATCGTCATCGGGATGGACATAGGTGACGGCGCCCGTGGTTCTTGCCAGGTGACCGGCACCGCCGGTGTGATCGATGTGTCCGTGGGTGAGGACGATCCCAACAAGGGTGACATCGATCTCAGCCAGATAGTTGCCGATCGTCTTCGGGTCGGGCGGTGCATCGACAAGGACCGCACGACCACCGGGTTCGTCGGCCACCACGTAGGCATTGGTCTCTGCGACCCAGGCTGGGATGGCTTTGATCAGCATTCAGCGCCCCCGGACTAACCGGCCGAGGGATCGTTGGCCAGTCTGAAGCCGGAGAAAACCCCGTCTACACCCCGCAAATCAGACAGCAGGCGTGGCAACTGGCCCGGATCCGACAACTCGATCTCATACTTGAGAATCGCCACCCGATCGTCACCAACAGCTGTCGAGGAGGCGGTGATATTCCCACCGGTGTCGGTGACCACTGCGGTCACATCTCGGAGTAGACGGGTTCGGTCCAGCGCCTCCACCTGGATCCACACCACAAAAGCCCCCTCATCATCGCCGGGCCAGATCACTTCGACGGCGCGCTCTCGTCTGTCGGCTAGAGAAGCGACGTTGGTGCAGTCGGCCCGATGGACCGATACTCCACGGCCCACGGTCACATATCCCACAATCGGATCTCCGGGCACCGGTGAGCAGCATCGGGCCAGGTGAACCAGCATGTCGTCGTGACCCTCAACCACGACATCAGCAGACTCTGACGGCTTGCGCCTACGTGGCGGCTGGAACAACTCGTCCCCGGTATCCGGGGCGAGACGCCGGTGCAAGCGCGCTCCTACTGAGTCGATCGAAACGTTGCCCTGGCCCAGCGATGCGATCAAAGTTTCGGAGTCTTTTTGGCCAAGTTCCGTCGCGATGGCTCCCAGGTGCCCGTCACGTTCGGCCGCGGACAATTCGGGGGCTTCCCTCTTGAAGAGACCTTGGACCATCTCCTTGCCCTCGGCGACTGCCTGGTCGCGTCGCTCCCTCTGAAACCAATGCTTGATTTTCGACTTGGCCTTGCCGGTCCGGGCGAACTTGAGCCAATCGCGACTTGGGCCTGCATCTGGTGAGTTGGTGGTCAACACCTCGACGATGTCACCCGACTCGAGCTGGGTGGACAACGGAACAAGACGACCGTTGACCTTGGCACCGACGCAGCGGTGGCCCACCTCGGTATGGACGGCATAAGCCAGGTCTACCGCAGTCGACCCTTTGGGCATTTCCTTGACATCGCCTCCCGGAGTCAACACGAAGACTTCGTCTTGATAGAGATCAAGCTTCAAATTGGCCAGGAATTCCTCAGGATCTTCGTCGAGACCTTCCACCGCCACCGAAGATCCACGCTCGATGTCCCCCTCCTTGTATCGCCAGTGAGCAGCGATCCCGGCCTCGGCCCGGTTGTGCATCTTCCTCGTCCGGATCTGGACTTCCAGTGGTTTTCCATCAGGACCGATCACAGTGGTGTGCAACGACTGGTAGAGATTGATCTTGGGCATGGCGATGTAGTCCTTGAAGCGCCCGGTGACCGGAACCCAATGACTGTGAATCATTCCCAAAGCCGCATAACAATCTGGAGTCGACTCGGCCACGATCCGTATCCCAATGAGATCGTGGATATCGTCGAACGGTCTGTTCTGCTCCAGCATCTTTCGATAAATCGAGTACTGATGTTTTGGCCGACCGGTGACTTCAGCATCGATCTCGGCATCCCCGAGCATCCCCGAGATCTCGGTGATCATCTTCTCGATGAATGCCTCCCGCTCCGGGGCAGCCTCGGCGACCTTTCTCTGGATCTCCGCATTCGGGCCGGGATAGAGGATGGCGAAGCAGCGGTCTTCGAACTCGTGCTTGATCTCTTCTGCGCCGAGCCTGTGGGCCAGTGGCGCGTAGACGTCGAGTGTTTCCCTGGCGACCCGGATCTGCTTTTCCTCGCGCAACGCATGGACGGTTCGCATGTTGTGGAGCCGATCAAACAATTTGACTATCAGCACCCGGACGTCTTGGGCCATGGCAACCACCATCTTGCGGATCGTTGCTGCTTGGGCCTGTTCCCGGTTTGAGAACCGCACCCTGTCCAATTTCGTGACGCCATCGATGAGCTGGCTGATCTCGTCGCCGAACTCGGCACGCAGTTGGACAAGGGTGAGATCGGTGTCCTCAACGGTGTCATGGAGAAAGCCTGCGGCGATGGTGTCGGAGTCCAGGCCGTATTGAGCAAGCATGAACGCAACTGTCAGCGGATGGGTGATGAAGGGGTCTCCGGTCTTGCGTATTTGGCCGGCGTGAGCCCGGGTCGCCACATCACACGCCTGACGGAGCAGCTCTACGTCGCCATCGGGATGATGAGCCCTGAAGGCGTCGAGGACGTCGACGAGTGTTGCCGGCGGCGCTTTCTCAGTCGTATCGGATGAGAGCATGAAGGGGCACTCCGTCCAGCAACTTGGCTCCGTCCAAGAAGGCCAGTTCGATGAACACAGAGAAACCAACGACGTCGGCACCCAATTCCCTCAGGAGACGGATAGCGGCTGCAGCGGTTCCGCCAGTGGCGATCACGTCATCCACTAGGAGGATTCTCTCCCCTTTGTGGACGGCGTCGCGATGCATCTCGAGTGCGTCGGTTCCGTATTCAAGTTGGTAATCCTCCCTCACTGTTGCCGCCGGGAGCTTGCCTGGCTTTCGGATAGGCACAAACCCGGCTCTGAGATGGCCTGCAACCGGCGTGGCAAGGGTGAATCCTCTGGCCTCGATCCCGGCGACCTTCGAGATATTTGCGTCGTAGAAGGGCTCGACAAGCCGATCGATCAGGTCAGCGAAGGCCTTGGCGTCGGCAAGGACGGGAGTGATATCTTTGAAAACAATCCCGGGCTCAGGAAAGTCGGGCACATCGCGAATGAGTGAGGAGATATGTTCCACTGCTGAGGAGTCTACGAGCGGATCAGCGCCTGGCGGACTTTGTGCCACGGCTGACCCACTCGGCCCGGTCTTGCCACTCCGCTTCGCGTTCCTTCCAGATGGCCAAAAGAGGAGCGGCCACAAAGATCGACGAGTAGGTGCCGGCGGCAATCCCGACGAACAGGGCGAGTGCAAAATCCCTGAGAGTCGAAGCACCGAGGATGAAGGACCCGACGAACAGGATGCTCCCGACCGGAAGCAAAGATGTCAGTGACGTCGCCAGTGAACGCGCGAGGACGGCATTCATCGCCTGATTGACAATCTCGGAATAGGTCTTCTGCTCCTCGAGTTCGACCAGTTCTTCAACCTTGTCGAAGACGACCACCGTGTCATACAGCGAATAGCCAAGGACCACCAGGACAGCGACCACTGTCGCCGGGGTGACCGGGAAACCGGTGAGGGCGTACACGCCTAGCGTGATCAGAAGATCGTGGAGAAGCGCCGTCAGGCCGGCTAAAGCCATTTTTAACTCCAGCCGCCAGCTGATGAACACTGCCACGACGCCGAGGAAAACAGCGAGGGCTATCAAAGCTCGTCGCGCCACCAGCGCACCGAATGTTGGCCCTACCGCCTCAATCGAAATCTCGGTGCGATCAGCTTCCGTCACGTCGGCGACGACGTCGACCGCAGCGCTGAGGATCTCGGAGTCGAGTTCCTCGGTGGTTATTCGGACCGCCTCACCGTCGTCGAGCATTTGGATAGTTGCGTCGTCGACACCCACCCCTTCGAGGGCTTCTCGAATCTCGCCGACATCTGCTCCCGCCGGATTTGGTGACTGAATCCCAAGACCGCCCTCAAACTCGAGTCCGAGGTTGAGACCTCGAACCGCGAAGGATGCGACGGATAGAAGTAGGAGAACAGCAGAGATGGTGAACCAGCGTTTGCGTTTTCCAACGAAGTCAATGGTGGTCTCACCCCTGTTGAGACGACTCCAGGCACTCATTTGGCGGCCCCCTCGACACTGAACCGTCCCCCTGAACCGAGTGAAGTCTCAGCCATGAGACCCACTGCACGGCGTGTATAGGTTCGAGCGATGAAGATGTCGAGCAACGTGGCAATGCCCAGGGAGATGGCGAACCCTTTGACTGCGCCGACCGCAAGCGCAAAGAGGAGCCCGGCGGCGAGAAGGCTGACCGTGTCGGCGGTGAGAATCGTCCGAAATGCCTTGGCGAAGCCGACGTCGACAGCTTCGGACACATCCATGCCGCCGCGTATGTTTTCCTTTATCCGTTCGAAATAGACGATGTAGCTATCAGTTGTGATCCCCACCGACACGATGATTCCGGTGATGCCGGCAAGTGTCAGGGTTAGACCTTGCCACTCCCCAAACAACCCGAAGATGGTGATGAGAAGCGAGCCAAACACAGTCAGGCCAACGATCGCAATCAACCCAAGCGACCTGTAGATCATCATCAGCACGATCGCAACCAGCACCAGACCAAGCAGCCCGGCAGTGATCCCTGCCTGAAGGGAGTCGGCGCCTAGCGTCCCCGAGACCTTCTGGACTGCCGATATCTCGAATTCGACTGGCAAGGACCCATAACGAAGTATCAGTGCGAGGTCGGCTGCTTCCTGCTGAGCGTCGTCACCGGAGCCGACCGTTATCAGAGCACGGCCACCGGTTATTCCCACACCGGGCTGGACGCCGGAATTGACCGCTGGGGCAGAGACGACCATCTGGTCAAGCACGATGGCGATCTGACGACGTGGATCGCCGGGTGGAAATGAGGCGGCTTCCCCTGTCATGTCGGCGAATTTCACAGCGCCCTCGCCGGTCAAGTCGAGGCTGACCGCCCACGCAGCGGAAGACGTGTCGAAAATGGGAACAGCATCAGCCACGTTGTTGCCTTCCAACTCCGCCGCTCCGAGAGCCAACACCTCTGGCTGGAAAGTTCCCTCGTAGGGCAGGTAGGCGGATTCGGCGAAGATGTCGTCCTCGATGTTGAGACCGGTTTCGTTGTCGATATTGGGGGTGTTGGTACCGGCCAGCGGTCCGATCGGCCCGGGGAAAGAGCCCAGGACGGGACGAAAGGAAAGTTGACCTGTCTGCCCAACAGCCTCGATCGCTCGTTGCTCGTCTTCGACTCCCGGCAGCTGAACCACCACGGTGTTGTCACCGGAGATGGAGATGTCAGGCTCCTGGACTTGTCCGAACCCCTCGATTCGTTGGGTCATGATCTCCACGGACACCTTGAGAAGCTCAGGATCGGTGCCTTCGGGAGCCGTCAACACCACAGCTGTTCCGCCCTGAAGATCAAGACCCAGACGCGGGGTTATTCCTGCCGCGATTACGGCGGCGAGCCCTCCCCATGCGACAGCGAGGATGACGACAAGACCGACAACACGTCGGGTCACGTCAACCGTCGTCTCCTACCCGGGAGCCGATGGCACGACGAGAGACACGGATACGACCCTCCTCCACCCTGAGGAGCACGCTGTCGTCATCAGCGGAAATGACAGTCCCATGGATGCCACCGATGGTTCTGACCTCTTGACCCGTTTCCAGCGAATCGGCAAGCGCCCTCTGAGCTTTTGATCGCTTGCGCTGGGGGCGGATGATCAGGAAATAGAAAACACCAATCATGCCGGCGAGAAGTACCAGTGAAAACGCCTGGCTTCCGCCACCGGACTCCTGGGCAAACACGAACAAGCTCACGGTTCCTCCGTGGAGAGAGTGGACAGACGACGAGGTTAGGCGCCGTTTCGTCTCTACGCCGAACCTTCGGCACGTGTGATACGCACCTCTTTGACGTAGTCGGCAAAGCGACCCTCTTCGATCGCGGTGCCAGCACCGGCCATCAGTTGGAATGTGTAGTGCAGGTTGTGAATCGACAACAACCGATCTGCTGACAACTCCTTCATCCGGATCAGATGACGCAGATAGGCCTTCGAATAAGTCGAGCAGGTATGACACGAACAACTCGAGTCCACCGGAGAATCGTCAGCCTCGAATCGCAAGTTGTTCAAGTTGAAGTCCCCGATGCTGCTGAGAGCCTTGCCATGTCTTGCCAAGCGAGTCGGGAGCACACAGTCGAACATGTCTGCGCCCCTCATAATGGCGTCGAGAAGACCATCGGTATCACCCAAGCCCATGACATATCGCGGCTTATCGGCCGGGAGCTCTCGAACCGCCGCCTCGAGAGCGCTGTTTCGCTGGTCGGCGGGTTCCCCTACCGACAGACCCCCGATCCCAAAACCGGCAAAGCCCAGAGCAGCTGTCTCCCGTGCGCTCTCCGCTCTCAAATCGGAGTCGACACCACCCTGGACGATCCCGAACAATCCTTGATCGTCTTGCTGGTGAGCTTGGAGACAGCGCTCGGCCCAACGCAGCGTGCGGCGCATTTCGGCCTCAACTTCCTCAACCGGGGCAGGCAAGCCGACACATACATCAAGCACCATTGCGATATCTGGACCAAGGCGGGCCTGAACTCCGACGGCCTCTTCAGGTGAAAGGTGGACGCGCGACCCGTCGTAAACAGACTTGAAGGTCGCCCCTTCCTCATCGATCTCCGGATCCAAAGAGAAAATCTGATACCCGCCGGAGTCGGTAAGGAGCGGCCCGCCCCAGCTCATAAATTCGTGGAGGCCACCCATCCGTGCGACCAGCTCGGCACCGGGTCTCAACATCAGGTGATAGACGTTGGCGAGCACGATCTCAGCTCCGACAGAGGCCAGGTCGGCAGAATCAACCGCCTTCACGGCAGCTCTCGTCCCTACGGGCATGAATGTCGGCGTGCGCACCACGCCGTGCGGAGTTTCGAGCCAGCCGGTTCTGGCGGCTCCGTCGGTGGCAATCGAGGACCAGGTGACCGCTGACATCGTGACCAGGTTAGGAGTCGGTGCGTTCGGCGAACATCGCGTCTCCAAAAGAGAGGAACCGGTATCGACGTTCCAGGGCGGTCGCATAGACGTCGCGCCATCGTTCCCCAATAAATGCAGCAAGCAACAACAACAAGGTGGACGAAGGCATGTGGAAGTTGGTGATCAATGCGTCAACCACCCGGAACTCGAACCCGGGGGCGATGAAAATGTCCGTGTGATGGGAGCCAGACGTCAAGTCGCCTGCCCCACCAGCGAAAGACTCGAGAGTCCTCACCACGGTGGTCCCAACTGCCACCACCCTGTTTGCCTCGACGATGAGAGCCGCCGTCATCTCGGGGATGGAGCACCACTCCGAGTGCATGACGTGGTCTTTGATATCCTCAGTCGTCATGGGTCGGAACGTGTCGAGCGACACGTGAAGATCGACGGTCGCCACCTTGATTCCCTTGACGGCCACCCCCTTCAAGACATCG
The DNA here is from genome assembly GCA_964195405.1 of uncultured Acidimicrobiia bacterium. Taxonomy (GTDB): domain Bacteria; phylum Actinomycetota; class Acidimicrobiia; order Spongiisociales; family ZC4RG35; genus CAXMPK01. The sequence continues at coordinate 40,087 of CAXMPK010000038.1, forward strand.
TCGGTGAAATGAAGGCCCGCAGTGGGGGCCGCTGCCGAACCAGCCAAATTAGCGAAGACCGTCTGATACCGATCCGGTCCGTCGAGAGTCCCGGTGAAATAGGGCGGGAGGGGAATGCTTCCGGCCCTCTTGATCGCAGCTTCGGGGTCGTCGGCATCGAGATCGAGAAGCACAACACCATCGCTCGGGTCACTCATGACCTCAGCCGTCATCCCGAGAAATTCGATCTTGATTCCGTTGCGCAGTCGCCGCGACGGTTTTGCCAGGGCTTCCCAATATCCGTCGGGTCGCCGTTCCAGTAACAGGATCTCGATCCGCCCGCCCGTCCCGACCCTCTCACCAACGAGTCTTGCCGATCGGACCCGGGTGTTATTGACCACCAGCAGGTCTCCCGGTTCGAGCAAGTCCGGCAAGTCGAGGAAGCGGTGATCGCTCATGTCGCGTGTATCAAGCAAGCGAGAGTCGTGTCTCGGCTCTATGGCCGACTGGGCGATGGCGGCCTCGGGAAGCTCGTATTGGAAGTCGGAGACCTTCAGAGCAAGGTGCCCTGCAAGCCCGGGGGCGGTTCAAGATTGAGATGGGTGTAGGCGTGACGTGTCGCCACTCTGCCCCTTGGTGTCCGCTTGATCAACCCCGACTGGAGGAGGAAGGGCTCATAGGCGTCCTCGACCGTCTCGGGCTCTTCGCCCACCGCGATCGCCAATGTCGACAGCCCGACTGGGCCACCTTCAAAACGCTCGATGATCGCGTTGAGTATCGACCGGTCGACCTTGTCGAGGCCGAGATCGTCTACTTCGTAAACCTCGAGGGCCTGGGACGCCACTTCGAAGTTGATGTCCCCGCTTGCTCGGGCCACGGCATAATCCCGCACTCTGGCAAGCAACCGGTTGGCAATCCTCGGGGTTCGACGGCTTCTTTCAGCAAGCAGCTGAGCAGCGTCATCGGCTATTGACACGTCAATGATCCCGGCCGATCGGTGGACGATCACCGTGAGCTCATCGGGCTCGTAGTAATCGAGCTTCTCATCAATCCCAAAACGGTCACGCAGGGGCGCGGTGACCTTGCCTTTGCGAGTGGTAGCTCCGACGAGAGTGAACCGTGGGAGATCGATTCGGATCGACTGTGCTGTTGGGCCCTTGCCCAACACGACATCGAGTTGGAAATCTTCCATCGCCGGGTAGAGCACCTCTTCCACGGCCCGAGGGAGACGATGAATCTCGTCTATGAAGAAGACGTCTTGGGGCTGAAGATTGGAAAGAATCCCGGCGAGGTCGCCAGGCCGTTCTAGGGCAGGGCCCGAGGTGATCCTGATCGACACGCCTTTCTCAGCGGCGATGATTCCGGCCAGTGTGGTCTTGCCCAATCCCGGAGGCCCCGAAAACAGGACGTGGTCGAGCGGACGGGCCTCTTTGACGGCGGCCTCGAGCGAAATCTTCAAACGATTCTTGACCTTGGCCTGACCAACGAATTCGTCGAGCGTCCTGGGCCGTAGCGTGATCTCCTCGTCACCTTCGATGGTTGGGTTCAGCAGACTTTCTTCGCGCATGGCTACCGATTGCCCAGTCTCTGAAGGGCGGCCTTGATTTGGCTCTCGATCGGATCGTCAGGGTTAAGTTCTCTGACAACCTCGTTGATTTCAGCTGTCGTGTAACCCAGCCCTTCGAGGGCGCTGCGGACATTGACTAGCTCCCGGCTACTGGTGAGGGCGACTTCTTGGCCGGCCAATTTTGGAGCGAGCTCGAGGACAATCTTCTGTGCCCCCCTCTTTCCAACACCCGGGGCGACGGTGAGGGCATCTGCATCTTCGGTAACGATGGCACGGACTATCTCATCGGCGGCCATCGAGCCAAGCATGGCCATGGCCACTTTTGGTCCGACACCGCTGGCGCCAATCAGGATGCGGAAGAGTTCCCGCTCGCTTTCGGTGACGAACCCGAAGAGACGCAGATCGTCCTCGCGAACATAGGTGTGGGTGTGAAGGACGATCTCCTCACCGATCCCAGGCAGCGACCCCAGATCTCGGGGTGTCATCTGCGTCTCGTATCCGATGCCGTTGACATCGACGGTGACACTGGTCTCACGCTGGGACACCAGCATCCCTCGTAAGCGCCCGATCATCGACTCACCTGGAACGGGGCCGCGCTGAGATGGCAAATCGCGATGGCCAATGCATCAGCTGCGTCTGCCGGTTTTGGGGCTTCATCAAGATTGAGGAGACGGGCCACCATTTCTTGCACTTGTTTCTTATTGGCGGAGCCGTCACCGGTAACGGCTGACTTGATCGCCGTCGGCACATATTCGAAAACGGGGATATCGGCTTGAGCGGCAGCGAGGAGGGCGACACCGGAGGCGCGGCCCACCGATATGGCAGTCAGGAGATTGCGGTTGGTAAACACGGTTTCCAACGCGATCACTTCGGGTCGGACGTCGGCGATCACCTGGGTCAGACCGAGATGAAGTTCCGAAAGACGTTTGGCCATCGGGTTGTCAGCATCTGTCTGAATAACCCCGGCGAGAATTGCCTTGGGCGGGTGGGGTCCTTTGACAACTCCATAGCCGGTGATCGAAAGACCAGGATCAATCCCCAAGACGAACATATGTTCTATGACAGTAATACGGATGGCTGTGGTTTCCATGGTTTCGAAGGTGGGGGCTGTGCGCTCCCGAAAGGGGGGCGGGCCCCTAGATAGATCGGAGCAACTGCTGAAGACGTGGGTCGAGTTTCTCTCTCGGTCCGGGGAATGGCGACCAGTCGGGTCGTCTGAAAGTGACCTGTTGATTGGGATCACCGGTGATATGCCAGCCGTGCTCATGGAGGAATCGGTGGTGAAATCCACACAACAGGATCAGATTGTCGAGATCTGTTGCTCCACCGTCGGCCCAGTGTTGGATGTGATGAACCTGAGTCCACTTAGTTGCGCGACATCCGGGGTGCTGACACCGGCCACCGTCCCGATGGACGATGAGACGACGTAACCAGCCGGGGATTGTCCGACTGTTACGTCCAACACCGACAACAACACTGCCGTTGGTTACCACGGTTTCGACAACACAATCACAGCTCAGTCGTTGCGCTATCTCATTAGGAATGAGCCCACCGTGTTCCAACTCGGTAACACCAGCATGCTGAGTCGTTAGTGCCTCCAGGTCGGCATGAATGGTGATCTGAGGTGGAGATGAGGTGTCGCCCGTGGTTGCAGCAAGTTCTACGAGCCCATCGGCAAGGCGCTGTGGATATGGATCAAACAAACCCGTTTCAGGATTCACCGGCATCTGATCGGCGGCAGCCTCCATCGCTTTCTGAACGATCTCGCCTTCGGCACTAGGAAGATTCGCCCTCAATCTGAGTTCCGACTGATCGAGGTTCCACTGGAGGTGGGCCGACCTGCGATCCCGGACCGATCGATGGTCTTGTTCCGGCGGATTCGCTCTCCGGGATGCTCGATCAAGGGCTGCGTTGCTAAGGCAGAGCGTCTCTTCAATGAGCCCTTCCTCGGTTTCCGGAGTGGCCATCTTCGAAATCGCATCCACCTGGTCAAGGGAGAACACGCCGGTAGCAAGCTGATCTGAAAGAACGGGAAGGTGCTCGAGTCTGATGGCGACACTCACCAACTGATGCGCTGTCTCGTGTCTCACCTTCATCCTGGCCGACACCCAGTCGGTAAGGGTTCGCGCGCCATCACGCATCCACGTCTGTGAGACATCCGCGGTCTGAATCAGGGAGCAGAGTTCGGCAGCAGCCGCTGAGTTCAACCCTCCGAAATGATCGAAACCCCGGTCGATGCGCCCTCCCAAGCGAGGGCGGCCGGGTGTGGCATGAGACCAATCCATAACTCATATTGAACAGGCCGGGTGTGACAGGAACGGGCCAAATGGCGCCATCACGGAAAGAAATCTGAGAATCGCTGCGCTTTCTTCTGAGATCGTCGAGGAACAGGTCGCTACCGGATCTCTCCAGCTAACAATGCTCGAGCACTGTCAGATGGTCAGTCGTCGGGAAGCACGTAACTGCTGGTGGCGTGGGCGACAAGTCGGTCGGGGTTGTCATCCATGTGCACATCAACGACCCCATATACGACCCGCCGTCCAACCTTGATCAATTCTGCCCGGGCCAGGACATCGCCGCCGATCGCAGGTCTGAGGAAGTTCATCTTCAGTTCGTTTGTCACTGCCAGAGGAATGATTCCGAGGCGTCCGAATATTGCGATGTAGACGGCGACATCGGCGAGGGCCATCAGAGTGCCACCGTTGATGATCTGATATGGCCGGGTCCACTGCTCGTCGTAGACGAATCTGGCAACACCCGCCTCTTCATCCATCGATTCGATCTCGAAGCCAAAGACTTCGAAGAATGGCAGTTCCTTTTCGAAGAAGGCCTCTACTTCGGCGAGTGACGATTCCACTGGCGGAGACTATCCAACTTCTGCGTGCATCAGCGATCGCTGAGGGCGCCACCAGAGACGCTTACGCCTCGGCTAGGACCTTCTCCATCACCGAGTCGTCGATGTCGTA
>CAXMPK010000039.1:0-3396 GCA_964195405.1 uncultured Acidimicrobiia bacterium
TCTTCCCCAAGGTCAGAGCGAACAGCATTGAAGCCCGGCCCGGGCCCACTACCGGGACATCGAGGAGCGATCGCAGCGCGTCAACACCTGAGTCACTCGCCGTGTCGACGACCACCGCGTCGACACCACTTTCTCCTGCTCGGATGCCTGCTTCGAGTACTGCCACATCGAGCAATAACCAGTCGTGGTGACTCTGAAAGCTCGAAGGACCAGCCTTCACCGGGACGAACTCGTATTCGATGTCAGCCGAGAGGCTTACTTCCCCGGTCTGGGCCCGTCGTCTCGCGAGATCGGCCTCGCCCAAAGCGAAAGGCACAATGACCGCTACACGTTTCAAGAGCGATCCTCGGATTGCTCGGAGATGGCAGCTGCGGCGAGCATCTCTGAGATCATCTTGGTTTTGGACACCAACGGTCTCGGGTAGGCCTTTCGGCTCTGGGTCAGACCGAGAGCCAGCGTCGTCTCCGTGCTGAGATAGGAGAGCGGGCCCGGATTCAAGACTGGGACCGGCAACCGCTCTTGCAGATATCTGTGAGCCTGATGCATGGTCGTCGAACCGAGGCAAATGACGTCGGCGCCGTCATCCTCGATCAGGTGAACGGCGGCTTCGTAAAGACGGGGCATGACCTCCTCCTCTTTACCAGCAAAGAGATTGCGACTGTCGGGCTGAGTATCGATCGAACGGATGCCCGCGCACTGATCTTCGATTCCCAACTCACGCAAAGTGCGTTCGTACAGGCCGAACCATCTCTCCCACATTGAGAGGACACCGAACCGCCGGCCCAGCATCATCGCCGTAAGGAACATCGTCCGCCCCGGCGCAATCACCGGTATGTCGAGAATCGAGCGCAAGGCAGCCACGCCGGAATCACTCACCGTGTCGATGCACACCGCGTCGAAGCCATCTTCTTCGGCATGCAGCCCTGCTTCCAGCAAGCCGATGTCAGCGAGGACATAGTCCATCGCCGACACGTAGTTGGAAGGCGCGGCTTTGGTCGTCTGGTAGTGGAGCTGAATATTCTTCGGAAGGTTCGCTTCGTCTCTCTGCTCCTCTCTTTTGGCCAATTGGTCAGCCGTCATCGGAAATGGCACCAGCACCAGCACGTTGAAGACGTCGGAAGACATTGAGGTCGAACCTAACGAATAGGGTGAACGCATGGGAACCACAGACGTCGACATCGTCATTGCAGGCGCCGGCGCCGCAGGTTTGGCGGCGGCAATTGCCGGAGCCGACATGGGCGCATCGGTATTGCTGGTGGAGGGTCTGGAGACCTTCCGATCGGGCAGCAACACCTCGATGAGCACATCGATGATCCCCGCAGGAGGAAGCAGGTGGCAGAGGGAGGCAGGGATCGACGACTCGCCTGACCTTCTCTACGACGACATCATGACTAAGACCAAAGGCAAGGCCGAACCCGTAGTAGCACGGGCGTTGAGCGACGTAGCTCCACGACTCGTGGAGTGGTTGGCCGACGACTGCTTGGTTCCCCTGGAACTCGTCACCGATGTTTGGTTCCCTGGCAACTCGAGACTGCGACATCATTGCGTTCCTGATAGATCGGGGCGCACTCTTCACCGCCATCTTCTCGACGCAGCGTCTGCGAGATCAGCAGTAACTCTTGTGGTGCCCAGTCGACTCACCGACGTCGAAGAATCCAAAGACGCCCTGAGAGCCACCACCACACGACCTGATGGGTCACGAGATGTCATCGTCACCAACTCGGTGATCCTCGCCACCAATGGCTTTGGTGCAAACCATGACATGGTCCGTCAGTACATACCCGAGATTGCAGATGCGCTCTACCACGGAGGGGACGGAAGTCTCGGAGACGCACTGCGAATAGGGGAGAGTCTGGGAGCGGACACTGCAAGTCTTGGGGCCTATCAAGGCCACGGCTCGGTTGCCAGCCCGCATGGCGTCCTCCTCACCTGGACAACCATGATGAACGGCGGGTTGCTGATAAATAGCGACGCTCAACGATTTCAGAATGAGACGATTGGGTACTCCGAGTCTGCTGTGAACGTGCTGGCACAACCTGGCGGTGTCGCGTGGGCAGTCTTCGATCGCCAAGTCCACGAGAAGGCAGAACCCTTCGCTGACTATCAGGACTTGCTGACGATGGATGCGGTCAAGTGGGTGGATGATGTCGAGGAGTTGGCGCAACTAATTGGTTGTGGGCCAGAAGAGCTCGGACGGACCATCGGGGCTGCGCGGCGTGCAGCCCAAGAGCAATCCACCGATGATTTCGGACGCTCAAACTGGGCATACGAGATCAGGTCGCCATATGCCGTCGTCAAAGTGACCGGAGCGCTCTTCCACACCCAAGGAGGCCTCAAGGTCGACGAGAGCGGTGGTGTGCTGCGAAATGGGAGTCCGATACCGGGTCTCTACGCGGCAGGAGGCGCGGCTGTTGGTGTCTCCGGTGATAGCTCCTACGGCTATGTCTCTGGAAATGGCCTACTAAGTGCGCTAGGTCTCGGCTTTCTCGCTGGATCAGCGGCCGGGAAGACAGCCCAGGGCTAGAGCGGCGCAGACGCCAGTTTTTTGAGTGATTCCGACGTCATTCAGACATCTCCGTCGCTTCGTAGCCGTGCAACTTCAACCGGGCTATAGCCAAGTCCAACGAGTATTTCCTCGGTGTGCTCGCCCAGCAACGGAGGGTGGCGACGAATCTCTGCCGGCGATCCATCCAAACGCACGGGAAGTCCCAGAGTTCGCATCATCCCGATGGTTGGGTGCTCAATCTCTGTAACTACCTCTCGAGCAACCGCCAGTGGATCAGAGAGAGCTTCGGCAACTGAGTTGACCGGTCCACAGGGAATCCCTGCCCCCCTGAAATCCGAAATCCACTCAGCCTTGCTGCGTGTGATCGTCACATCTTCAATCAAACCCTCGATCACATCGCGATTGACCACCCGGTCCTGATTGCGAGCGAACCTGGGGTCGTTGGCCCACTCCGGGTGGCCGACAATGGCGCACATCTTTCGAAATAGATCGTCGTTTCCGACCCCTAGAGCAAAATTGCCATCGACCGCCGCGAAGGTTCTATACGGAACGAGGTTCGGGTGACCATTGCCGTACCGTGCTGCCGGCTCATCGGAGATCAGGTGGTTTGCGGCAATGGCCGCGAGCATCTGAATTCCCATGTCGTGGAGAGTGACTTCTGTGGATTGACCGCGACCCGTTTGATTGCGCGACTCGAGCGCGGCTTGGATCGACACGGTCGCCATCAAACCTGCGCAGTAATCGACAATCGCTACGCCAAGCTTCATGGGCTCGCCAGCCGACTCACCTGTGATTGACATCAGCCCACTCTCCGCCTGGGTGATGAAGTCGTATCCAGGGATCCCCGCCCCAGGACCGGTAGTGCCGTAGCCGGAGATTGTGCATCGAAC
>CAXMPK010000040.1:0-7285 GCA_964195405.1 uncultured Acidimicrobiia bacterium
CACCCTGTCTGCTTCTAGGTTTTTGGGCTGTGTAAGGCTCGAAAACATGAGGGTGCGGAGCTAACTGATCGAAACGGAGCAACCGCTGTAGCGATCAATCGAGCCTATCCAGCCAGGGACACCTTGGTGGTGCAGGCTGGCCAGCTCGCTGCAGACGAACGGCATATCCGGCGGTTGCCTGTAGGTACTCCCGCTGTGCCGCCTCCTGACCGGCCTAGGCCTTCATGGCACGGTTCTGCATATCACTGCCGTGGGCGATCAGATAGACGAGTACTCCAAGGAAGGGCAGAATTATCACGAACAGAACCCAGCCGGCCTTTCCCCAACCTGACATCTCGCTGCGGAAGATGTCGGCGAAGATCGCGATCAGCAGCCAGATCCAGGCAATAAACAGGAAGAACCACAAAAGGGTCCAGAAGAGGTCTAGTAACGGCACTCAATTCTCCTTCTCGTTAGTCGTCGCAGCCAGAGGGAGTCGGAATCTGGCGGCTCGGTAACCTCCGGGTTGAACCCCACACAAACGGCCCTAAGTCTGCTGGTGCCGGTCGTTTCCGACAGTGGTCAAGGTCTCCCGCACAATAAGAACAGCCAGGTTCGCAGAAGCTGCGTGGTCTGAATATCGGTGTCGCCGATCACACCGGGTGCTGCGGATCGGGTGCGGGCGGCTCCTGGTCGCGGTGCTCGGGTAGCGTTGAGTCGGAAGGAGGGCAGTCTGAACATCTTGTTTCTTGGTATTGGTGCTGTCGCGATCGGGATCTATGCGCTTGTGTCAGGCCGTCTGAGTCGGAGCATCATCTCGGGCCCGATGTTCTTCGCCGCGGGTGGGCTCGTTGTCTTGGCGGTTGCTGTTGGGCGCGGCGAGGCGTCAATCGGTGATGTCACCGGGGTAGCGCAGATCGCATTGGAGATGACGCTCGCTCTGGTGTTGTTTACCGACGCCATGGCCACCAACATCAGGTCGTGGCGGGACCAGGGAGAACTTCCTAGCCGTCTCCTCACTGTGGGGATGCCGTTGATTATCGTCGCCGGGGCGTTGGTTGGCCTCGGGCTCTTTCCCGAGTTCACCCTTGTCGGTGCCCTCATCGTGGCCACCATTCTTGCTCCAACCGATGCCGCTCTTGGAAAGCCGGTGGTGGCCAACAAGAGGGTGCCGGGTCGGATTCGTCAAGCTCTCAACATCGAATCAGGACTCAACGACGGCATAGCTCTCCCATTCCTGCTCTTCTTTCTAGCCATCGCCGAAGCCGAGGAGGGTGCCAATCTGATCACCCTGCTCCTCTCCGAAGTCGGGATCGCAGTCATTGTCGGCCTCGCCATCGGGTGGGTGTTTGCTCGCGCTCTTGTCCTAAGCAGTGAGCGGGGGTGGATGCTGCCGATCTGGCGACAGATCGCGGTCGTAACGATCCCGGTCCTGGCCTATGTCGCCGCCGACGAGCTGGGCGGGAGCGGGTTCATCGCCGCGTTTGTTGGCGGGCTTATATTCGGACGCATCGTCCTGGCGTCGTATCCGGACGTCGCCGACTTCGCCGAAGACCTGGCCGAGATTCTGGTAATGGTGGCGTTCATGATATTCGGCGGCCTGCTCCTCCAACCCCGCCTCGGCGACTTCACCTGGGAGATGCTGGTGTATGCCTTGCTGAGCCTCACTCTCGTCCGCATGCTGCCTGTGGCGATCTCCATGATCGGTAAGCACCTCCGCCTTCCGACCATCCTCTATATGGGGTGGTTCGGACCTCGCGGTCTCGCTTCACTGATCTTCGCCGCCGTGGTCATCGAAGAGACCGACATTCCAGAGACGGACCTGATGCTCACATTGGTCACGCTCACTGTCGCGCTAAGCATCCTGCTTCATGGAATCACCGCCTACATAGGCTCCAATGGCTACGCCGACTGGTACGAACAGCAAGAAGAAGTCCACGACCAGATGAATGAGAGCGGAGACGACCACAGCATTCCAAGACGACGTCGCATCTCACGAACGTAACAGGGAAGGTTTCGGCATCAATGGGGACCCAAGCGAAACCCCGAGCCCAAGAAGTCCTGGAACTCTGGGATCAGAGAAGGGTTCCGAGCGAGGGCCCAGCGAAGGGCGGCGCCGGCTACCTCCTTTCGACCGCGTAAGGCGATCGCTGCCATGTAAAGGGTCCCGAAGGTCTTTTGGATTAGTGTCCGTCGACAATTCAGTAGATCTAATTTAGGTTGGCAGGTGCCATCGATCAGCTAGGTCAGGCCGCGAACCAGCCTGGGCAGTGATTGGACCTGGGTCGTCCGACTGGGCTTAGGCGCCGGAGAGCTTCTGAAATCTGCTGAGCTCGCCGGCGGCGGCCCTCATAGGTCTTCGACGTCTTCCGAGTTGCTCTGCTCAGATTCGTAGACCACGTCGTAGCTCTCGGCGAAGTTGGATATAAGCGAGGTGATCAGGGCGGCCGCTGGGAGTGCCATGAATGCTCCTATCGGCCCCGCGATGGCCCCTCCAGCTAGGGCGGCGAAGAAAGAGACACCACCACTGAGACTCATTGTGTTTGAACTCAGTTTCGGGCTGAGCCAGAGGTTCTCGATCAACTGATATATGAGGGTATAGGCGAGAACAATTAGCGCTTCAGTGAAACCGACGGTGGCGAGGGTGACCAGGATAGGAACCGCCGCTCCGATGTAGGTGCCGATAACAGGGATGAATACTGAGACAAAACCGCCGAAAAGTCCGAGAGGAGCCGCGAGAGCGGCCGGTAATCCGACCAGGACCATCACCACAAAAAAGCCGGTCCCATTGATAAGCATCAGAAGGGTTCTGGAGTAGAAGTATCCGCCGGTTTGTTTGATTGCCTGGTCCCAGGTCCAACCAAGCCGACGCTGTGTTTCGGGCCTGAACCGCCTCAACGTGGCCTGGCGGATCCGAGGCTCGTCGGCCGTGAAGTAGAACGTGAATGTAGCCATCGTCATTAAACCGAAAATGAAGTCGGCCCCTGCCGACGCAATGCCGGTAACTGTCCCAAAAACGTCCCCGGACCATGAGGACAGTACGTCGCTCATGCCCTTCAAAGCGTCCTCCGCCCCGCTGACATCTCCTAAATCAACGTTGAGGTATTCCTCGGCCCATTCGTCGATAATCACAACCCACTCCGTACTGTTTTCGCCGACTTCATCAGCGAGGGTTCCGAGGGCCGGGATCAAAAGCGCAATCAATGCTCCCATCAGGACAAAACCAGCCAGATAGATAGCGCCAAGGGCGGCGCCGCGACTCCAAGACTTACGATCGTGAAGCCAGTTGACGGCGGGAAGAAGAGCGAGAGTGAAGAACGATGCAATGATCATCATCCACAGCAACGACCAGGCCCGAGCGCCTACCCACAGCAACCCCAGAGTGATCAGAATCGCACCGATCGCCTGCCAGATGCTCAGTGAAGAGATCTCGACTCGGTTCGAGGATCTGGCCTGCTTTTCATTCCTGTCGGGGTCGGTCATGGGGCCGGCTCGTTCTTCTTGCGGGGACGGGTGACCCAGGAAACAAGACCTCCGATGCTGCCACCGATCAGGCTGCCGATGACCACGTCGCCCGGATAGTGGACACCCGTGTGGACCCGTGAGTAAGCCACGGTTCCAGCGAGAAAGCGGAGAGCTGCACCCACAACGGGAAGGGAGTTCCCGACCGTCGTGGCAAAAGCGAATCCCGATGCGGAATGTCCCGACGGAAATGAGGTCGACTCCGGCATGTGGACGAATCGGGCTTCCGGGACGTCTTCTCCGTCTCGATCAGGCCGGGGCCGGTCAGCAAGACGTTTGACCCCCTGGTTGACCACAGCAGACGTCACGCCAATCGATACCAAACCAGAGAGAGCAGCCCGTCTTCCTGGCCTTCCACCCAAAACACTGATTACGGCAGCCGCTGCGATCCAGATCTTCGAGTTGTTGGCTGAATTGGACAGACGTCGCAGAGGTGCGTCAATGGTTGAGGTTGGCGAATCTGCGATTGCCGCATAAATGTCTCGATCAAGGCGATCCAACTCGTCTATCACACGAGTCAACATTGATCCGTCCGATTGACTGGTCGCCGCATGATCCTGTGAGTCGGTGGCCGCCTCACCCGAATTGTCGCCGACCATTGCTCTACCTGCCCCCAGTCCCAGCCATGTCCACAAACCGGGCAGCGACAGCCTCACCGCGAGGGACAAACCCGGGTCGGGTCCCCGCCGGCACCAAGATTCGCAGGCCTTTTGGCCTAACCGACAAGTCGAGAGGAGACTCAAACACGAGGGCCTCGCCATCTAAGCCGGCAAGTATCGGCTCATCGGACTCGAGGCGAAGTGACGTCGTATCCCACTGGTGAAATGCTCGTAGCTGGTCAAGTCTGATGGAGTGCAAGTCAGCGTCCTTGGGAAGACCCGTCACCGCTCCCGCCCCGAGTTTCCCAGCGTTCAATGTCAGCCGGCGGCCAAAGTCCGGTGGGCCCGACATCCGGTACACATTGTTTGAGACAAGCAACAAAGGGGCCCGCTCGTGGCGTTCACCATTGGGCGTTGCATACCTGATGCCAGCCTGTGACTCTGGGTCTGCGGCGACCTCACGGAAAACAGCCGCCAACGTCGCCTCCTTATCCTCCCGGTAGCCTTCACGATGGACCGCCTGGGCATACACCCCGAAGCTGACGTTGTTGAGAAACACGCGGGTGTTGGCGACGGCGTAGTCGATCTGAATCTCATCTCCGTCACGCAGCGCCTCTAGCGCCGACAGAGGGTCATCCCGATCCAATCCCAGATCCAACGCAAAGTGGTTCCGCGTTCCCACCGGTATACAAAAGAACGGGACCCCCCGCTCGATCGCCACTCCGGCCACCAGTCCAAGCGACCCGTCCCCACCCGCCATTCCGATCGCATCAGCGCCAGTGCTGATCGCATCGTGTGCAAGTTGGGCAAGGTCATCACCCCGTTCCAGCATGATCGTCCTTACACCGGAGCGTTTCGCAGCTTCTTCAAGCTTGTATTCCTCTGCCTTGCCATCACCACTCCACCGGTTGATGATCAGCGTCGGACTCGTCACATTCGAGCGCCGACGATCGTAAGGGCGGGCGCGCGCAAGGAGCGCAGGTATTTGCCGACGCCAAAAGACGGCCGCCAAGACCGAGCCAGCGACAAACCCTATGATCAGTGCAAGCCGGGTTCGCCGAGACATCCCCGGACTCTCATCGGTAGCCATCAACTCAAACCTCCGTAATGTGATCAGCCGGACAGTCCAGCGCGCTTCGTATACAGCCGGCCAATTCTCCTCCGCTGCCGATCGTGCGTCGATCGCTTCATCCGGCCTTCTTTGATTCCCTCGTTGAGAGCGATCACCCTCGGATCGAGATCAGCCTCGGAGATATTGCCTTCCAACGTCAGACTAAGACGACGGACATAGCTGCGGGTCCGCGGTGCGGATGTGCCGCTCATTCGCTGCTGTTTCGGTCTGATCTGTTTTCACGGGTGTCGCGAGTATTGAACTGCTCACCGGCAAGTCGCAACGTCGAGAACACCCGCTCCTCACCAACAGCGTCAATCACTCCTGCCTTGTCGGCCGTGACCCGTGCGTCGCCGTGCAGCCGAACCAGCCACATGTCAACGTCTGAAGCCTGTAGTTCCTCGAACAGCGCCACTATTTCTTCGGCGCCGGTGATGTCCATGTCGGCCATCTGTTCGCAGTCCACAACAAGGACGTCGGCGGGCGGGTCAGTACGATTCCACAAAAGTTGGCGTGCTTCCTGGGAGAAGGCGGCAGCATTAGAAAAGATCAGCGAGCCGGTCTGGCGGTAGACGACCATCCCGGGTCGGGTTTCGGCGTCGGGATGGGCATCAAGTCCTACGAACTCGTAGTTGCCGTCTTCGTCTTCTACTCGTCCCAGTTCGGAGCCTTCCGGGAAGCTGGCCCGGTAGATGAGCGCCAACAGGGATAGAACGATCCCGATGATGATGCCTTGGAGGATGTCGATCAGGATCACGCCCAGGAAGGCCGCAGTTGCCAGAGCGAAGTCGATCCGACGGGCCCTCCACAGTGTGGCGAACCCTGAGAAGTCGATGAGCTTCCACACGGCATGGATGACAATGGCACCGAGCACCGCCTCGGGGAGGGGTTCGAAGAGCCACGTCAACGCCACGATCGTGAGCAGCACGAACACTGCGGCGAAAACGCTTGTCATCTGGGTCTTTTGACCGGCTCCGACACCGGCAGCCGTCTTCGAGAGGCTTCCGTCTACGACGAAACCGCCGCTTAGCCCTGCCCCGAGGTTGGCGGCACCAAGGCCGATCATCTCCTGGTTGGCGTCGACTTGATACCCGAACTTGGTCGCGTAACTTTTGGCAGCGGCGAAGGACTCGGCAAACGCGACCACGATGACGGCCAGCGCCCCGACCATGATGTCGGACATCAAATCCCAACCCGGCCACTCCGGGAGGCCGAGATTGGGAAGCTCGGCGGGGATCTCCCCGACCACGTGGATCCCGGCTCCTTCGAAGTCGAATATTGCCGACGCGGCGATCGCCACCAGCATCACGACCAAAGCTCCGGGCAAACGCGGTAGGTAGTCTTCGATCAGGAACAACGAAGCGAGGGCCACAACACCGATGGCAACTGTCGCCCAGTCCCAGTCACTGAATTGTTCCAACATCGAACCGAGGTCCTGCAACACGTTGTCGCCCTCGGCTTCGATACCGAACATCTTGTCGAGTTGTCCCACTGCGATCACAATCGCCAGGCCAACCATGAACCCGCTCAGCACCGACGACGCCATGAAGTTGGCGATCCACCCCATCCGAGCCACCCCGAGGGCAACGAAGAAAACCCCGACGAAAATGGCGAGCCAGACGGTCAAGATCAGGTAGAGGTCGCCGTCACTACCCGCAAGCGGCGCCACAATCGACGCTGAGAGAATCGCCACCGTCGAACTGGGCCCCACGAACAGGTGTTTTGAAGAACCGAAGATCGCATATCCGATAAGGGCCAGCGGCGCGGTGACCAGACCCACCTCTGGAGGGACGCCGGCGATACCTGCGTAGGCCATCGCCTCCGGCACCAGAAGCGCCCAGACCGTGAGCGCGGCAAGGACATCGAAGCGAATCCACTCTCCCCAACGGTAATTCGGCAGCCAATCGACGATCGGCAAGTACCGCTGGAGAACCGTCTTCTCTTCCGGAGGTTTCAACGCCATCTACACGTTCCTTCGATAGTCGGTGGATCGACGATTACCTCTGAGCCAAGCTGGCTGCGCATCGGTCGAGTAGGCGCCCGCTATTGGAACCACTGCTTCACTCCACCAGTC
>CAXMPK010000041.1:0-6716 GCA_964195405.1 uncultured Acidimicrobiia bacterium
ATCGCCGATCTCAATGAGGAGATCGACGCTCTCTCAGCGCGTTGGAATCTCGAGAAAGCGGCGATATCTGCAATTCGGGATCTCAAGGGAAAGATTGAGAAGGCACGGGGCGAGGCCGAGCTTGCCGAGCGGGCTGGTGACTTGGCCAAGGCAGCCGAACTCCGTTACGGCACGATCAACGAGCACGAGCATCAGCTCATCGAGAGTGATGCTGAGCTAACCAAGCTCCACGAGCAGGGCACGATGCTTTCTGAAGAAGTAACCGAGGAGGAGGTCTCGGAGGTAGTCGCTCGCTGGACGGGTATCCCGCTTTCCAAGCTGATGGAAGGTGAGACCGAGAAACTGATTCATCTCGAAGAACACCTTCATCAACGCGTAATCGGGCAGGACAAGGCCGTCGCGGCTGTGGCAAACGCGGTGCGACGCAGCCGGGCCGGTCTCGCAGATCCCCATCGCCCGGTCGGTTCGTTCCTCTTTCTTGGCCCAACCGGTGTCGGCAAAACCGAGTTGGCGAGGGCCCTCGCCGAGTTCTTGTTTGACGACGATCGGTCGATGGTCCGCATCGACATGTCGGAGTACATCGAGAAGCACTCGGTGAGCCGGCTTATTGGAGCGCCACCCGGGTACGTCGGATACGACGAGGGCGGGCAGCTGACCGAAGCGGTGCGCCGCCGCCCCTATTCGGTTGTGCTGCTCGACGAGATTGAGAAGGCCCATCCCGAGGTCTTCAACGTCCTACTCCAACTCATGGATGATGGACGGCTCACCGATGGTCAGGGTCGGACGGTCGACTTCTCCCAAGTGGTTCTGATCATGACTTCCAATCTCGGCTCGGAGCTGATTGACCCTGACCTCGACAAAGAGAAGGTTGAAGAAATGGTGATGACGGTGGTTAGGGCCTCTTTCCGTCCGGAGTTTCTCAATCGAATCGACGACGTGGTCGTGTTTGACAGGCTGAGTCGGAAAAACCTCCGTGAGATCGTCGAGATCCAGTTCGGATGGCTCAAGCAAAGACTTGATGCTCGACGCATCGACTTGGTCGTCACCTCTGAGGCTCTCGATTTGCTCGCCGAACGCGGTTACGACCCTATGTATGGCGCTCGACCCCTGAAGCGGGTGATCCAAAAGGACCTAGCCGACCCGATCGCCAGTGCGATCCTCGAAGACGACTATGACGAGGGCGACACGATCAAAGTCAGCACTGTCGACGGAGAGATCTCTTTGAATTGATTGTTGGGTTGTGGCGATGATGAGACCGGTCCGTAGCTTCCTGATGCCGTCAGTCGTTGCTCCACAACAAGGTGTCGGGATGGAACTGGCTCCACGCAAACCAGAACGATTGGTGTGTCGGAAGCTCCGTCCCGTCAGCGGCAAAAACTCGAATGCCGTCGGTGACTTCCACTGTTACGCCTTCGAATTCGAAGGGAGTTGTCCCATTCATGATCTTCTCGACTGGAAACGCAATCGAGACACCCTCCGGGGTGACCACACCGACGACGCTCTCCTGGACAGAGAGACGGGGATCAACATCGCCAACGGAAAAAATGGGGCCATTGGCATCGCGATCTCCCAATGGGTCGAGTCGGTAGATACGTCCGATCCCGCCGTCCTGAGCGAGGATCTGGGTTTCGGGGTGCGCCCTTTTCCATTCACCCCAGGGGGAGGCGAGAACGGTGGTTTGCTCCAAAACGACGCCGTCGTCGGCAAGGGGTCCGGAGTTGGCGACACCGGTGAAGGTGTCGACCAGCGAACCGGTGGTCAGGTCGTACATCATCTTGTTGGAGCGGGAGAGGAGCCCAGAGGTTCGGAGAACCAGTCGATCGAAGTCTGCGACGTTGTCGGTGAAGTAGGCCTGGGCGGAGCCACAAAGAGTGCAATACGGAATCCCCAGTTCTCGACCGCCAAGGGTGAGATTCAACATCTCGTGCACCTCCATCTGATGCTTCGGCAAGGCCAAGGCCTCCCCATTGACAACTAATCCGAACACAACCCGATCGTCTGCGTACCAATCGCCGTCGTCTGCATCAGTTGTGGTGGGATCGTCGAGGGCCGGGATGCAGTTACAGGGGCCGTTGTCGCCGATGGGACGGTCGTCTGTCAAAACTCCGCCCCATGTGACCATTCTCCAGTCGACGCTCACGTCCTCGTCGAAGAACTGTTGCCATCTGGAGTCGATTGCGGTGTAGATCCTGGCCTTCATCTCAGGGTATCCATCCCAGGCCGGCAGGTCCCAGGCGATGAGGTTGTCGAAGGCCGAGACGAAGTCGACCTTTCCGGGCACCAACGGTGCGCCGGTCAACTCCGTGAAGCTGTGCACCAACTCGTCACGTGGTGGGCCGGTCTGGAAGAAACGCATCAGGTCTGCGAGTAGCCAGGCCGCCCGAGCATCGTCTCCATCGACGATCTTCGTCAACTGGGCGAAGTCGAAGTCGTTTGTGAAGATAGAGTCGAGAAGAGTTTCCAGCGCTGCCTCGGTGAGCGGGTCAAGCGGACCATCGGATACTTGAGGCGCCGGAGGGAAGGTGACAGGAGGCGACAAGGTAGAGGTGGTTGTCCCGATCGGCTCCGCTGGAGTTGTTGTCGGAGAGTCGGTTGTGCCTGTCGTTGTGTCCACCTCTGGGTCGGGGGCAGGTGTGGCTGCTGCACACGCAGTGAGCAGTGGGAGCAACAAGAGGAGCAGGCGCCTCATCGTCGACAAAGTAACTCAGCAGGGGTTTTCGGGAGCTAAAGGCGACAAGGTTCCAGCAACGCTGCGAGTGGTGGGTTGATCCGCTAGATCAGAAGGGTTGGTCTCCCAGACCGACGAGGGAAGACGTCGCCCTTTCTCCAGCCTCACCGGCCGGGGTGAGCTGGGCTCGACTTTTGCCACCGTCGGGAATCTCGATTTCGACGACAAGTGCCTTGCCTGCCACCCCTGTTCCTCGGAGGGTCTGCACCACACCTTTCCAGCTCCCCATGTCGTGGTCGGTCTCGAGTGTGGCCGCTCCAGTCGTGAGCAGAATCCCGTCTCCGCCGCTGATTCGGATCGGGCCTGTGTACGAGTCGGCCACTAGTGGCCCGCCTTACAAATGAATGCGGAGTCTCTCCGGCCCTCGACGCCGCTCGCTGTGTCCTCCGCCTTGACGCACCTTCGGGTGCGCCTTCGATGTGCGTCCTTGCGAGTCGAACGTCGATGCGTCGAGGACACCCTCACACCATTTGTGCGACAGGCCACTAGCGATCCGGTCCGAACAGTGGGCGTATCTGACTGCGCAGAATTATCTCAGGGCGACGTCCCGCATCCTCAATGGCTTCTTCGAGGGCTTCGAGTTTGTCTCGAAGACGATCTACTTTCTTCTTCAGCCGACGGTTTTCCTCTTTGAGGGCAAGTACCCGCTTCACGCCCTCGAGGTTCAACCCCTCGGCCGTGAGGTCTTGGATCAACTGAAGTCGCTCGATGTCCTCTTGGGAATATCGACGGGTTCCACCGGGAGTGCGAAACGGATCGATGAGGCCTTTGCGCTCATAGATGCGAAGAGTTTGCGGATGCATACCCGACAACTCCGCTGCCACCGAGATGACGAAGACGGCCTTGGTGATTTCAGTCATGGTCCTCCGTCATCATCTCAGATGAGACCGCACATCGGTGGTCTCATGCTCGGCTAGTTCCTCGAGGAGGTTCTTCTCGGCCTTGGAGACCTTGTTGGGGACGGCTACCTGCACCGTGACCAACAGGTCCCCCGACTTGCCTTTTTCGGGTTCGATGCCTTTGCCTCTCACCCGGAACGTCTTTCCGGTGGGGGTACCCGATGGGATCTTCACCTTCACGCCACCGTTGAGAGTTGGCACATCCA
Organism: uncultured Acidimicrobiia bacterium; assembly: GCA_964195405.1. Classification (GTDB taxonomy): domain Bacteria; phylum Actinomycetota; class Acidimicrobiia; order Spongiisociales; family ZC4RG35; genus CAXMPK01. Next base: position 3,834 of record CAXMPK010000041.1, read on the forward strand.
TCTTGGTTCCCAATGCCGCTTCGGTGTATGTGATGGGGACAGTAAGGGTGAGATCGTTGCCTTTGCGCCCAAAGGTATGGCTGGCTCCGACGCGAACCCTGACCAGCAGATCACCGGCCGGTCCTCCGTTCGACCCTGGAGCACCCTTGCCGCGAAGACGAAGAGTTGCGCCGTTGGTGACACCGGCCGGCACCTTGAGTTTGACTTGGCGTGTCCGATTCTCAGATCCGCTGCCGCGGCACACCTTGCAAGGGGTTTCAATGAGCCGCCCGGCCCCACGACATTGCGGGCATGGCTGGGAGAACGAAAAGAAGCCTTGGTTCTGGGCAACGACGCCTCGGCCACCGCAATTCGGACAGGTCGTTATTTGTGTGCCTGGTTCGGCTCCGGCACCGCCACAATGAGAACAAGCCGTTTCGCCGCGAAGGTTGACTGCTGTGGTGACTCCGTGGGCCGCGTCCTCAAAGGTGACCGAAAGCTCGGTCTGAAGGTCAGCGCCCCGAGTGGGGCCGGCTGCGGAATTTCCAAAACCGAAGAGATCACCCACACCACCCATGCCGCCGAGTAGGTCCTGAAGATCCTCGACTCTGACCTGCTGACCGCCAAAGCCACCAGGTCGGCCTCCAAATCCCTGGAAACCGCCAGTGCCTGATACCCGCCGGACCTGATCGTATTCCTTGCGCTGCTCAGAATCGGACAAAGTGGCGTATGCCTCGGAGATTTCCTTGAACTGCTCTTCGGCTGCGGTGTCACCGGGGTTGGCATCCGGGTGATACTTCTGAGCCAGCTTGCGATATGACTTCTTGATCTCTTCTTGGGACGCCTCGTTGGTGACACCCAACGTCTTGTAGAAGTCCTTTTCGATCCAGTCGCGGTTCATTGTTTCACTTCCAGCACGACCAGTGCGGCTCGCAAAACCCTTCCGTTGAGACGATATCCGCGTCGCAGTTCCTGGGACACGGTCACGGTCCCCTCGCCGGCGGGTGCCCCAACCGGCTCATGGATTCCCGGGTCGAATTCTTCGCCGATGGTCGGAACGACCTCGAGCCCCTCGGCTTGGAGAGACTTGAGCAGCTGTTCCCGGGTATTGATCATCCCGGAATACATCTGACGCTCGGTGTCGGACTCTGGCTCGAGATCCAGCGCGGCGTCGAATGTGTCGAGTATGGGCATCAAGCCGGTCACCACCTTTTCTGTGGCGCGGTTGAGCATTTCCGTGCGCTCACGCAGCGAACGCTTCCGGTAGTTCTCAAAGTCGGCGGCAACCCTCTTCAAATCGTTTAGGTATGTGCTGGCCTCGTCCCTCGCTGTCGCGACCTCGCGGAGAAGAAGCCCGATGGTCTCATCGGGATCCTCTGATAACTCCAAACCCAGTGAATGCGGGTCTGGAGTTATCGGTTCGACGGGTAACGCCTCTACATCATCAGATGACGTGGCTTCCACCTCTTCAGGTGATGAGGCTTCGTCGGCGTGGATCTCATTCATCCTCTTCAACGATCTCCGCTTCGACCACGTCGTCATCATCGTCGGTCATCGGCTCACCTTCTGCGCTTGTCTCCTCGGTCTGGGCGGCTGCAGCCTCCTGGTAGAGACGGGTCGCCATTGCCTGGCTCACCTGGATCAGGACATCCATTTTGGAGCGAAGATCTTCGGCCCCCGACTCTTCGCTACCGAGAACCTCTTTGAGGTCAGAGACTGCCGCCTCGACCGAAGACTTTTCTTCTTCGGTCATCTGTTCGCCCTGCTCTTCGAGAAGCTTGTCGGTTTGGTGGACCAGTTGATCGGCTTGATTGCGGGTTTCAATCGTCTCCCGGCGCTGGGCGTCCTCTTCGGCATAGGCCTCTGCGTCTTCGACCATTTTCTCGATGTCATTTTGGGCGAGGGCAGTCCCGCCAGTGATTGTCATCTTCTGTTCCTTGTTGGTCGCAAGATCTTTGGCGAACACGTGGACGATGCCATTAGCGTCGATGTCGAAGGTGACCTCGATCTGGGGGATTCCCATCGGCGCTGGAGGCAGACCGGTCAGCCGAAACTTGCCGAGACTGTTGTTGTCCTCGGACATGGTCCGTTCACCTTGGAGCACGTGGATTTCGACCTCAGGCTGATTGTTCTCAGCCGTGGTGAAAGTCTCGGATCGCTTGGTGGGGATCGTTGTGTTGCGTTCGATCATCTTGGTCATCACACTGCCCTTGGTCTCGATACCGAGAGTCAGCGGGGTGACATCGAGGAGGAGGATGTCCTTCACGTCGCCTTTGAGGACACCAGCCTGGATCGCGGCGCCGGAGGCGACCACTTCATCGGGGTTGACACCCTTGTGGGCCTCCTTGCCTGTCATTTCCTGGATCAGCTCCTGAACGGCCGGCATACGGGTCGACCCGCCAACCATGACAATGTGGTCAAGTTCGTCAACGTCGATCCCTGAATCCTTGATTACCTGTTTGAAGGGGCGTGTGGTCCGGTCGAGCAAGTCTTCGGTCAGTTTCTGAAACTCGGATCTGGTCAGCTTCTGCTGGAGATGGAGTGGTCCGGCGTCCGTTGCTGTGATGAAAGGAAGGTTCACCTCGGTCTCAACAACGGTTGAGAGCTCGATCTTTGCCTTCTCAGCCGCCTCCTTGAGGCGTTGCATTGCCATCCGATCCTCGCTCAGGTCGACACCGTTGTCGTTCTTGAACGTCGTGACAAGCCACTCGATCACTGCCTCATCCCAGTCATCGCCACCGAGATGAGTGTCACCTGAGGTGGCCTTGACTTCAAAAACTCCATCTCCGATCTCGAGCACAGACACGTCAAAGGTGCCTCCACCGAGGTCGAACACGAGGATGGTGTGGTCGGTCTCTTTGTCGAGTCCGTAAGCCAACGACGCCGCGGTCGGCTCGTTGATGA
>CAXMPK010000042.1:0-34974 GCA_964195405.1 uncultured Acidimicrobiia bacterium
GACGGTGGATGATTCGACCACGACGACGGTGGATGATTCGTCTACGACGACGGATCGTGAACGTGGGACTACGACGACACCACCGCCCACAACACCAACACCCACTGACGAGGTCTTGGCAACAACGATTACCGCGGCACCTACAACAGTTGAGATCGACCCGGTGGACACCTTGCCGTTCACAGGTGTCGACAGTGGGACCTATGGCCTGCTGGCCATGGCGCTGATCGGGATTGGTGCCTTGACCCTCACATGGGCAAGAGGGTTTCGGGTAGGAAGGCATGAGTCGCCTGGTGGCTAGAAACAGATCGACGGATGCGGATTGTTCGCCCCAACAACCCTTCACTTAGAAAGAGAGCAAGCCTCCCCTAAATCGGTCACCAGGGGAAGCTTGCTGTATCGAGGTCTCACTCTACGCGGTCAGCTGATGGCGCTGAGGCGACCCCTCACGAAGCATCAGGTTGACCCAGGCGCAGGGGGGTTACGCCTCCTACAAGGGCCCAAACCCCTCTACCGCGAATCGAATTCGCCGACCGACTACGACACCAAACTCCACACCACGAATCTCGAATCCGTCCAGGGCTGAAGGATGCGGAAACGACGGTCCAACGGAAGAGACCGGGGGAAGGGGCGGGGAAGGGGCGGGGACCCCGGCCCGAGAGGGAAGGGATAGAGGAATGGGATTAGTGACGCTTGCAAGAGCCGGGCCCACCGACAGCGACGAGAGGACCGGGAGGTAGCGGATTGAGGTTATGGCTCGACGATCTCGAAGCGTCTAGATGAGTGAGAAGTCATGGGTGGCCGGGCTGCCCGTATCGAGGCGTATCTATGTGCCGTTATCGACGGTGTTTGGAGGTTTTCGTGGCTTCCTCGCTATCAGGCCAGAGCAGCAGCCCCACGGCCAGGCCCCCGAGAATGGCGATGACGAGCCAAGACTTGAGGACTGCCACCACTCGACCACCAAACGGAACGTGGAACTTGGCCACTCCGAGAATGTCGCTATTGATGATGGTCCAGGGGTCGGGGCTGTAGCTGTTGTCTCCCTGGGTGACCCAGCCCGTGCTGTCTCCGCCGACGATCCGATGAATGACCGGGTTTCCTGCGCCGAAACCTCCCTCCGGGACCCTGAACAAGACAGTGTCACCTATCCGAACCGGGTCCGTCCACGTGACAACGGCGTCGCCGAGCATGTAGGTCGGTTCCATGGAGTTCCCGGCCACGAGAGTCATGGCGAAGTTGCCTCCGAACTGAGCAGGCCACAGCACCAATATCAGGCAGACGATCAACATCGTCTGCACGAGAGCTGGCGGATTGAGACGTTGGGTGAGCCAACCGGCGGCATTCGAAACATCTACATGTCGACCCCTGCCCGACCTCAACAGGTCGTGATCAAGCTTGGGAAGAGTGAGCGTCACGGCACCAACTCCTCGACTCGGAACCAGGACCATCGACTTCTCCCATCGAAATCGGATTCGAGGCCGAAGCGAGTGTTGGAGCCGAAGGTGGTGAGTTCGCTGGCGGTCATTGTGTAGTTGGCTACGAGCATGCTGTCGGCGTAGATCGTGATCTCAGGCTGGTCGATTTCGACGAGGAAGTCGATGGTGTTGTTACGAGGCAACCAGCTCCACGAAGCGATTTCTGTGTCACCGGAGCCGTCCACTTTGCCAAGTGTGATCTGATCAGCCCCTCGCTGATAGACAACGTACAAGTGGAAACTGCTGCCGTCGTGGAACAGAGATAGTCCTGAACCGGCTGCGCTAACGGTTCGACTAGCCCGATTGACAAAGGTGGATAAGACAACGTGATCCGATTGTCCAACGTCGACGGTTGCACTATCCGCTGTCGTGGTCTGTTTCCTGTTGCGGACCCTGGATGCGGCGGATTGGCACCGCCAGTCCGCAGTTGGTGCCAGCCAGGAATTCCCCACTACATCCACGTCATTGTTCAGGTTGCCTGCACAGGCATCGAAGTGATCGAAGGCAAGTGGGAGTGGAACAGTGTCCGGGCCAGAGAAGACGTAGAGGTCTGCTTGACTCACACCGCCAAGAAATGCCGCCGATGCAGCGAAGACGAAGGCAGTCGAACCCGCCACGACAACCAAAACGGTCACCAAACGGACAGACCGCCTCCGGCGCTTGACCTGAAATCTCATCTCTTAACCTTGTTACATGTGAAGGCGGGTCGTCATCGACCCGCCTTCAAACCGTGTTGGCTAGTTCACGTATTACGGGGTGACGTCGCTGATATAGATGGCAATCTGATCGAGAGCTTCCGCATCACCGGTACCGGCAGTCATGGTCACGGTTGCTGCACCTGCTGCAACTGTGCCAGAACCGGAGTCGATGCTGGCACCAGAAGCGCCAATCTCAACATAGATGTCGTCACCGTTGCAGTTGGCATCGATATCGCTGACGTCAACGTCGGTGATGTCAAACTGCCCAGTGCCGAAGTCGAAACTCAGTTGGTAGTCCACAACCACGCCATCGGTGTCACACGACGCCACAATGGTTGCGTCAGCACCGAGGTCAGCCTGGTTGATTCCGCCCAAGCTGGCCGCCGAGGCAGCAATCAGGCTGAACACAAGTACGGCGAGAACCACCGCAGTTAGTCTCTTGCGCACATCAGACCTCCTTGAAAAGTTGAATACGCCTTCCCAATATCGGGTTAACGCTTCGGTCACTTGAGAATGACTCAGTAGGTCAAACGACCCATTCCACTAGGAACGAACCGGAAATTCGAACCTCAAAATGCACTAACCTGCTGCCCCCCTCCTCGTCATCTAGACGGCCAACGGCCACTTAAAGGTCAAGCCGACAGCCCCCCAATCGGCATTATGTGCGCTTCGTTTGTGCCGCCACACCGGGGTGAGAACCCGCAGTTGTCACGCCACATGCGTCCCGGCATGACGGTGCTGCGAAGTTGACGGCGAGACCGCCTAGGTCTCAACCGGGTACCCCGGTCACAGCGGACAAGGCTCTGGCCGGTGAGGTGGCTGTGTTCCGCCTGATCGGGCTGGCCGGATTCGAACCGACGACCTCATGTGGACCCCATGGAAGTCCCTACCCCATGGAGGTTTCCCGATGCGGGTAGTCGCCCAGCATGCCAAACGCTTGCCGTTTCCCTCCCTTGCGAACGTCAGAACCAGGACCCAAACCCACGACTCCGAGGCGATTCTGCAACCGAAGTGCAACCGTGCGCCCGAGAACACGGCCATCTAGGCTGGTGGTGAAACAGCGGAGAAGCCCGAATTGCCAGTAGCGAACGGACCAACCAGGAGGCGCCCTCGGGAGGACTCGAACCTCCGACACCCGGTTTAGGAAACCGGTGCTCTATCCCCTGAGCTACGAGGGCGTTTGGCCCCAAACTCTAAAGGTCACCGCTCCGGATCCTCATTCCTCTCGACAGTCGGCCTGAGGGTCGATCGCGGTCAGGTCACGACGAATAGCCCAATAGTCGGCGGTGGCTTCGTGACCGGAATGTCCCTCACCCTGTTTGGCATCGCCCTGCACATTCTCAACCCCGTCGAGGTCGACAAAGTGACCGCCGATCGGATCGGTCTCTCTCCAAAGATTCACCCAGCGGGCCGCCCTCCCAGCGACCAGTACGGAAAGCTCCGGAATCCCTGCATCGGGGAACATCCGCGGATACAGAAGACCTAACTGCGAGCCGTACGTGACGAAGTGAAAGTCGTTCCGATTCGATCGGATGAGAGTCACCGCCGCGATCAGCGACCCCTGAGAATGAGCACCGATGACCTCCGGCAGGGGTGCCTCCTCGATTGCATCGGTCAAGTCCTTCACGGCCCTGGGGCCGTATCCGGGCGGCGCCAAAGGGTGGTACCAGCGTGGCCAAAACGATCCCAGGTCCCAAAGAATTCCTACCTGACGTCGACGACCCTCACCTTCCGCATCGCTCTTCCAGCCGGTCCGGATACTTCGGAATGCAAAAAACCCTATGGGGAGGAGCACTGCCGACACCGACAGGGCGATCAGCCATGGTGGAGGAGCCTTAAGGGCGGTCGAGTCGATCTGACCGGCGGACAGCAGAACCCAAAACGAGTAGCCAAACGAAGCGACCCCGAACACCGCTGCGCCATAGAAGATGTAGCGCGCATCGAGCTCGACACGTCTGCCGACCATGAGCCAATACCTGGCGGTCATGGCCTTTCGTCCTGCGTCCTTGCTTTTTAAAAACGGGACGAGCTGTCGCAAAGCTTGGCCCAGAGTCAGGTCAGGGAGTGGTGACGTCGCCCCTTGTTTGGCTTCGGTGTGACCTTTGGTTGCTCTCCAGATAGCGACCAGCAGGAGGAACAAAAGGAACGCCAGCATTGCCACTGCTACCCACCCCACACCTGCTGCGAGCAACTCGTCGATCCCCAGCAACTGTTCCAGGGCCAGGCCTGCGGTGGCGCCGAACGTCGCCCCCACGAATGTCCCCAGCACCAGGGCCCCTACCGAAAGGGGACCGGCGAAGAAACTCAGAAGGCTGAATATGCCCAGGATAAGAGCAACACCCAGCGTCAGGTCGTGAGTCAACGCGAGATCGAACGTGGGATTGGTCGCCCAGACAATCCCGAGCACATACGCCAGAGCGAGCAGTGAGAGGTAAGGAAGCGTCATGGTCAGCGCCCAGGTGAAACCGGACTTGGGAAGATATGTGGTCAGAAAGCCGCAGAGACCAATCGCCACTAGCAACACGATGAGAGCTGTTGAGATCGAGATGGCCTGGCCGACCAGTGCGACATAGATAGCAATCAAGCCCATGCCGACGCCGAGATGCATCCGTCGCAGCCGGTGCAACATCGGGTGAACGGTCCACAGTCTCGGGTCGGTGATTGGCGCACCACCCGGGTCGGCCTCCTTCTGCTTTTCCGTCAGCTCTGCGCGAGTGTCGTAGTTCTCGTGTGTGTCGAGTATTCGTTGTTTGCTTGCACCGAGCAGCAGGGTTCTCGGTCGGGTGTCCTCCACCTCGGGAAAGTGCGACCTCGCCGAGACCCACGCCACCAATCCGTATAACAAGAAAAGGGCGAGAACGGTGAGAATCGTGAGGGCGACCCGGTCGTCCCAATGCGGCGGGCTGATCCGGATGAAGAAGACCTCGACTGGTTGCTTCCGTTGGTTCCAGATCATCGGGAGGAAGACCATGGCAGTCAGTGCCTGAGCAACAAAGAGGAGTGTCAGGGCAAACCCGGCCGATCGAACCGATGATCTTCCCAATCTCGCAGTCCACCGTCTCGGATCGGAATGAGTTGGTTGCGCCTTTGTCGGATTGCGTCGCCAGCCACTCATCCAACCGGCCGTATTCGCAAGAGCAAATGGAGCCAACAGAATCCAAAAGGCGGTCGCACGGCTCCCGGAAGTCAGGTTTGCCCAGTGAAATGCCCTGGTGTGGAAACACGGATCGGTCGAGCGGCTTTTATAGATCGTCGTCCCGGTGTCAGCGTCCGTGTCCGATACGGGATCGGTGTAGAGGATATCTCGCGGTGGGGTCCCCGAAACACCATGGATGCGAAGCTCCTGATGCGGTCTCATCTGTCCCCCCTTCTCAGCGTGAACCTACCGCAGCAATCGCATTGAGGTCGGGAAACGCTGGCTTCGCCCACTACATTCAGCGCATGGAAGAAGAACGCATTGCCCTCTACGTCGACTTCGAGAACCTGGCGATCGGAGCGAGAGACGCGTTAGGCGGCATGGAGTTCGATTTCGAGCCGATCGCCAATGCGCTTGCCGAGCGGGGTCGCGTCATTTCTCGGAGGGCTTACGCAGATTGGTCGATGTTCGCTGATGCTCGTCAATCGATGACCCGAAGCCATGTGGAACTAATCGAAATCCCTCAGCGCATGGGCGCCACCAGGAAAAACGCTGCCGATATCAAGATGGCGGTAGACGCGATCGAGCTGGCGTTTGAGCGTGACTACGTCACCACCTTCGTCATTTGCACGGGTGACTCCGACTTCACCCCGCTCGTGGACAAACTCCGAGAGTTGAATAAGAAGGTCATCGGAGTGGGTGTGAAGGACTCGACATCGGCTCTACTTCCACCGGCCTGTGACGAGTTTCTCTTTTACGACAACCTCGAAGGAGTCGATCAACGCAGGCAGAGTTCCAAGAAGGCGGATAACGGTGATGATGTCGAGGACACCCCAGACCTGGAGACGCTCATCACCTCAACCCTTGGTGGGATGGAGAGGTCCGGCGAAGGATCAGTCCTGGCGTCGTCCCTGAAGCGAGCGGTTCTTCGAAAGGATTCGACCTTCTCGGAAGCCGACTACGGATTTCGAGGCTTCGGTGAGCTGTTGAGACATCTCGAGAACGAAGGCCTCATCGAGCTTTCGGAGGGTCCTGGCCGCGGCGACCCGGTCATCCAATTCTCTGCTGCGGGCGGCGGCGAGAAACAGGCTTTCACACTCCTTACCGACGTTGTGGCTGATCTTGAAGCCAAGAACGGGCCCGTTGTCCTATCAGGGCTTAAGAATCAGCTGCGGAAAAAGCAACAGGGTTTCACGGAGAAGAAGTTTGGCTTTGGAGGGTTCCTTCAGTTTTGCAAGGCCGCTGCGACTCGCGGTCTGATCGAACTTCAGTGGGACGAAAAGGTTGGCGACTACACCGTCACCACCAAATAGTCGTTCATAGATGCGCTATCTGAACGCTGAGCAGACCCGCGTCGCTCTGCCAATGATCGACGCAATCGAGGCCATGGAGCATGCCTTTACTGGTGATAGCGAAACTCCTCTGCGCAGGCCCCTCGGGGGGTCTCTGGTCATGCCGGGGCGACTCGACGATCATATGGCGATCAAGGTGGTGTCGACCGTTCCGGGAAACCCCGTCGGTCTGGTGGTGGTTTTTGGGGGTGATGGAAGCCCGTTGGGAATGGTGGATGGGCCAACGCTGACCGCGATTAGAACAGGGGCGGTTTCTGGTCTCGCTACGCGATTGTTGGCAGACGAAGGTGCGCGAATACTCGCCATGCTGGGCTCAGGAGCGATGGCTTTTGATCAAGTAGAAGCGGTAAGGGCGGTGAGACCGATCAGGCGTGTCCTCGTCTGGTCGCGCACCCCGGAGAATGCGGAGCACTTGGCCGACCGCATCGGAGGAGAGACCGTCACCCATGCCGACGACGCCGTTGCAATGGCAGACGTGGTGTCCTGTGCCACACCTGCCACGGTGCCGCTTTTCGAAGAGTCCTCGGTTCGACCATGTACCCACGTCAACGCAGTTGGTGCTTTTACCCCGGAGATGGCGGAGATTCCGGCTGAGCTCCTCGATCGGGCCTATGTGGTGGTTGACGACGTCGACGCCGCTGCGGCTGAAGCCGGCGACCTGATCCAGGCCGGCCGAGAACCCAACGCCACCTTGACCGATGTCTTGAGAGATGCCCACCCCCAGATTGGAGAGGACGTCACAATCTTCAAGAGCGTTGGTGTCGCCGCCCAAGATGTGGCCTCCGCCCAACGGGCCCTGGAGAACGCCACACTCCAAAGGTTGGGCACCGAACTCAGTTAGCGGTCCGTCTTAGGCAGCCCCTCGAACCTCCAAATGGTCGAGCAGCCGCTGTGACGCCTGCGCGATTTCGGCGACGGCTTCGTCGAAGACCTCGAGGTTGTGGGCGGCCGGCTTGGTGAACCCAGAGATCTTGCGGACAAACTGACGAGCAGCGGCCTCTATTTCCTCAGGTGGCGCCAGCTCGGCTCCATCTCGTAGACGTTTTATTGATCGACACATCTGGCGGAACCTACCCCGTCCTGCGACGTTGCTATAGCAAGACGGATCGAAATCCGAGTCCTCTTGCTATAGCAACAGACAAGGTTCGATCTACCTGGTCCTGCGACGAATTCTTTCGAACTCGTTGCTCGCCAACGCGAGGACCATCACACCGGCCGCGGGCACCATTGCCGAGGCGTCCGGTCCGCTGAGAAAAGCACCGAGAAAGATGAGAACACCGACCATCGCTCGCGATGCGTGCAGCCGCCCGGGTACAAGTTGCGTTTTCATTCGGGAGTCGACCAACGAGACCGGTGCCTCCGGTTCTCGGACGACTGCAACAAGGGCCATCAAACCAATCCCGATAACCACCGCGGAGCGGGCGTCGGGAACCTCTTGGGGAAAGACTTGGGCTGCACTCACGACAACCGAAGCTGCGAGGGCGGTTACGGCAGCCGAAGCCAAGCCCATCTGCCGGTGCTCTTCGGCCATCCGATCGTCGATGTACATGGCGAGAGCTACGCCGAACCCCCCAACCCAACCTGTAATCGTGAAAGAAAGCGCCGCAGCGATCATGCCCATGCCGACGTAATCTGTCAGCAGAGGGCGGCGCCCGGTGGAATTCAGAACCAATCTGGCCGCGATCATCAGCCCCAGCACGGCCGTCATCCCCGAAGCATCAAAACCGGCGAGCACCCACAAACCACCACCAATGGCAGCGATCAACGCCGTTGACGGGTGATCCGGATCCAACTCCCGGCCAAGTGCCCAGGCAAGCCCGATATAAACCGGTGCCCACCATGTCGAGACAGATCCGCCGGTCACGACAACTGCGGCCGCCGCGATCAGTCCCACCCCCACCAGCCCGACCACCAACTGGTTCGAGGCTAGGGAAAGGTCCATTGGTCTGACGACATGGCTTCTGAATCCCATGAACCGGATTGTGCCTTTCTGCGAGTCATTTGTGGACACAAGTGCAGCAATCGTTGCTTTAGGTTCTACGCTCACCGCCGGTGACCAAGCCACTCGACAGTTTTCGAAAAGTGCCAGCCGTCGGCGTGCTCGCCGAGCGTCGTCTCGGTGGTTTTCTCGCGCTTTCCGCCCTGGTGGGTGTGGGTGTCGGTCTTGGAGCCGCCGCGTTGGTGCTAGCGCTCGAGGGAATCGGCAACCTGCTCGAACCGATCCTCGACCCGCTTTTCAACGCTGACGAGATCGGATTTTGGGACATCCGAAGGGCGTGGATATTTTTGACCGTCCCCGTCGGGCTTGTCGCGGCTTGGTTCATTGCCAGGAGGTTCGCGCCCGAAGTAGCTGGAGACGGTGTACCGGAGGCGGCAGCCGCTCTTGCAGTTCATGGCGGCCGGATCCGAAAACGGGTGGCGCCACTCAAGATTGTGGTCACAGCGATCACTATCGGGTTTGGTGGGTCGGCAGGTCGTGAGGGTCCAGTCGTCCAGATCGGTGCCGCAGTGGGATCGTGGATCTCCCGGACCTTCAAGCTTGGCGAAGATGAGGTTCGCTCGCTGGTCGCCGCAGGCGCCGGCGCCGGCATCGGAGCATCCTTCAACGCCCCAATCGCCGGAATGCTTTTCGCACTCGAAGTGATCCTCTCGTCTTTCGCACCTCGACATATGTCATCGATCGTCATTGCATCGGTGGCCGCGGCGATCACCACACAGTCGATTGTTGGTGAGGAGTTGTCCCTCTCTGCGGGCACCTACACCATGAATGGCTTTTCGGAGTTGATCCTCTACGCCGCCATGACCGTGGTCATCGTGGCCGTCGGCTATTTCTTCTTGAAACTCCTCGATTGGCTCGAGAAGGTTGCCCATCGCAACGATCGCACCTGGTCGTGGATGCGGCCAACCGGATTCGGTCTGATTGTGGCTGGTTTGATCTTTGTGGAACCACGACTTTTCGGTACTGGTCAAGAATTCACAAACCGGCTTCTACTCGATGAGACCATCTCTGACGTTACCGGAGCGGCCGGCGACCTTTGGTGGGTTTTGATTCTGCTTGCCCTTGGCAAAGTAGTTGCAACAAGCTTCACCATCTCGTCGGGAGCATCGGGTGGTGCCTTCATGCCCTCCCTCTTCATGGGCGCGGCCCTCGGTGCGGGTTTCGCTCGTCTGGTTCAGCCACTGTGGACGTTCACTGAACTCGACACCGGGGCATTTGCCGTTGTTGGGATGGCAGCGATGTTCGCCATGGTTGGGAGAGCGCCCCTCACCTCGATTCTGATCGTGTTCGAGATCACCGGCGCACGTGATTACGGGCTGATCGTGCCACTGATGCTGGCAGCCACTCTCGCTACCTTCTTTGGGGAACGGTTTGCCAAAGAGTCGGTTTACACCGCGGCCCTGAAACGGAAGGGGATCCGGATCAGGCCGGCCGGCGACGTCGACATTCTCGACACAGTGAATGTGGGAACTGTGATGGCGCCCAATCCGCTTATGGTCGGCCCGGACGCCACGATCGGAGAGACCGAACAGAGGCTGCATCAACAGCGATCACATGGGGTGCCGGTGATTGAAGATGATCGTCTGATTGGAATCGTCACCGTTTCTGACATTTCTCGTTCCGAAGCTGGGCCGGACACACCCGTCCGTGACGTGATGACGCCTCGTCCGGTAACGGTCACCCCGAGTACCCCAGTTTCCCGCGCCCTAGAGCGTATGGCGGCCCTGGGTATTGGCCGGCTGCCCGTGGTAGCGGAACACAACCCCGAAGAAGTCGTCGGGATGTTTCGAAGGGAAGAAGCTGTCCGCGCCTATCACGAGGGGTTGAACGCCACGACCGACTCTGAACTGCACAGGATGCGCTTGGCCCAAAGAACTGATCCGGGTGCGGGCTACTTCGATTTCAGAATCCCTTTGGGTTCCATGGCCGACGGAAGACTGGTGCGAGAAGTTTCCTGGCCCGAAGGCGCAACCCTGGTTTCGGTCAGAAGGAATCGCGAGGTTCTCGTTCCCTCCGGTAGCACCATTCTGCTTGCTGGCGACGTAGTCACAGCCTTTGGCACCGAAACGTCGAAACGCCGCATGATTGATCGATTGAATTCCGGTGCAGACGAACCGACAGCCGAGATCGAGCTTCCTGAGTTCGGTGTCGAGACCGACGAAGAGTCCACTCAGTCTTCTGAATAGACTTGCGTCACCTAACTACTGAAAGGTGTTCACGGGGATGGATGGATTTGCTGTTTTTCTTGTAGTCGTCGTTCTGGGTTTCGTGGTCTGGAACTTGATACGGAGTCGCAAGAGGCAATCGAAGCGCATGGAGGAGGCCGCCGGCACTGCTGTCGGAAGCGACCTCTCGATTGCGCGTGACCTCTTCGATTCGGAGACCAAACACCTCGCCCCGGTGAGCGATTTTCACGTCCACGACATCGAGGCTCGGGTCACCTTTGATGTCCCTCTCGCTGAAGAGGACGACGAGGTATTCAACGAGCTATTGGTCGATCAGGCCGTCGAGGTGGTTCGAGAGAAGAACCGGGAACTCCCGATCGACATGGTTGAAGTCATTGTCGTGTTTGCCGGTAAGGACCCGGTGCGTGAGGTGGGACGGCATCAGCTGCCATCGGCAGGCGTGCTTCCACCGCCTTCCCCGGCGGCGGCTCTCAGCTTCGCCAATATCGCCCATGATCCCTTTGCCGCCCCGTTTGAATCCGATGTCGACCATGCGGTCCACTACGACACCAAGGCCGACACTCCGTCCGACGAGCTGGGCCCGATCGTCGACGAATTGAAGATTCCCAACGGTCTTGATCGGGGACTGCGAGCCAACGGGGTGGACCCCGACACCCTGGATGGGCCCGAGTTGGTGTTGGCACTGCTTCGCTTGTTTGGCTACGGCGTCACCGAACAGACCTACCCAGGGTCATACATGGCAATCAAAGATGGGTTGTCGACATACATTCTCACCGAGGTGTACAAGGCGGCACAGCATCCCGAGCTCGAGGAGGATGTCATCCGTCGTTTCCTTGCCGATTTCAGCTCATCAGGCGCCGAGCGGGGCATCCTGATCACCGACAAATACAGTCCGTTCATGATCCACGAGATTGAGGCCAATCAACCCAAGGTGCGTTTCATAACCCGAGAGCGCTTCCAGGCGTTTGTTGATTCGATGGCACTTGGATAGCAGAGTGTTACCGGGCCGGTCAGAGGTATGATGATCTGCGAAGGAGGCAATGTTTGTTCGGTTTAAGAGGACAAGAGCTAATTATTGTTCTGGTCATCGTCTTGATCATCTTTGGAGCGAGGAAGCTGCCCGACCTTGCGCGGTCGCTCGGCGCCTCGGCCAAGGAGTTCCGTAAAGGCATCGAAGAAGGCACGTCCGAAGAAGCTGCCACCGACCAGGCGACCGAGACATCGAGCGACGACCCGGACGCGCGGACGTCAGACTCCTCCGAAGTTCCCGATTCCTAGGAACTAGACGCCGAATGGCGTCGTTCTCCGAGTAGGTCTCCATGGTGGAGTCCGTCCCGCTCACCTGGGAAGAGGTAGCCCGTGTCTACGGACGCAAGATCTACAACTTTGCCTATCGGCTCACCGGTAATCCCGATGACGCCCATGATCTCGTCCAAGAGGTCTTGCTTCGGGTCCGCAAGGGTCTCGCCAACTACCAACCGGGCAGTTTCGAAGGTTGGCTGTGGCGCATCACCCGTAACGCCTTTCTCGATGATATTCGCAAGCGCAAGCGACGACCGACAACTCCCCTTCCCGAGGAAGTCGACCGATGGGACCTTGCGTCAACCGAGTCGGCGGATGCCGCCTACGCCCGTATCACGCTCGGAGACGACATCCAGAAGGCTCTCCTCGACCTGCCAATGGAGTTTCGAGAGGCTGTCGTTCTCTGCGACATCGTCGGACTTTCCTACGAGGAGATCTCCCAGGCAGTGGCGGTGCCTATCGGCACCGTGCGGAGCCGTATTCATCGTGGGCGAAAGATCCTGAAGGAGACGTTGGGTTGACTCATCCTTCCGAACAGATCAGCGCATACCTCGACGGCGAGCTTCATGGCAAGGAGTTGATAGGGCTTCTCGAGCATCTGTCCGGTTGTGGGCGGTGTTCTGCTGAGATGGAAGATATCCAGCAGGTAAGAGCGGCTGTTCGGTCTCTCCCGGTTCTGGAGTTGCCAGAAGGTGTCGTTCCCGAGGCAGACGCCGATGTTGTTCCCTTGCGACGGAATCGCGGGTTCTGGGTTGGCGCCGCAGCCGCGATTGTTGCCTTGGTGATCGCCGTGGCTGCATTGGTGACACCGCCACCGAACTCTGTCTCGGTTGATGACTTGAGCAGCCGTTTCGGCGCACGGGTCTCCCTGGATCCGGCTTTCAGCCCAGCCAAAGTCGTCGTGCCTGAACTCAACCTGGTGGGCGAATGAGGAGGCTGGTTGCCCTTGTGGCCGCCATCGTGGTGATTCCTGCTTCCGTCGCGACGGCAGCAGATTTGGACGAGTTACTCGACCGCAGCCGGGAAGCGTCGTACAGCGCAGAGCAGATAATCTCTTGCAACACCCCTGATGGCCTTCGGGAAGCAGTCATCCGGATCGCTCAGGACGGGGGCGACATCTGGATCGGGTCAACCGCAGGTGGTGATGTCGAGGTGACCGCCGGTTCTGGGGGATGGACCCTTCTTCGCGCTGGCGACGCGGTGAAGTCGGTTTCGGTGGATGCCGGAGAGAGTGCAGACGATCCGCTTTATGCCGTTGAAGGTGAAGCTGCCTCCCTATTCCTGGGCCGCTCGGCGATGACATTCAACTTGATTCGTGATGGGATCCTCCGTGCCGAGATCGTCTTTGACCAGCAGACCGGGGCGCTGGTGGAGGCCACGACATTCCTCGACGACGGCTCGTCATACTGTCAACGTCGTTTCGTTTCTTTCGATCCGAGGTCTCCAAATCTGGAATTAGTCGCTCCCGTGGAGGCGGAAACCTTTCATGAGTTAGAGAATGTGGCCACCGAACTTCCCGCAGCGATCGCCGGCTTCCAGCGTTTGGATCTCTACCTCGATGACGACGAATCCACCTTTGCCTATTACTCCGACGGATTCTTCTCGTTCGCGGTCTTCGAAACCCCGACCACCGTGGCCTTGCCAGGCGGCATCTCGGTGGCACTCGGCGAGTCTTCATATCAGCGGTCGTTCACCGCTGGTCAGGCCACCTATGTCTGGGAGACTCGATCAGGTGCGATGGCGTTAGTGGGTGACCTGCCCCCGGACCTGCATGGGTCGATCCTTGCGGCGCTTCCCGAGTCCGACCCCGCCGGGCTCCTGCGTCGGCTCTGGCGCTCCCTCTTCGGCTAACCCCCACACACACACCAACACTTTACCCAACACACGCACACACACTTTCGCGAACCTCAGCTACTACGACCCATATACGGGTCGTAGTAGCTCAACTACGAGCTGAGAGCGTCTTCGTATTCGAAAAACTGGCGTGCCACCCCCAACTCATCGGATGTGATCACCGCAGTTACGACCAGATTGGAGTCGAGTACATAGGTCGTCCGCCTTGCGTATCCGTAGGCCTCATCGAACGCCTCGTAATCCCGCGCAACCTCGCCGTGGGGCCAAAAGTCGGAGAGGATGTCGAACTCGAAGCCCTGCTGGTCGGCCCAGACTCTGTTGGCGTGAAGGGTGTTGCAGGTGATTGCCACCACTTTGGTGTCGGACTTGGCGAAGAGATCGGAGTGGTCGCGGATCTCGCATAGTTCGCCCTCGCAGGTTCTGGTGAATGCGAACGGGATAAAGACGATCGTTGATTTCGCTCCCCTCAGACTCTCCAGTCCGACCTTGTCGCGGTGTTGATTGCGCAGGCTGAAGTCGGGTGCGGTCTGTCCAACGATGAGTGTCACGGGGTCCCATTCCTGCGAAGGTGAGCTAATTCGGACCGTATCCGGGTCGTAGTAGCTGAGGTTCGCAGGTTTAGGTCCAGCCGTCGAGGAGGACTCGTGCTGCCCACATTGTGGGGTCGCGGAGTTCGGCGGCGCTTGGCATACGGGTGGGGTCAGACCACAAGGTCTTCAGCGCGTCATCTCCATATCTGGCCTCGACATCCTGGTTGAACGCATCCCCGAGCTGGGTCGCCTCAACCGGGACAGGTCCCACCCCGATCGATGGTTGGCTAGTGACCGAGTGTCTGTCGAGGTCTCGGGCTGCGGAGATGGTGTCAAAATTGGGGGCGAGGTCTTCCGTTGCCCGTCTTGCCAGAAGACGGGAGCACCCGGTGATCGCGCCGAGAAACGCCTCGAGTTCGGCACGGGGAGCTTCGGCTTCCTCACCGCCAAGCAAGCCATCGATACCGCCAGCCTCTTCGATGACACGTTCGATGTCGGCGGGTTCGGTGCCCCCCATCATCAACCCGCTCAGTTTCGTCGGATCGATCCTGGAGGCTTCCGCATAGTTGCCGACCAGGATCGCGAGGTGGTCTTGGATCCACGGCAATTGACTCGTCGCCCGGAAAGCAGCTTCGTTGGCTACCACCCAAAGATGGACCTCCCGCTCGTCGACACCGTCGACTTGGAGTGACTCGATGTTGGCAAGAATCAGGCTCATTGGACCAATGCGGTCCGGTGGTAACCCGGCATCGAAACCGGCCACCACCCACACCGCCAGAGATCCCACAAGCGAGCCGGCCTGAAGCCCGACGATTGCCGGACCCATCTGCGCCATCAGCGGGGCACCAGCACCTTCACCCCCAACCGAAGACCCGAACGGCTCGACCAGAGTGCCATATGACTCCAGATTCTTCTCAGCCCAGGTCCGCGGGTCTGTCGGCAACACGTCGGACGCCGGAATAATTCGGAACGGGGCTACCTGTTCGAGTCGGTATTCGACAAGTCTGGCCAATTCGCGGAACTCTTCGGCCGCCCACGGCTCAACCGGTTGCCGTTCGCCTGATAGATGACGGGCGACCTCGGCTGCCAGCTTCCAGTTGACAGGCCCTGGCTGGTTGAACAGCTCAAAGAGCTTCGAGAAAAGGTCGTCGCCTCCCGCGTCGCCTCCCGTTTCACTCATCCGCTGAGACTTGCGAGTTCGACCTGGAGCGTCTGTTCATCATCAGCACGAAGGATACGGACATCAACAACATCTCCGGCACGATGACGTCGCAGAACCGCGAGAAGCTGGTCACGGGCGGTGATCTGAATCCCTTCGAATTCGACGATGACGTCGTTGATCTGACCCCCTGCCAGTTCATAGGCCGATGGTGGGCGAAGGTCGACAACGCTGAGCCCGACCGGATACTCGGCATCACCATCTGGGGCCCAGGCAGTTTCGACACTTATTCCGAGACGCGCATGATTTACGGTGCCCGTTTCTATCAGGTCTTGTGCCACACCAACCGCCAGGTCGATCGGGATTGCAAAGCCAAGACCCTCTGGCCCGACATCGGACACCGCAATGGCGGTGGTGATCCCGATGAGGTTTGCCTCGGCGTCGACGAGTGCTCCTCCACTGGACCCGGGGGCGATCGGGGCGTCGGTCTGAACCAGTCCGTACAATGTCTGACCTGGCGAGAGGTCCAGTGATCGATTCAGTGCGCTGACGATTCCGAACGTGACCGTTGGCCCACCAGCCAGACCCAGCGGGTTGCCGACAGCGATGGCAGGTTCTCCAATCACCAAGCCGTCTGAGCTGCCTATCGAGATTGGTGAGAGATCGGTCCGTTGGACCAAGAGAACCGCCAGATCTGTGACCGGGTCTGATCCGACCACCTTTGCGGGAAAACGGGCCCCGTCGGCGAAGATGACAGCCAACTCGCCGGCTCCTTCGATCACGTGATTGTTGGTGAGGATGTATCCGTCGCTCCCAAAGACCACTCCACTGCCTGAACCGCCGAAGATGAATGTGCTCGCCTCGATGAACACCGTTGACGGGATGACACTTTCTGCGATCTGGGTTGCAGTGATTTCGTCGCCCAGGGTTGGAGGAGGCCCTGCCGGTGGTGGCGCAGTGAGCGTTGGCGCTGGTGGGATCGTCGGTGGTGTTGGTTCTTCAAACACTCCGACGAAGCCAAGGATCGCGAATGTCACGCCGGTACCGAGGAGCACCCCACCGAGAATCCCCAAGGTCAGGGCCCATAGATCAACTCCCGAGTCTGGGTTGTCTCTAGGCCCGTCCTCATAGGCGACGCCTCCCGGCTGCTGCTTCGGATCGCGCGACCCGAGATCTGTCATAGGCTGCGAAGTCTATGAACGGTGCGGCGCAAACGATCAGAGTCTCGGTCGGTTCCGTCCCCATCGACACCGAGGCCCTGGTGACGGAGGTTGGTCGCCCTCAGGCCGGAGCCACAGTTTTGTTTGTTGGAACCGTGAGAGACCACTCGGAAGGAAAAACCGGCGTCACCCATCTCGACTACGAGGTCTATGAGGAGATGGTTCAGCCGAAGATCGCTGAAGTCGTGCATGAAGCCGTCATCAAATGGCCCGTTTTGGCTGTTGCAGTCGAGCACCGGTCCGGTGTCGTGAAGCTTGGTGAGGCCTCGGTTGCCGTTGCAGTGTCATCTGCGCATCGGGCCGACGCGTTTGCCTCAGCTGAATTCATCATCGATGAGTTGAAGAAGAACGCACCCATCTGGAAAAAGGAGCACTGGCCCGGTGGGGCCGAGTGGAGCCAGGGCAGCTGAGAAAAGTGAATGGCTGCGCGACGCGCTCGTGCCGGCCGCTCTAGGCTCCGCGTTCCCCTGCGGAGGACCTATCTCATGACGACTCTTGCTGAACGGGCCGAGGCGCCGGCCTCTGGCACCGGCTTCCACACTCCTGCCGCAATGGTGCGTGACTGGGCAGATCGTCTGCCCGACGGTGTCGCATTCCGGGAAAAAGACCTGGGACTCTGGCAGGAGACCACGTGGGCTGAATATTGGGATGTCGTCCTTGATGCGGCTCATGGCTTGTTGGCTCTGGGCGTGAAAATTGGCGATCGTGTTTCGATCCACTGCGAAGACCGACCGGAGTGGGTCATCCTCGACATGGCCACGGTTGCCGTGCGTGGGATGACCGTTGGTCTCTACCCGACCAACCCAGCTCCCGAAGTGCAGTACATGCTTGGAGATTCGGGCTCAGAGATTCACCTAGCCGAGGATCAGGAGCAGGCCGACAAGGTCATGGAGGTGATCGACTCCTTGCCCAGTCTCCGCAAGATGATCCACGTCGAGCCCCGTGGTTTCAGAAATTGGCGTGACGACGACCGCTTTCTCTTCTGGGATGACTTCATCGAAATGGGGCGAAAGCACCGCAGTGAGAATCCCGGCGCAGTGGAGGCGATCATGGCCGGCGCTGAGGCTGAGGACATCATCACCCTCGTCTACACCTCGGGAACCACCGGCCCGCCTAAAGGGGCGATGATCAGCAACACCAACTTCGCCTTTGCGGTGCAACAGGTGCTCTACGTCGATGGGCGTATGTCAGGTAAACAACTCAACTCCGACGATCTGATCCTCACCTATCTCCCCTTATGTCATATCGCCGAACGGATCTTCTCCACGTGGTCCTCGGTGACCAGCGGCGCTTCGCTCAACTTTGCCGAGTCGATTGACACTGTTCAGCAGAATCTCCGTGAGATTCAGCCAACTATCTTTTTTGCCGTTCCGAGGATTTGGGAGAAGATTCACGCAACCGTTGCGATCAAAGGCAAAGACGGGACGTTCTTCAAGCGACTCTGGTTTGGCCTGGGTATGAAGATGGCGTCGGTCATCGGGCAGCAAAGAGTCAACAACGACGGGAACTTCACATTTGTCTCCCGTCTTCTCTATGTCGTTGGCTACCCCCTGGTGTTCCGGGCGCTTCAGGAGAGAATCGGGATGCGACGGGTTCGCTACGCGGTGTCCGGTGCCGCGGCGATTGCTCCTGAGGTGATTCGCGATTTCCTCGGTCTCGGCATTCCGATAATCGAGCTCTATGGGATGACAGAGAACTGCGCGGTGGCTACCACCAACCGCCCCGGTCGGAACAAAGTTGGGACTGTCGGCGAGCCATATCCAGGCATCGGATTTCGGATCGATGAGCAAACCGGCGAGATCCAGACCAAACATGAAGCCAACTTCGTGGGCTACTGGAACAAGCCGGATAAGACCGCGGAAACCTATACGGATGATGGATGGCTGATGACCGGTGATGTTGGTGAGTGGGTTGATGGAACCCATGTCAAGATTGTCGATCGGATCAAGCACATCATCATCACGTCGGGCGGCAAGAACATCTCGCCATCCGAAATCGAGAACAGCCTGAAGACATCGCCATACGTCAAGGAGGCGATGGTCATCGGTGACGGCAAGAAGTATTTGTCCGCCCTGATGGGGATCGAATTGGACGTAGTCGGCGATTGGGCGACTCGGAAAGGGATTCCCTACACCACCTATCGGGACCTTTCGGAGAAACCAGAAGTGATCGAGTTGATGCAAGGTGTTGTCAACAAGACCAACGAGAAGTTCGCCCGCGTCGAGAATATTCGCAAGTTTCGGATGATCCCCAAGGAGCTCGACCATGAGGACGGCGAGCTAACCGCGACCCAGAAGCTGAAGCGAACAGCGATGGACGACATGTTTGGTGAACTGATCGAGGACATGTATCGGTCGTGATTGAAGGCCTCATGATCCTCGCCCAGGAGGCGACCATCGTGCCGTCCGAGGTCGGGCGGATGGTTGTGAATGGTCTGAGCCTCGGGGCCATCTACGCCATTCTGGCTTTGGGGTTTGTGATCATCTTCAAAGCGACCCAAGTTCTCAACTTCGCCCACGGAGCAATGGCTGCCCTCGGTGCATTCTTGATCGCCTATTTCGCCACAATCATCAACATTCCTGGTCGTTGGATGGAGGGATCACCGGCTTGGCTCCAGTGGGGTATTTCTGTGATATTCGCACTGATCTTTGCGGCGATCATTGGCATTGTCCTAGAGCGAGTCTTTCTACGGCCGATGGTCGGTGAGGCCTTGTTTGCGGTTGCGATCGTCACCCTCGGCATCGACATCATCCTGAGGACAATCACCAACGATTTCATTGGTCTCACTCCCCGTCCCATGGGCGACCCTTTCGGTCTCAGCTCGGCAGGTTTGAACTGCGAATCGGGATCTCTAGTCCTGAATACAGAGTTCACCGACGTGTGCGCAGTGCGTATCCCTCACACAACGCTCTTTCAGTTGGGAGTTACGGTCGTTGTGGTCTTCGGAGTCGCGATGTTTTTCAGATCTCGTTTTGGAATCGCGATGCGGGCTACAGCCTGGGATCAGGAAGCTGCCCAAGCCCAAGGCATCAGTGTTGGGCGGATTTTCGGCACCGCTTGGGCCATCGGCGGGGTGATGGCAGCACTCGGTGGACTCTTCATCTCGATGTTCCCCAGACGTCCCGCCGGGGTCGACCAGTTCACGGCGTTTTTCGCCTTCCGCGCCTTCCCGGCGATCATTCTCGGTGGTCTCGACTCGGTTCCAGGTGCCATAGTCGGCGGCTTCGCCATTGGTTTTGCAGAGTCTTTCGCGAGTACCTACCTGACCTATGAGTGGCTGGGCACTGGCTTTGGCGGCGTCGTGCCCTACATCGTGATGCTGTTGGTTCTGCTCATCCGGCCCTACGGCCTATTTGGGACCGAGGAGATCAGGCGGGTATGAGAGGTCAGGACGTTTCGGTACGAATACTCCCAACCTTCTCATACGACGCTGGAGACGTCGTATGAGAGGGCGGCCCCTCCTCTACACCGCCTACGAGTCCGATCAGGCGATCCTCAACACCCCGACGAAGAAAGTCATGGGAGGGCTCACCTTGGTGGTGCTGCTGTTGATTCCCTTCGGCGTTATCCCCGGACTCGACTTTCTCGCCAAGTCCGACTGGCTCCGGATTCTCTCCACCGTTGCCGTCTTCGTGATTGCCGGACTCGGGCTCAACATCTTGCTTGGGCTTGCCGGCCAGGTTTCTCTGGGTCACGCCTTCTTCATGGGCGTTGGTGCCTACGTAGCTGCAGTTCTCGGAGGCGATCCCGAAGGTCTGCGTTTGGGCTTCGGGTTGCCAATGTGGATCTGGCTCCCAGCGGCGGGCATCGTGGCCGCCCTGATCGGCGTTGCCTTTGGGCCGGCTGCAGCGAGGGTTCGGGGCCTCTATCTGGCATTCGTGACCCTCGGGCTGGTGTTTGTGGGCGACTATGTCTTCCGCAACTGGGTTTCTGTCACGGGCGGCGCCGAAGTCGGGCGCACCTTTCCTCCACTCCAATTCCGCGTGTGGAAGGAGGACCCACCGCTCATCGACTTCTCGGTGGACAGCGCCTGGTTCGGCATCCCAATGACGGCCGAGGCAAAGTCGTTCTACTTCTTCCTGGCAGCAGCGTTGGTGTTCATGTTGTTAGCCAAGAACCTCCAGCGAACCAGGGTGGGAAGGGCGTTCCAATCGATTCGTGACAGGGACATTGCTGCCGAGATCATGGGTGTTGACGAGGTGGGCTACAAGCTGCGCGCCTTCGGAATCTCCTCCTTCTACGCTGGGGTGGCCGGTGCCCTCCTTGCGGTTCATGTCGGAAGTGTCATCCCGGCGAGGTGGGACCTGTTCCTCTCGGTCCAGTTCATCGCCATCGTCCTCATCGGAGGTGCCGGAACCGTTGTCGGAGTCGTACTCGGCACCATCTTTGTGACGGTTTTACCGCGGCTAGTTCAAGATCTGACACTGTGGATGCAAGATGTGGTGCTCAGCGGGGAGGGGCTGATTGCCAAGATTCTCGATCCGATCATCGCAACCCAGTCCGGAGACTTCGGGTTGATCAACACAAATCCCGGCACCGGGCCAGGCTTATCTGTTTTCCAATTGAATCAGGTCATCTACGGTCTACTCATTATTCTGTTCCTGATCTTTGAGCCGCTCGGCTTGTATGGGATCTGGGTAAGAATTCGTAATTATTGGAAGGGTTGGCCGTTCACGTATTGAGCGGTCTATTGAGAGACCTTTGGGTCTCCATTGAAATAGGAGGAAGGAAACAAATGAAGATCAAGTCAAGGTGGCTTGTGGTCTTCCTGGTAATGGGTCTCGTTCTCGCCGCTTGTAGCCCAAGCAGTGGTGACTCGACCGATACCACGGAGGCCCCGGCAGCTGCCACAACCACGGAGGCGTCGACAGACACCACCGAAGCCATGACCGACACCACCGAAGGTGCCATGGAAATCCTGACCGATGTTGGTGTCGACCTCGACGCCGGCACGATTACGGTTGGGCTCCTGTCCGACCTGACGGGTGTGTTCTCAGCGTTGGTCCAGCCGGTTGTTGACGGCTACCAAACCAAGGTTGACGACATAAATGCCAGCGGTGGAATCCATGGTCTCCAGATCAAGCTCGAAGTCAGAGACACCGTCTATTCAGTCGACACCCATGTCCAGCTCTACGAAGAGCTTCGTGACAGTGTCGTCATGTTGGGTCACTCGACCGGTTCACCACACTCGGTGGCGATCGCTGGTGCTTTGGCTGAGGACAACATGCTCGCGGTACCCCTCACCTGGTATTCGGGATGGTCTGATCCGGCGCTGAACTCCAACCTGATCCCACACGGTGCTCCGTACTGCATTGAGGCAATGAACAGCATTGGCTACCTGCTTTCGCTGAACCCGGACGCTGCAACCATTGCCATCGCCTCCAACGCAGGTGACTTTGGTGAGGACTCAGCTGAAGGTGCCAAACTTGCAGCCGAAGCGGCAGGCCTCGAAGTGGTCTATGACGGCCAAGCCAAGGTCAACGCCGCTGACGAGGCTTCCCTCGCCGAAGTAGCGACGGGGATCATCGGTAGCGATCCGGACATCGTCTGGGTTACGACATCACCGGGCGCCTACGCCGGGATCTATGGCCAGGCTCTGGCGGCAGGTGTTGCTGCGCTTTGGTCTGGATCATTTGTGGCCTGGAACTCGGGTTTGATAGCTGAGGGTTCCGCTATCCGAGATGCCGCGCAGCGTGACTGGACGTTCAGTCTTCCCATCGGAGTTTGGGGTGCTGACAACCAGGGCACCAAGGATGCCGTGGCATTGCTGACAGCAGCAATTCCGGACATCGTTCCCTATGAGTACTACTTGGAGGGTGTCGGCGAGGCAATTCTCTTGGAGACAATCCTCAACGCTGCCTATGAGAGTGGTGACCTGACCCGAGCAGGAGTGTTGGCTGCGGCCAAATCTCTCGAGTCGATGTCTTGGGACGGCTTGTGGCCAGACCAGAACTACACCGGCACACCAAACGACACCGTTCAGCGTCTTGCCACTGTGGTGAGGCCGAGCGCTGCCGACCTGGACGCCGGTGGTTCCGGGCTCGAGGTCCTCGAGTCGGACTACACCAGCGACCTCGCTGCTGCATTCGAATTCAACGAAACCTGCTTCGCCGCCTTCGGGTAAGAAGCCTGACCTGCTGCATCTGTCGGCCGCTCTGCGGCTGACAGATGCAGCAACAACGTGAATTGTGGTCTGTCCGCCGCAAACCGGCTGGCAGATCAGAACTGATGAGAGCTACAAGGTGTTGACAGTCGAAAACCTCGAGGTCGTCTACAACGACGTCGTACTTGTCTTGCGCGGCATCTCTCTAGAGGTGCCCGACGGCCAAATCGTGGCGCTGCTTGGTGCCAACGGAGCCGGCAAAACGACGACGCTCCGCGCTATCACCGGTCTACTGGACATGCACGACGGTGATGTGACCAAAGGAGAGATCACATTCAGTGGAAATGCAATCACCGGGGCGCTGCCGTCCAAGATCGTCAAGAATGGAATATCCCAGGTTATGGAGGGTCGACGGGTATTTGCCGAGTTGACCATCGATGAGAACCTTCGGGCTGGGGCATATGTCAATGGCAACCGCTCCGCCTACTCCTCTTCGTATGACCGAGTGATGACCCTTTTTCCAATGCTGACGGAACGCCGAGGAACCGCTGCCGGTTATCTATCGGGTGGTGAACAGCAGATGCTGGCCATCGGCCGCGCTCTCATGCAGGATCCCAAATTGCTGATCCTCGATGAGCCCTCCCTGGGATTGGCGCCTCTGTTGGTTCAAGAGGTCAGGGACATAATCGTTGGTATCAACGAGCAAGGGACTTCGGTGCTGCTCATCGAGCAAAACGCCAACATGGCGCTTTCGATCGCACACCACGGCTACATCATGGAGAACGGGAAGATGGTGATGGACGGACAACCCGAGAATCTTCTCAAAGACGAAGACGTCAAGGAGTTCTATCTGGGCCTGCACGCCTCTGGTGAGAAGAAGTCGTTTCGTGATGTGAAGCATTACAAACGGCGGAAGAGATGGCTCTCGTGAGTGCGTACTCGCCCGCGACGAATACGTCTGCAGTTTCCTGCAGAAACTGCGCGCCAATGGTTCGGGAAACCTCACCATGAGCGGGGAACTACTGAAGCGTCGTATCGATCGACCCGGGCCGACCGAATACGATCATCTCCTCGAGGTTGAGGATATCCATCTCTCGTTCAAAGGTGTCAAGGCGATCGACGGCGTCACCTTCCACGTGGACGACCGAGAGTTGTTTGCCATCATCGGCCCCAACGGCGCCGGCAAGACCTCCCTCTTCAACTCTATCAATCAGGTCTACCGACCACAGGAGGGCGAAGTCCGCTGGAAAGGACAGTCTCTGATGGGTCTCAAACCCAACCTGACCGCCGAAAAGGGCATCGCCCGCACCTTCCAGAACATCGCCTTGTATCCGCACATGACCGTTCTCGAGAACATTCTCACCGGTCGTCACGTGCGGATGAGCGCGGGTTGGCTGGCTGGCTCGCTGTGGTGGGGCAGAGCCAAGAAGGAGGAGATGGAGAATCGAGAGATCGTTGAGGGGATCATCGACTTTCTAGAGATTGAGCAGTGGCGCAAGTACCCCGTCGGGCTTCTTCCGTACGGGATTCAGAAGCGTGTCGAGATGGGTCGCGCTTTGGCCATGGACCCCGAAATGCTGCTCCTCGATGAGCCTGTGGCAGGAATGAACCTTGAGGAGACCGAGGATATGGCCCGGTTCATCCTGGATGTTCAGGACGAGCTGGAAATCGCCATCATCCTGGTGGAACATGACATGGGGTTGGTGATGGATATCGCCGACCGGGTGCTGGTGGTTGACTTCGGCAAGCCGATCGCTCTTGGCGAGCCAACCGAGGTCCAACAGAATCCGAATGTCATCAAGGCCTATCTGGGTGAAGAGGTTGAGATCGCTCAATAATGCAGCGTCTTCCCGCACCTGATCTCCCCGACTGGCTTTCCCAACAGCTCCCATTTGATCGCTACACCGTCGAGGTCGAAGACGGGCTCCGCATGCATGTCATGGAACAGGGGGAGGATCGCCCGGTTGTCCTCTTCCACGGCAACCCGACGTGGGGATATCTATACCGAAAGGTGGCGGCCGAACTGGTCGGCGAGCCGGTTCGTATGATCATGCCCGACCTGATCGGTCTGGGTTTCTCCGACCGGCCCCACACGACTTCAGACCACACGCTGGCCAACCACTCCCGATGGATGACATCTTTCCTTGGCCGGCTCGAGTTGGACGAGGTCGTGGCGGTGGTTCAGGACTGGGGCGGTCCCATCGGGATTCTCGCCATGAAGAACAATCCGGGTCTGATGTCAGGCCTCGTCGTGATGAACACCTCCATTGGCGCACCCAAGCCGGGGTTCAAACCGACCACCTTTCATCGGCTGTTCAGTGGTCCGCTCGGAGGGTTCCTTTCCGGCACTCTGGGGTTGCCCCAAAACCGACTCAAGTTCGCCCAGGGTGATCGGAAATCAATCACTGGGATTGTCCAGAGGTCGTACACCTACCCGTCGTCGAAGACTCAGGGTGGAAACGCCGCTGTTCTCGAGTTTGTGAAAATGGTGCCCGACACGATGGAGCATCCTTCGGTCCCGATGCTCGCCGAGGGAGGGGAGTATGCAATGAGTTTCGAGGGCCCGCGTGCGATCGTCTGGGGTGATCGTGACCCGGTGTTGGGCAAGCTGCGAAGACGAGTAGAGCGACAACTCCCCGGTGCTGAGGTCACCGTTACCGATGCCGGCCATTTTCTCCAGGAGGAAGTCCCGGTCGAAATCGCCGCGGCGATCAAGGGTGTGGTCGCCCGATCCTGATTCCTTTTGGTGTTACTGCTCTCCTACCAGTCGCCAGGCGCCGGGTAGCAGCAGACCGGCCGCTCCTGCCTTGATCAGATCGCCCAGGAGAAACGGGACCACCCCAGCGACGATCGCTTCTTCGAGCGACATTCCGAGACTGAGCATCAGTCCGGCCACACCAAACAAGTAGATAACTCCCGATCCGAGGATGAAGGCGGTGAACATGGTGGCAAAGGTGCGATCTTGTTTGTGCTCCGCCATCCAACCGACCAAACCGGCAGCGAAGACGAATCCGATGAGGTAGCCACCAGTAGCTCCGGTGATGACTGCAGCACCCCCCGATTGTTCGGCGAACACTGGAGCTCCCAATGCCCCAACAACGAGATATAAACCTTGCCCGGCGGCGCCCAACTTCCAGCCGAGGGCGGCCCCGGTGAGAAGAACTGCAAATGTTTGTCCTGTGATTGGGACCGGAGTGAATGGAAGGTAGATGACCCACTGGGCGGCCACCGCGGTGAGAGCCGCTGCACTCACTACGAGCAGGATTGAAACAACTCCAGATCGGGGAAGTACCTTCTGGCTGATCACAGCTGATGTCATCGCTTTAACTCCTTGAAACCGAATTGTTGAGAGAATACGTCTAAATGCCGATGACAGACGACACCCAGTCCGAGAACACCAACGAAGAAAGGAAAAGCTCCCCGTCCTGGCCGCTGTTCGTCATTGGAGCCCTGCTTTTCATCGGGATAACGGGCGCCGTCGCCTGGAATGTCGAATTGCCGTACCTTGCGTTTGGACCGGGGCCGGTTTCGGATGCGGCAGACGCCGTAGTCGCCGAGGCCGTCGACACCTACCCGCCCGATGGCGAGCTGCTGATGTTGACCGTCGTCAGCCAGGGCGTGAACGTCTTCGAAGCGATCATCGCCGGCTTTGACCCCACCATCGACCTGGTGCCCAAACAGGCTGTGCGTCGCCCTGATGAAACGAGCGAGGAATACCGCAATCGGACCCTTCAGCAGATGGACGACTCAAACTTTCGCTCCATCGCCGTAGCTCTCGACTATCTCGAAATCGAGCTGATTGCCTCTGAGATAGTCGTCAACGAATTTGTAGAGGGTGTCCCGGCTGCATCGGTTCTTGTCTTGGGAGACAGCATCATCGCAGTCGATGGCGTGGAGGTCGCCTCAGTCGCTGACATTCGCCCACTCCTCGAGGGTGTCGGTATCGGTGAGTCAATCGTGATGACTGTGGTGCGGAATGGCGAGACTGTCGAAGTCAAAGTGATTCTTGCCGAACGCGACGATGAGCCCGGTGTCGCCATGATTGGAGTGATTCTCGGAGAGTTGTCCGAGCCACCATTTCCTCTGAGAATCCAGGCCGGCGATGTTGGTGGTCCCTCGGCGGGGATGATGCACACCCTCGCGATCATCGACACGCTCAGCGAAGGTGAGCTCACCAAGGGCCACGTGATAGCGGGGACGGGCACCATCCAGATAGATGGATCGGTGGGAAACATCGGGGGGATTCGTCAGAAGGTCCCCGCTGCGGAGGCGGCTGGTGCCACATACATCCTGGTGCCGGCGGGCAACTACGAAAAGGCGTTGACCGCCGACTATGACCACATCGAAATAGTCCCAATCGCCACCATTACCGAGGCTGTTGCCTTCCTCGAAATGCTGGAGGCGGCCTAGTGGTGGGTCCCACGAATGGCGGACACGACATAGCATTTATTTGTAAGAGAGACCACCAGTAACCCCGGACAGTGACTCTGGGGCCGGTATCTTCTAGACGGGATGGCCGAGCTCAATTCGAACCAAATCAGGAGCGCCCAGTTTCGCACGGCGATTCGGGGCCTTGATCGCGCCGAGGTCAAGGCTTTTCTTGCTGCGATCGCCGACCGAATCGATGATCTCGAGGCTGCTCATGAGACACTCTCAGCGCAGATAGGAGAGACCACGTCTCGCGATCTCGAGTCTGAATTCGAGGCGGTCGGACGTGAAGTCGGTGGAATTCTTCAGGCAGCTCGGGAAGCTTCCGACGCCATGCGGGACCGTGCCAGTGTTGATTCCGCCAAATGGCGCACCGAGGCTATGGCCGAGAGCGAGGAGGCCAGACGCGACGCGGCCGCCGATTCGGAGGCGATGCGTCGAGATGCGTGGTCAACCGGTACAGAGTTGCTGCAGCAGAGCGAAGCCGAGGCCAAGAAGATCCGAGAGCAGGCCGAGCGAGATGTTCTCACCACGATGGGCGAAGCAGAGCGTGAGGCCCACCGATTGACGTCGAGAGCCCGACGCGAGGCCGAGGATCTCATCCGCGGTGCAGCGATGGATGCCGAAAAGTCAAATTCTGAAGCTGCCAAGCGGCGTGACGATCTCATCGACCAGGCCAATCGCGAGGCGTCCGCCGCTCAAGAACGCACCAGGGCGCTCGAGCAGCGGCGGGATGAATTGCTGGAGGAGCTCGAGAACGTACGGTCGACACTGACCAGTCTCGAAGGCTCGCTCCAGGTCAAGCGCGACACCCTCGACCTGACAACCCAAAAGGAGCAGAGCAAAACCGTCCGGGTTGTCCCGACTGAGCCCATTGACATTGAGAATTGGCAGCCAGGTGAGACGGTTCGAATCGTTCGATCGGACGACGAAATGGAGTCTGACCAGGTTCCGCTTATGGTCGATCCCCGTGTCGAGTCGGTTGAGCCAAAGCAATCTGAACCAGACCCAATCCCAATAGAGCCGGAACGAGCGCAGCCGGAATCAGAGCAAGAGACGGAGTCCAGTCCGGATCTCGCCGAGCCCTCTGAGTTGGGTTCGGAGCTACCCGCTGAGCCCGAGGTTGAAGCCGACACGGCTGTGTCTGACGGCGACCAGGTTGGTGCTCTTTTTGCGTCCCTCCGAATTGGACCCGACGAAAGGCCGAGTCCCGTTCCAGTCGAGAAACACGAGGCCGACTTGAGACCAGAGGTCCCTTCGTCGAACAAAGACTGGATCGATGAGCGGGATACCAGGCTGTTACCGATAACCAATCGGGCGTTGCGTGGCGCAAAGAAGTCGATGACGGAGTTGCAGAACATCGCCCTGGACAATTTGCGAACCGACAGCGGATGGCGTCCCGACCAACCTGCGGCTGCCGAAGCATTGCATGCCGATCTGGTGGGTTTGTGGACCGAGAGTTTTGCCGCTGGTCACTCGGTGGCTGAGGAGATGACCGGAGCCAAGATCAAACGCCCGGCGACGCCCACGTCGGACGCTATCGACGACTTTGCCGCCACCCTTACCGAAGCCGTGACCAAGGCTCTCGAATCGGCTGGCGAAGGCCAAAGGGAGCGTCAGTCGGCCGCCTCAAAGGTGTTTCGGGTTTGGCGCACTGACGAAGCCGAACGACGTATACGTGATCTGGCCATCAAAGGTTACGAGCAAGGAATCGAGGCGTCGGTCCACGCCGACGTTTAGCCACGGCTCACATCTTGACGTTCTTGGCCGAGAGCCATCGTAGACTCGGCCGCGATGTTCACAAGGGCCCCAACCAACTTCCGCTCGGATCGCCGTCGCCCTCTTACGATCATCCTGGCGGTCGTTGCCGGTCTCTACCTGCTACTCACGGCTGCCGGCACCCTGTGGACCGATTTCCTCTGGTTCGAATCGATCGGCTTTCGCAACGTCTGGATACGCAATTGGAGCCTGTCGATCCTCCTCGGGGCTATTGGCATCTCCTTTGTGTTCCTCGTGTTGTGGCTCAGCTTCAAGTTGGTCGATCGGCTTTCACCACGGTGGGCTCCGTTTGACCTGACCGAAGAGGAAGAGCTGATTGAGAGGTTCAGGGAGTGGATCGAACCCCGGATTCGTCAGGTCCGACTTCTCGTCACTGCCGGGCTCAGCGTGATTCTTGGACTGACCGTTGCTACGTGGCGCGACGAGGTCTTCCTATTCATCAACGACCAGTCATTCGGCATCGAAGACCCGATCTTCAATGTCGATCTCGGGTTCTACATTTTCCGGCTGCCCCTTTGGGAGACAGCAATTGACTGGATGTTCAACGTTCTGGTGTTGGCCACGATTGTGGTGGCGATATCCCAATACCTGAACGGCGGCATCAGATTTGACGGGAGACGTCTGAGCACCACCCGGGGTGCGAAAGTCCATCTCTCGGTCATGTTGGCCTTGATCGCTTTGGTAAGAGCGGCGTCTTATCGACTCGACATTTTCGAGCTTCTCTATTCGGAGAACGCAGAGAAGTTCTTTGGGCCGGGTTTCACTGACATCGGCGCGCGACTTCCTGCGCTGCGTCTTCTCCTACTGATTGCCCTCATTGCGGCTGTCCTGTTCATCGCGAACATTTTTCGTCAGGGTTGGACTCTTGCCGCCGTTTCGATCGGCGCTTGGTTGGTGGTAGCGATCGCAGCTGGGGTCATCTATCCAGCCTTCGTTCAGCGATTTCAGGTGTTGCCGGACCAGCTCCAAAAGGAGACGCAGTACATCACGAACAACCTTGCGATGACGAGGGCGGCCTATCAACTGGATCTGGTTGATGTACGTCCCTTTGGGGCTGCCGACGACCTAAGCGCTGAGGGCATCGAGGACAACCGGCTCACGATTGACAACCTTCGAATTTGGACGACGTCAGTGTTGCCCAGGACATATCAGAACTTCCAAGAGTTGGAGCCATATTACGCCCTTCAGAATGTCGATACCGACCGCTATCTTGATGATGGATCCCCACGACAAGTGATGCTCTCTGTGAGGGAGTTGGACGAAAGGGACCTGCCTCAGACCGACTGGCAGAACACCAGACTTTTCTACACACACGGTTTTGGGGCTGTCGTCAATGAGGCCAACGATGTTCAGAGCGGCGGTCAGCCAAACTTCCTCCTTAAGGACATCCCGCCGGTTGCTTCCGTTCCCGGCCTCGAACTAGATGAGCCTCGCGTCTATTTCGGGGAGACTTACGAACCGGGCAGACCTGTCATCGTCAAGACCGGATCCAGCCCTCAGGAAATCGACTTCCCACTTGCGGAAGGGACTCAGTTCAACGAGTACTCCGGTGAGGCCGGTGTAGTGATGGACAACATCTGGAAGCGCATCGCATTTGCGTTTCGATACCGCGATCTCAATCTTCTGATCTCGAATCAGATTCGAGAGAGCAGTCGCGTGCTCGTAGAGCGGAATGTTCGTGAGATGGCGGCCGCGGTAGCTCCATTTCTCGAGGTCGATGCCGACCCCTACCCGGTCATCCTCAACGGAAAGATCAAGTGGGTCATCGACATGTACACGCAGACTTCGTATTACCCCTACTCCCAGCCGATGACACAAGCGGCTTTGAACCGGCTGACCGTTACCTCCGAGATGCGGTTGGGGACCAACTACCTGAGGAACTCGGTGAAGGCAGTGGTCGATGCCAACAACGGTGACATCACCTTTTACCTGGTCGATGATGCCGATCCGATCGTGCGGGCCTGGGCCAAAACCTATCCAGGGCTGTTTCAGCCCATGTCGGCGATGCCCGAAGGGCTCGAGGAGCATCTCCGCTATCCCCAGGATCTATTCCGAGTCCAGAGCCAGATCTATCTCGAATATCATGTGACCGACGAGAACCAGCTGTTCTCTGGTAACGATGCCTGGTCTCTCCCCGGCGATCCATCGACAATCGAGCGTACCGGGGTGCTGCGTCTTCAAGGCGATCTACGCAACATCGTTGACAACGCAGTCCGGCCTCTTGCAGAGGTGCTTCCTTATTACCTGTTGACCGAATTGCCCTCTGAAGATGACCTGTCGTATCTGCTGCTCCAGCCGTTCAACCCCAGAGCGAAACGGAACATGGTCGGGTTTCTCGTAGCCGATTCGACACCGGGGCGCTACGGACGGCTTATCGACTACCGGATGCCCCAGGGCAAGTTGGTTGACGGCACTGAGCAGGTGGGGCAGCGAATTGAGCAGGATGCCGAAATCTCACAACAGCTCAGTCTTTGGCGTGGTGACGGCTCGACTGTCATCAAAGGTGATCTTCTGGTAGTCCCGATTGAGGATTCGGTGATCTATTTCCAGCCCATCTACCTCGAGGAACAAGGAGGAGCGTTTCCCGAGTTCAGACGGGTAGCGGTTGTCTACAGCGACCGGGTGGAATGGTCGGACACGCTGGACGGCGCATTGGAGTTGGTCTTCGGAACCGCCGCCGGTGGTGGTGGTGGTGGTGAGACTGCCGACGATGACGGGGGAACGGTCGATCCCCCAACCGGTGACGAAACGATAGAGGAGCTTGTGGCTGAGGCCACCACCGCGTTTGAGAATGCCAACAATGCCCTTGCCCAAGGCGACCTCGCCGATTACCAGCGTTGGATCGACGAGGCCGAGCGCATCCTCATCGAAATCGAGAGGCTTGTCAGCCAATCCACCGACGCTTCAGCGCTTCACGTCGGCTGAGCGTTATGCCGTCTCGGTGGCCGCCACTTCTCCGAGACCGAGGTCGGCGATCGACTTTTCCCGCATTTCGACCTTGCGAATCTTGCCGGTGACGGTCATTGGAAACTCGCTGACGAATCTGACGTAGCGCGGTACCTTGAAATGGGCGATCTTGTCTTCGCAGAAGGCCTTCAACTCGTCTTCGGTCAACACCTCACCTGCAGCGAGCTGCACCCAGGCCATTAGCTCTTCTCCGTATTTGGCATCAGGGACACCTATCACCTGTGCGTCGACAACGGCGGGGTGTGTGTAGAGAAACTCCTCGATCTCACGGGGATAGATGTTCTCGCCGCCGCGGATAATCATGTCCTTGATTCGACCGACAATGTTGACGTATCCATCGTCATCCATAGTGGCGAGGTCACCCGAATGCATCCAGCCCTGGTCGTCGATGGCATCTGCTGTCTGCTCTGGATCGTTCCAGTAGCCCAGCATCACGTGATAACCCCGAGTGCAGTATTCGCCCCGGTCGCCCCTTGGCAAAACCTCACCTGTGGTCGGGTCGACGATCTTGGACTCGATGTGGGGCATGACCTGGCCGACAGTGGTCACCCGATGGTGTACCGAGTCACTGGTGCTCGTTTGAGTTGAGACCGGTGAGGTTTCTGTCATGCCATAGGCGATTGTCACCTGGTCCATGTTCATGTCGTCGATGACCCGACGCATCACGTCGGTTGGGCACGGCGACCCAGCCATGATGCCGGTCCGCATGTGTGAGAGGTCGAAATCGGCCAGCGCCTCATGGCCGAGTTCTGCGACAAACATCGTGGGGACACCGTAAAGAGAAGTGCAGTGCTCGTCCTGGAGCGCTTGGAGAACTGCGCCCGGATCGAACGTTGGTGAGGGCACCACCATCGTACTTCCAAAGACCGAACAGGCCAGGTTCCCCATCACCATCCCGAAACAGTGATAGAACGGCACCGGGATGCAGATACGGTCAGCTTCGGTGTAGGCGCAGGCTTCTCCAACAAAAAGCGCGTTGTTGAGGATGCTGCGGTGACTCAAAGTGGCACCTTTTGGCGCTCCAGTGGTCCCTGATGTGTACTGGATGTTGATCGGGTCGCTGGGGTTCAGCGTTTCCCCGCGCTCATGAAGATCATCGTCGGACACAGACTGCCCAGCGGCGAGTAGTTGTGCCCAGTCGTCGGTGTCGAAGTAGATGACCTTCTCGAGAGCGCTTACGTCTGGTGCCACCTCCTCGACCATGTCCTTGTAGTTCGAGGTCAGATAGTCGGTGCGGGTGACGAGGAGACGGCAGCCGGATTGCTCTAGGGCGTAACGGAGCTCACTGGTCCGATAGGCCGGGTTGATGTTGACCTGGATGGCACCGATCTTGGCCGTGGCGTATTGGATATAGATCCACTCCGCGAAGTTGGGGCTCCACATCCCGACACGGTCGCCGGTCTCGATCCCGATGCCTATCAGTCCCTTCGCCACCTCATCCACAGTGGCGTTGAACTCAGCCCAAGTCTGGCGAATGTCTTGGTGGACGACCACCAAGGCTTCTCGGTCGGGGATTCGCGCGGCGGTGGCCTCGAGATTCCGTCCGATTGTCTCGTCCAACAATGCGGTTTCAGTGGAGCCGGCGGCAATTGACAACATGTCTGCAAACCTACCCGAGTGAAACCCGGGAAATCCAGCCTTTCTCGGAGCAGAACCGCCTGGCCTAACCTATGGGGACCTAAGGAATAGAGAGTTTTGGCAAAGGACACCGAGGAATACATACGGATGCGAGGCACGGTTACGAAGATGCTTCCCGATTCCACCTTCGAAGTGAAGCTGGACAGTGGTTTCGAGTTGCTCGCCAAGCCGTCGGGACGTATGCGTCGTGGCCGCGGTATCAGGGTGCTCCCCGGCGACTCAGTGGACGTCGAAGTCTCGACCTATGACCCCACCCGGGGTCGGATCGTCTGGCGTTACCGCTAACCCCTCGCGAACCTCAGCTACTACGGACCGTATCCGGTTCCAATCCGCTCACCTTCGCGGTCGACTCGACACCTAGTCTCATCTCATGAAGCTCTCATCAGTCATTCTGCGTGTGGAAGACATGGAGAGGGCGGTTGGATTCTGGAAAGACGCTGTCGGCCTCGACGTGGCGTTTCAGATCCCGGGATTCACTTTCCTCAATGGAGGGGGAACCAATTTGATCCTGAGTCATATTGATCGGTCCATTGAGGATGAGTCACTCACCGAGGTCGTATTTGAAGCGGATGATGTTCGTGCGGAGTTCGGAGCGTTGAGTCAACGCGGGGTGCCTTTCGAACTGGAGTTGAGATTGATCAACTCGGACGAAAAGCGTGACCTACTGGGCGCCCACTTTCGCGATCCTGACGGGCACTACGGCAGTCTCACTGGTTGGGTCGACAAGTCCGATACATAAGGGGGGCAATCGTGGGTTGCCCAAATGGAGCAAATTCACACGTCGATCGGAGATTGCGTATCGATTCAGGCGCCGTACAATTACAGCTCCATCGACGCGGGGTGGAGCAGTCTGGTAGCTCGTCGGGCTCATAACCCGAAGGTCGCGGGTTCAAATCCCGCCCCCGCTACTAACGGAAAACCCAGGCGGTGCCTGGGTTTTCTACTTTAGGAGTTGGCGACGCGCTCGATGGCTCGTCGGGCTGGGACTTCACCGGTGCCGAACTGGTGCCCGCTGGAAACCCCTGTGGCTATTGACTATTCCAGGGATTCACGTATCTCGTGATGTGGCTCCAAGTTCGGCGGTTGGGCACCAGCCCTGGTCACGGGCCTGAAGTATCGACGAACCGCATCCGTTTCGGGTAGCGCAT
>CAXMPK010000043.1:0-1793 GCA_964195405.1 uncultured Acidimicrobiia bacterium
AGCAACTCAGCCACACGATCCGGTCGGGCACTCGTGGCGAAGTCGAAGTCATCCAGTGGGCGCTCTAGAAACGCGTCTCGCACCGATCCCCCGACCAAGTACAGCTCCTCACCGGCACCTTCGAAGATCTTCGCCAGTTGTCCTGGCGGAAGATCAGTGGAGGTCAGGAATTCGAGCCGCTTCGGGATCACGTTGACGGAGGTTATCGGTCTCCCTGGTCCACCACCGGGGCATTGGAGCTAGTGGTGTTTCGCTAGACCGCTATGCCCGCCGCCTGGGCCTTGGCACGCACCTCATGGGTATTGCGCACATATGGAAGGGCCGAGTCAATCTCGACCTTCTGGTCGACAACATGTTTGAGGAGTGCTTGATCGAAAGTCTGCATTCCATGGAATCCGCTCTCTTTGATGATCTCAACGAGGGAGGAGGCCTCGTCACCAGCCATGATCCACTCCTGGGCTCGCTCATTGTTGGTGAGCACCTCGGTTGCAAGCACCACCCCTGTATCACCCGTATCAATGAGAAGCTGGCTGATAATCGCCTGAACTTGGGCCGCAAGCTGGCTCCGAATCACCGCTCGCTCAGATTCGGGGAAGAGCGAGACAATACGTGCGACCGTCTCGGCCGGATCGGTTGTCCGCATGGACGAAATGACCAGGTGTCCAGTTTCGGCAGCGTCGATTGCTGCCCTTGCGGTGTCGGCGTCGGGCAGTTCGGAGACCATGATGACATCAGTGTCGTGTCTCATCGCACCCCGGATCGCACGTGCCATGTCGGAAGTGTCGACACCAACCTCGCGCTGAACCACAACCGAGCGCTTGTCGGGATGAAGCACCTCAATCGGATCCTCAACCGTCAGGATCGCCATGCCTCGGTTTGTGTTGATCCAGTCGATCATCGAAGCCATGGTCGATGTCTTCCCCGACCCGGACCTGCCAGTCACCACAACCAAACCCGAGGAAGCACTTGCAACTTTCTCGACGATCTTGGGGAGACCCAATTCCGCGAATGTCTTCGAACCGGGCACAACCCGTCGCAGAACCATCGACACCGAACCACGTTGTCGGAAAGCGGTTACACGGAAACGCCCGAGTTCGTGCTTTCCATAAGCGAAGTCAGCTGTGCCGCGTTCTTTGAAGTCCGTGGCCGCCTTGGAGGTAAAGATACTTTCTGCATAACCCTGCGAATCGGCCGGACGCAACGGCTCGAAACCATCGAGACGTCGCAAATCGCCGTCGACTCGGACGATCGGGGCTGATCCCACCTTCAGATGAACGTCAGATGCCCCCACCGTGACTGCGCGCTGAAGGATCTCGTCAATGTTGAACTCCATCTTCCTTTTCCAATCTGCTCCCAGATGGTTATCGGCAGGGAGGGGGCAGGGTTGAGCGGAGCTTTCCGGCGCAAAGATGAGCTAATAAGGACCGCATATGGTCCGTAGTAGCTGAGGTTTCGAATTTTAGATTGTCCAGTGGCGTGCAATGGCCAACGCCGCCTCGTCCACAGCGGCGGCGGCTGAGGCGGGAGGCGGAACGTCGCGCGGAACGTCAGTCACAACGTCGGTGGAAACGTCAGTCGCTGACGATTTCGGCGTCTCGTGGTCTGAACTGATCCCTGCCATACCCATCAGGGTGGCAGCAGTCGACTGTTGTAATGCCTCCAGGTCGTAGCCTCCCTCGAGGGCAAGCACCGTCCGGTTTGGGGGGTGAACCGAGGCCACCTGCGCTGCCATCCAGCCGTAGTCGTCAGCCACCAAGTTCATATCCGCAAGACGATCATCAACATGGGCGTCG
>CAXMPK010000044.1:0-1896 GCA_964195405.1 uncultured Acidimicrobiia bacterium
CTCCAGACGATGTGTGAAGGCGGGGGACTCGCCAACGGCACGATCATCGAGTCGCTTGCATGATCGTCTTTGTGGCTGCCCTCATCGGGTTGGCCATTGTCGCAGCCACACTATGGAGTATCAGGTTCATCGCATCCGGACCGCCGCCCGAACCGGATCTTTCGACTGTCGAAGAGGTTGACGTACCGTATCTGTGCATCGTGTGCGGTCTGTCGCTTACGGTGACAGAAGCCCAGATCGGTGAAGAGATCCGACCGCCGCGTCACTGTCGTGAGGACATGATTCGAGCGATCTGAGGCCGATGTGTCGCTGAACGGTGTCGGACGTTGCGGGCAGTGCTACCGGTAGTTCATCGTCATCGAGAAACCGACGCCGATCCCCGCAAGACCCGTGAGCAGGTACTTGTTGGACGTGCCGCCCGGTAGAAGTCCCATGTAGTTCGAGAGAATCAGCAGGATCCCGAGAGCCATCAGCCCGAACATGATGACGACGTACCACAGGGGTGATGGCCCCTTTTCGTCAACGGCGGTTGGCTTGTGCGACGGCGGGGTAGGTCGTTTGTTGGCCTTTTTGCGGCCTTTCGATACTGGCATGTCAACAGCGTAGCGTCGATGCAAGCAAACATCGATGGTCGGGTCGCTGTCGATATGGGTAGCCAAAACGGATGGACGAGTACCCTCGCGCCTGATGAGCGACACGGAAATCAGAGAATCAGCATCGACCCCGATGAGCGACGCAAGCCCGACCTACATCAAGGTCATCCGGGTTTTTGGCTGGACGTCGATCGGTCTCGGGCTGTTCTTGATCGGTTTCGTGTTCCAGCAACTGTTCGTGACGACATATTTCGCCCAGCAGGCGAATGTCGAACGGACAGAGGAGGCGGTCGAGTACTTCGAAGAGGTCGAGGTTGTGGAGATCGCGTACGTTCCCGGAGTCGGACCTGTGCTTGCCCCCGAATCAGGCGAACCGACCCCTGACCCTGGCGTGCCTGTAGCGACCCCTGACCCTGGCGTGCCTGTAGCGACCCTCTACATCGAGCAGAGACCTGAGAAGGGTGATTCGTTTGCGATCATTCGTATCCCGAAGATCGAGCGTCTTGCGGAGGGTTGGGCCGTGGTAGAAGGTGTCTCGAGACGGAACCTGCGCACCGGCGCCGGACACATGCCCCACACTTCGCTTCCCGGTCAGCCGGGGAACGCTGTGATCTCTGGCCACAGAACGACATACGGGGCGCCCTTCCATGAACTCGATCAGCTTGTTCCTGGGGACATCATCGAGGTCGAGACCGCTATCGGAATTCATACGTATGCGGTTGACCAGAGTGTGATCGTTGGCCCACGCGAGTTGTGGGTCACCGAGGACCGCGAAGGCGCCTGGCTGACACTCACCACGTGCCATCCGAAGTTCAGCTCCAGGCAGCGACTCGTGGTCTTTGCACAACTCGTCGACGGCCCGAACGCGCCAGCTATTCTCGGCTCATGAAACGGGTATTCCTCTCGTTGCCTGGTCCCATGGCAGTCAAGGTCATCTTGGCGGCGGTCATCCTCATCGTTGGCCTTGTCGCACTTTTCTTCGTCTACGACTGGATGGGGAACACACTTCTCGACTCGGGTGGCACCATCTCGTGAGGGTTCTGATCCTCGACAACTACGACTCTTTCACCTACAACCTCGCCCAGTACATCGGTGAACTTGGGGCTGATCCGATCGTCTATCGGAACGATGCCTTGACACCCGAAGAGGCTGTCGCCCTCAAGCCCGATCGGCTGGTGATCTCTCCGGGGCCCGGGCGACCTGAGGACGCTGGCTTCTCGATCGACTACATACACCAACTCAGCGGGACAGTCCCGACTCTCGGTGTGTGCCTCGGTCTACAGGCGGCGATCGTTGCGTTCGG
>CAXMPK010000045.1:0-8813 GCA_964195405.1 uncultured Acidimicrobiia bacterium
GGACCCGACTGGCTCAGAGTATGAGGAATGATCCCCATAAAGGGCTGATCATTCGTAGGCCGAGTCGAACTCCGCCACCAGAGCCGCAGCGCATTAAGCGGCCGCTTCAACGACCTGCGAATCACCCACACAGCAAACGAGGAATACCATTCCGTCTATCGGAAAGCGCTTCTCCTCTATGCGTTCTTGACCGATGGCCTTCCTCCGTCCATGTAACTCCTTTCAAGGCTCCCCGCGGCTATGGCGGGGGAGGTGTCGGTCTGTCGAGGTGCCATGCAAGATATCTAATACTCTCAGTCGGGCGGGGTCGGTCACGCGCGTGAACTCAGATGACCAGGCGTCGCATCAAGAGTGCTCCTTCGCGCACTCCATGACTGTATGGGATGAAGGCCTTGCACGGCATCCAGCCACTCCTCTTCGCTCATGGTCTCGATCCGAGTCTTCACCTCGTGGCCGTGCCCGACGCGTCCGTCGCTGATACGAGACCCTTTTCCCAGCTGGTCGGTTGCTCGTCTGTTCCGTAGTTGTTTATGAACCCGACGATGGAACTGTCCGAGAGATTGCGTTTGCCGAGTTTGACACGGTTGCCGGAGTTCCCCTCCACGGTGTTGATCATCACCGCCTTGCCTCGCGACATCTCAACCCGAAGCACGTAGCCTATGTGGCCAGTACCAGTGAACTTGTATTTGCCACTCTCGGCTTTGGATGTCGCCATGATGAAGGCGTCGCCGGGGATCGGAACGTATTCGCCCTTTTCTCGTGCCATCCCCAACTGTCGTGCCTTGGCGAATGCCGATGACACCCGGCCATACCTGGCACCGAGCGAGTAATGGCCCACGGCTCCTCGATTGACCCAGGACCAGAAATAGCAGCACCAGGCTGCCCCTTTGCCCCCGGGGAGGAATTTGGTGACACCGTCGCCGGTGTTCGTTCCGTTGGGAACCTCCTTGACCCCACCAGCATGTTGGGCGAGGGCATCCTGCAACACCTTCTGGCGCATTGGCGTCAGCCCATCAGGGATCTCTCGAGGAATATTCGACTGCTGCGGTTTGCCGACTGGGTTCCGCAAGGCCCACCATGTGTTGATACCCACCACGCCGTCGGAGCTCAGGAACTCCCCATTCGGGCCAAGATGGGTGTGCTGGAAGTAGATGACAGCCTCTTTGGTGAGCTTGAGAAAGTTACCCCGCACTGCTCCTTTGAAGAATCCCTGTTCCTTGAGGAATTGTTGAACGACTTTCACCCATTCGCCTTTGTCCCCGTATTCGAGCTCCGGCTCCCCTGTCGTCGACTCAACCAAGTTGTGCAGCGCCCACCAAGTGCCTTCGCTCACCGCCCCATCCGCTTGCAGCGACTTGCCCTGCGGGCCCTTGTGCGACTTTTGGAACGTTGTTACGGCGGCCTTGGTCAGCTTGAGAAAGTTCCCTCTCACAGCACCGGTGAAGAAGCCCTCCTGCTTGAGAATCCTCTGAACGGTTTTGACATCATCGCCCGTATCTCCGAACTTCAACGCGGCCACAGTTCCTCCTCTACCGTCGGATTGCAGCGGCTTCGCTGCCGGATCTCCTCTCGCAATTCGATCCTATGCGACCGCGGCCGACGACGCTCATTGATAGTTCGAACCCAATCGCGACTGTCCATGATTCCGACGGCACGACGATTTTGGCCCCTTACTTGCTTTGACGCACGCTTCAGTAGCGAGATTCCTATTCTCGTCTGGCCTTCAGTAGCTGCGGGACGAAACGGCAATGTCCGGATAACGCCTTGGAGCAGAAATCAGGCAGGAGTGCTATGTCATTGAATTCCATCGACGAAGTCCTCATCGAGCTTGGCCTGATCGTCGACCGCGCCAGCGAAGACAACAGCCGCGTTGGGTACTTTGCTGCGATGTACCGCAAGGTCACTGTGGCCATAAAGGAAGCGATTGACGCCGGCATCTTTGACGACCCAAGGCGAATGTCGCAATTAGACGTGGTTTTCGCTCAGCGCTATATCACTGCAGTCTCGGATTTCACGGCCGGAAATAGGACAACTGACGCTTGGGATGTGGCTTTCCGAGCCGTGGGTCAGTGGCGTCCGATCATCGTCCAACACCTGCTCGTCGGCATGAGTGCTCACATAAACCTCGACCTGGGCATAGCGGCCGCCACTGTGGCGCCGGGCGCTGACATTGTTGCGTTGGAGGGAGACTTCACGAAGATCAACGAGGTCCTCGGCCGGTTGGTTGACGGGTTCACTGAGGACGTGGCTGAGGTTTCGCCGTGGGTCGGACTCCTCGACCGAATGGGTGGCCGTAGCGACAGTGCTCTGATCAAATTCAGTATCGAGGTCGCTCGAATCGAAGCTTGGGACCTCGCATTACAACTAGCTCAGCTGCCCGACACGGACTGGGAGCCAATAATCGCTGCCCGGGACAGGTGGACTTCAGGTTTCGGTGACGTACTGCTTCGTCCTGGCTGGTTCTTCAGTGCAGGACTATTGGCGATTCGCCTTCGGGAGAGCAACAACATCCAGCGGGTGATCAATGTTCTCAGCGAGTAAGCACGATCAGAAAACAGGCAACAAACCGTATGTATCAATGCCGATAGCTAGAACAGATCCACCGGTCGTCTTAGTACCCAGGTGTCCCACCGCTTACGTCCGGCATGATGTGTTGACCCCTCCCTGGGCCGTGGTTCACTGAAATCTGTGGTCACAGTCCAAACGACACCCATAGTGGTCGATGATCGGAGAGGTAGTAGCGGACGTAGGCCAGAAACTCGCCCGAGGGTCGCTGCTTACGAAGGGTCGAGAAGACCCCGCGGTCGAAGTCGAAAACGCCAGAGCTG
Source organism: uncultured Acidimicrobiia bacterium (assembly GCA_964195405.1). GTDB lineage: Bacteria > Actinomycetota > Acidimicrobiia > Spongiisociales > ZC4RG35 > CAXMPK01. The sequence continues at coordinate 2,829 of CAXMPK010000045.1, forward strand.
GAGACCGCGTTCATCAACGGCCCCGGAAAGAACGCCACCTGGTCATATGGCCGGTCGTCATTGATGTTGCTGCCACCGACATATGTCGAATGGGGTACCAGGAATAGGCCCCGTGCGCCGAGCATCTCCCAGATCGGATCGCCCCAGTCGGCCTTCTTCAGATTGAAGTCGCCCATCACCAACATGTTCTGGGTGTAGGCGTCGGCGTCGCTACGACGGAGGTCGGCCCAGCGAGCCGTCGCTAGTGCCTCCATGAACCTTCGGTTGTGCGACTTCGATGACTCGGATCCGAAGTAGAGGTGGATGTTGACTATCCCGAACTCAAAATCGGAGCCATTCACTCGAAATGCAGAAAGAAATGGGTTTCGGTCGAAGCCGTTGAACTTCTGTGTCGAACCGGGGATCCTAATCACGTGTTTCCAGCGAGGTGGGACGGCTATCTCGCCGGTCTCCTCGAGAATCTCAAGACGATCCGAGTCGTAGATGAACGCCATCCGCTCGTTGTTTCCTGCCTTGTCCGAGAAGGTGAGCCGGTAGGAATCAGGCACCTCTTCGGCCAGCCCGCGCAGTCCTGACAGGTTGTTGTTGGTCTCCTGAATTGCAACGAGGTCAAACCACGAGATGATCTCCCCGATCAACTTATAGTCCTTCGGCCTCCGCTCATGGAGCCCGAGGTTGGCGATGTTCCAACTCGCCACTACCAGTTGATCGGCCGATCTGGGCATGATCGACCGGCCCGGCGCAGTATCGCGATGAGCTCGGAGTGCATTCAGCTGGCTGCCGACGCGGAAGTTGTACGAGAAATTGGGCTTCTCGAAGGCGGGCACAGCTAATAACCCGTCATGTGAGGTTATCGACGACACGCACGTACGCGTTGATCGAATGCTCGTCTAGACCAGCAGCTTGGATGCTCCCGAGGTGGGCCAATCGAAACTTGATGTCCTCGAATGCAATTCTTAACCCACTCGCATTGAGATGAGGCGTGCCTGCGGCGTCGAAGTAGACACGATTGCCAACGTGGCGATAACCCTGGCTCAGTAGCGGAACCCTTGTGACGAGGTCGATGTGATTGATGAACCGATAACTCAAATCGAGGGTTCGTTGATCTAGCTCGGATTTGAATTGGGACAGCCCGCACCGTGGCGACCCGTAGGTGTGAAGGCCGGCGACCGGCGTTCCCATCTCGGTGAATCGCGCCGCCGCTAGCGTCGCCAAAGCAGCTCCGAGACTGTGACCGGTCAGTACGACTGGGGTAGAGGCCGCTTCAACAATCGAAGCCACATCGCTCCACACCTCGTCGAGGCCTCCGCTGAATCCGGAGTGAACGCTGGCGCCGAACACACCGGCCGCGGGTGCAAACTTGGCGTCAGCGATCCAGTCGATGGGGTTGTCAGCCTCCGTACCTCGGAAGGACACATAGATAGTGTCGTCGCCTTTCGCAATAAATGCCTGCGTGGAGTGGTTGCTGTGCCAGTTGAACTCAGTCAGCCCCAGCGACTCCACGGCGGTCTTGGCTTGTTCGGGACTGCGGTAGGCGTAGAGAGAAAGCCGAACCGTCATTCTCGCCTGCTCGACATCAAGGGTCATGACACAAAGGCTAGGTGAATATGGGTAACTTCGAGGGCGCCTGATGCAGGATGAACGGTCAATGGTCCTCGCGTTGAACAATCCACAAGGCTCGATGTTCACATAACCGATCGAGGACCAGGTCGTAGTGATTGTCACCGACGAATACAAGAACGCCAGCCGGGAGTTCAGCGGGCAAATGATTTCCGAGCTGATCGAAGCTCGCAAAGGTCAGACATGGGCGTTCGTATTCCTGGGTACTGACGAGACCACCTTCGAAGAGGGTGAGGCAATTGGTGTGTCTTCGGCGAACACCACTCAATGGGATGCATCTTCGGAAGGTACCTCTACCATGTTCTCTCAAGTCAGTCAGGCCCAAAGTTCCTATCGAGCGATGAGTTCCGACCAGAGAGCCGCATCGTCGGAGCGCTTCCTCGACGGTGAGAATGATGATTGATATGAGTGGGACAGAAGCTCGGGAGGTGTCGCTGGGCAGCAAGAGTTACCCGGCGGTCCAGTCACACCTCTCGGCTTGGATCGACGACAGCGGCTAGGACTAGAGGGTCAGGACCTCGGCTCGGGAAGGCCCTCGGTGTGGGGCGACTCGGACTACGAGTATTGGGTGCGGGTGAAGCCGGAGCATGTCACGAGGTAATTGACATCTAGGGCTGGGAATAGTTGGCGAGGAGGCCGCAGATAGTGCCGGTTGTCGGCTCGGTCAAACGGTGGCGACGATTTATTCGGGTATGGATTCGGTTTCTTGGGATACTTCATCCGGGAGGCCAGGGATCAGATTGGCTATACGCTTGCTCAGACTCTCGGTGAACTCGCTCTTCTTCAGGCTTCCGCTCTTTTTACGCGGAACGAGCAGCATGTTCACCGTGCTGATGTCGAACGGCGCCAGCGAATCGGGCTCCCTGACGAGGAGCCAACTAGTCGCCCGCTGGGTGACGTCGTTGACAAGTCCCTGAAACATCCCGGCCTCATACATCACATTCGGATTGTCGAAAAAGGCGTGTTTGGCCGCCTCACCCTGTTGCTCGGACAGGTAGGCGACGAAATAGGTGGCGCCACCTATCTCCTTCTCGATCTTGTCTGGTATGCGACCCCCTTCGTAGTTCGTGCGCCAGTCGAACAGGCGAATCACATTTCCAGATTCCATAACCGTCAGCTGCTTGGAGAACTCCGCCATCACCTCTTCATCGGCGTCATCCGGATAGGCAAAGAACAGCGACGGGACGGACACACCCCAGTCTTGAACTCCTTGGCTCGACTTGCCAAGAAATTTGATCTCCTTGGCGGTGGCTAGATGAGTGTCGTCGTTCTGATCGGCCAGCTCGTGTAGCCGCGCGATCGCTTTCGCGATCCCCTCGAGCTCGTCCCTGGCGCGCTCGCTCGCCACCAGGGTGTCTTCGGACTCGAAGTAAACGAGGGAGGTAGTCGTCCCGCGCTTCACCATCGGTATCGAAATGAGGGTTTTCGTCTGACGTGGAGAACGAAGTTGACCGTCGCTGCTGAGCAGGCGTACGTAGCGGGGGAGGTCCTCCTTTTCATTTGGATTCCAGAGTTCCCTGTAGGCAATAGCTTCGTCGAGCGTTGCCTCTTTGTCCTCGGGCACCACCCACTGTTTCCGTTTCCGGATAAAGGCACAGGCATTGAGACCGTTCGCCTCGTCATGGTCGTCCCGGACCGGATAGTGCTCGTACTGGTCTTCTGTATTCAGGGTCGGCTCGAGGTTGGGAACGCCCTGATAGACGCGCTCCACGAGGCGCTCCACTTTGGTGATATTGAAGTTCGTCTCGAGATATTCTCGCGTCGAATCAAGGACATCTTCGAACTCTTCGAATCGACAGATGTCTATGGACCTCGCGAAGCTCTCGAGGTCCTCGCCGAATGTCAGCTTCATGATTTCCTCTGCCCGTCCCGGGTCCTTAGCTGGTTGATGCTTGGATTCTATCAAAACTGGTCCCGCGCTCGACCATCAGCGAGTGCCCAAGTGGCTTCCGAAGCCCGTGTTTGACATCAACTACTGAGGCAGTGCATTACCTCACCGCTCATGGTCTTTTACGTGTGTTTCGCGACAGGCTTTGGGGTCGGGATGAGCACCAACGCAGCCCTCACGCTGCTGTGCGTAGTCACAGATGACGCCAAGGTGGGGCGAGTCGGTGCAGCTCAACTCTTTGCCAGGAACCAGGGTTTCACGTTTGGCGCAGCGATAGGTGGGGCGGTTCTGTTGTTCGTTGTCACCAGCCAGCTTGGCGACGTGGAGGTGGCCCGGGATTTGATCGCATCGTCTGACACCACTCCCGCTGGAGCTGCTCAAGCCGTTCGTGCCGGTTTCGCTGCGAGGGTCGCTGTCGGACTGGTCTTGTCGACCATTGGACTATGGGCGGCGATCAGTTTGCGCCGGTCGCTCGCCGCAGTTCGTCTGGCCAAACGAGCGGCCTGAGCCTGGTCTCGAAACCTGGCAACCGGACAGGCCACTCGACAGCACCGTAATTGGCCTCCAGGCTTGGTTGTTGTGGTTCTTCTGATGCTCTGTTGGGGTCTGACGTCCGGTTGAGCCCGATCCCTAGGTTCGCCTCAGTGTCCGTTGTCGGTGTGGGCGCCCTCGTCAAACACGGCGCAATTCTTCGATGGCAGCCGCAATTTTACGAGGCATCGGGCGAGCCAGACCAACGACCCACCACCCAAGAGTTACCGCGACTAGGCCTTCGCTAGGCGAATTTGAGCCCCGAAGTCTTTCTCGAGTAAGGCTTCTAGGTTGCGATGGGCATCTGACACCCCATCTATCCATTGAGGGCCGAACTCGGCCCACCAATCCTCAAGTGCCGGCGGCATCATGCCAACCCTCAGTGAGAGCGTCGTTCCGGTTTCGGTCTGCGTAAACTCGGTCGTAATTGTCCACCACTCGTCGATGACCGGGTGCTCGAATTGGCTCGTGTAGTAAGAGAACGGGCGCCAATCGGCAACATGTTCGATGGTCACGTCCTGGCCGTGCATGCAGTGGTTGGTAGATCCGGCGCCGAGTCGACCATCTGTAATCATGTCGATGCCGGTAAGACCTGGTTGCCACTCCATTTTCTTCGAAGGGTCGGTCACGTATTCCCAGATGACAGCGGGCTCGACTGGGACGTCCACCTCGACTTCGGCAACCGCTTCGTTTTTGGACACGTACACACGATTGCGCTCCTGCTCGAACGCCCACAGTGCATGGAGGTCCTGGACGAACAGCTCCACATCCCCGAGGTCATCGAAGTGGTCGATGTGAGGCCGAAATCCGAGGAGGTCAGGGTTCATCCCGACCCTGTCCATGGTTGCCGCGGTGTAGGCAGCGTATGCCGAGCCTTGGACAGCATCACCTGCGGACCCTTTCATCAGTCGATGGGCCAGGATGACATCTGGTCCGGTTAGCTCTTCGCTTCCCGCAATGTGTCGCACGACATACTCTCCGAAATGGACAAAGAATTTGAGATCGAGGCCTGGGATCAGAACACAGGCGTTGCAGTCACAACTGGTGGCACGATCGATGTCCCGGACACGCTTACGAAAGGCGAAGTAGACCGCTTCGACCGTATCCATGATCATCGTGGGGTTCAGACTCGACGCTGCGGCATATGCGAAAGCAGCGTCGCCTTCTAGCTTCGAGAGAATGAAAACGGGTTGCAGGGTGTCGACGATGGTCTCGAGTAGATCAGCAAGAACGTCTTGTGCGTGCTCCAGTTCGGTGGCCTTGAGATACCCGGTATAACCGGTGATGTCAGAGAGGAGGAGACAGCCCGACTCCGCAGCTGTGAGATTGAGTGACACCGAACCAGGCTAATCGGCGGTCAAGATTGGGCAGGATGATGGTTTTCCGCGGACCAGCCCCGGTCAGGTGACCGGGGCGCCTTTACGTAGTTCACGTTTCGGCAGTTCTATTTGACCCTGACGTCGATCCACACCAGACGGTGGTCGGAACTGGGGAACGGGAATGTGCCCACAAGTGGGAACAGTGGATCCGTGCTTTCGGGCCAGAAGACCCCTGCGTCGCTGATCATCATGTTCTTCCTTGGGAGCACGTAGTCGGCCCGCAGGTTGCCCGGTGCTCCGCCGAACGGCGCCGGGGGAAAACCATCGAAGAAGTCCGCGGTGTCAAAGGCCGGGTCGCTTAGATGAAGCGTGTTGGCATTGCCCTGTAATCCATCCTGTTCGGCCCCTCCGATGCTGGAAGGGGTGACCTTGGTGTTCACCTTTGGACTGTTCAGCAGCTGCTGGATGGAGCCCGGGATGCTGTCCCCGTCGAGGGGATCCGAATTCTGATCACCGGCGATCACGAAGAGCTCATCAGCGGCGAGACCGCCGCTATTCCCGTTGTCGTCGTAGATATATCCGCTACGTCCCGGGTGGACGTAGTCCGCCCAGAAACGGATCTCATCA